>NZ_JBVYOF010000046.1:0-79165 GCF_056133985.1 Chryseobacterium sp. L12 | reverse complement strand
TTATATAATCAGAAATAATAGCAGAAATTTTAGTTAAATATTTGAATTTCAATACCTTAAATATAATAATTTTTCTGCTTTTTTGTATCATAAATTTAATTATTCTTATCCCGAAATCACGTTAAAATAAAGTACAATGTTTATATAAAAAATTTAGAGCTTAGGATTATAAGCTATATAAATATAAAAGACCGAGCAAAGAAGTAGAAGAATTATCAAAATATTCGATATATAAAAATATTTATTTAAAAACTTTAGTATTTTTAATCTTAGTACTAATAAAATTATTAAGATTAAAATGCCACAAAAAGTATCAAAGCCATGAGGAATTGTATAAATTTTTAGTTTTGATAATATCCAAATTAAAGTTCCTGTACTTAAATAAAATAATATGAAATATAAATTGATATATACACAATAAATTGCCAATGTTTTTAAGTACTCTTTTTTCAAAGCAAAAAATGAAAAAAAAAGAAATCATTTCAATACATAAATTAAGTATTATAAGTGGGATGAAAAGCATATTACAAATCTTTTGAGGTTTTTTTATTTAAATGCATTTTGTTCCAATCTTCTATTGATATATTCTCGTAAAGTTTTTCAATATAAGCATCTTCCTCTAAAAGTTCACTGTAAGTATATAATGCTGATTTTAAATTATTTTTGAAATAATATCCATTATTATCCAAATCTACCTCAATAGTAATGTCAACATTTCCAAAATAATCAGGCATATTCCATATTAGTTCTCCTGATAATTCAAATTCGTTTAAAGGGGTATAGGTGTGTAGAAAAAAACGTGTTCCATGCGAATCCTCTATAAAAGCTTCATAAGCTGGGAATTCCTTACCATATCCCACTCCTTTTATATTGAGTGTTTTATTGTCATGGTCAAGTGTCAGGCGGACTAATAATTTCCAGGCTATATCAGGAGCCGGCATTACCATAGGATCAGAACCTTCAATTTCCATATTTACAACTCCTTTTTCTCCTGAAGAATTAATAAAACTGTGTTCTCCATAGTATTCTGAATGAGAGGGTGATTCATTAATTTTATGTCCTGTTGAAAAGTCTAAAGGTAGAAAAAACCATTGTCCTCTGGTCATATTACAAATTGCTATTGTTTTATCTGCGATAATATCATTATTATAGTAATCGAATTCAATTTTTTGATATAATCTTGAAATGACTTGTCCACTAGCCTTTAATTTTTTATATCTCGTTTCTAGGTTATCTTCTGATGTTTCCAAAAAATTATCTACAAGAGAAAAGCTTCTTCCATCTCCATAAAAATTATTCGGTCTTAGCTTATCAAAAATCATATTTCCAAATTTATCCCATGGAGCAAAAGATCTTTGGTGCATTTTTAATGGAAACAGAGTATTATAGACTTTTAAATAGTTGCTAGTACTATCTGGGAGATCTACGGTTTTTTTATAAATACATCTAACAAAATATTCTACTTCATCTCCTTCACTTTCTATTAATGACAATGTTCCTTTTCCTAATGTCCACTCTATTGTTACAGTTTCATTTTCTTGTTGTATTGTAATTTCTTGATTAGGATAGTATGCTTTTATATCTAATTCATTATTAGATAATACTCCATCGTAATCAATTATTTTAAATATAAATTTATCATTTTTAGGTATATTTCTTGTTTCAATGTGAAATCTTATTGTATCCCCAATCCGTGCTTTTGTAATTGCATTGTCATTTTTATCAGTCCACCAACCTTTTACAAAATATTGCCCAGTAGATGGTGCTTCTTTCGGCTCTCCAATAATTGTACCCCCATCTGCGGTAAAGTGGCTGCCTTTTACTGCATAAGCATGAAAATCTTCAGTAAAAACTTCCCAAGTCTCGGTTTCTATCGTATTGCTTCCACCAATTATTCTAGTAATATTACCGCCTGCCATAATTAGTGTAATTTTGAGTTCTCTCCACTATTGTTATTAAAAGTACCTTTGGTATGAATTTCATTCTTTTCTTCCGAAATTATCTTCTTCTCTTTAGACTGGTCTGTCACTTTTTGAGCTTTAGATTTTCTCTCACCTTTCGCTACTTCCATAATATTCGCTGCCATCAAAGAATAATCCGCAACCGCATTCTGCATCATCATGGCACCTGCAAAACTACTGTGATTCATACCTGCAGTCTCAGAAATATTCATTCCTGCAGAAGCTGTTATATTCATTCCTGCAGTGATAGTTACATTCTCCCCCGCCGTAAAACTCATATTCTTCGGTGCATTCACATTAATATTTCCAGCACCATCCATTAAATATGTATTCCCACTCGGGTCTTCTATAAAAACAGAACCTTCCGCGTCATTCAGAATAATCTTGGTTCCGCTTCTTGTATGAATCACTTTCTTGTCGTTTCCACTTGTATGATAAGAACTCGTTTCTGAGCCATTATAATGCGTTCCCATTACAAACGGTTTTTCTGCATTCTGAGATTCATGACTTACCAAAACTTTTTCCCAAATTTCAGGGATAAAATGAAACCTTTGAAAAATAAAAAAGGTTTTTACTTTATTTATAGCTCTCCTTATAATCCCCTTCCCATTGGTAAATACGAATACTGTCAGTTTCCAAAAGTTTACCATTAAGCAAAATCTCAATTGAATTATTGTCATCCGAAATTTGTACCTGCATATCTATTTTACCCTTTTCTTTTTTAAAAGCTTCATTGGTTTTTTCCCAATCGAAAAAAGCTCTTGCATTAAACTTTTCAGACTTTTCTTTCCCCGTCTCCCAAAAAAATACCATTTCCTGAGGAATAGCTCGCTGTTTATAAGGCATATCCAAAACCCAAGGTCTTAATGCGCCTTCTTTTTCACCATTAAAAGTGTAATTAAGAATTTCAAATAATCTGAATTTAGGGTTTTGAGAAGAAACCACAGGACGCCATTGATAACGGATTCTGTAATTATCCCATTTCTGAGAAGATTCTTGAGGGCTTGGATATCCTCCAATTTCTTTCATAGTTTTGTAGCTGAATTCTGTAGTTACTCTAAATATTTTAGTGTAATTTTCTTTAGCTTTAGCTATTTCCTCTTTATTGGTGATAATTATTGCCTGATAACGCCCAAGTTCAATACGTGTATTTCCAAAATTAAGCCACACCACAACCATCCCTTTTGGAGCAAAACCGAAAACTAAGGTAGAAAAACTATCGTAAGAATTAGTACCATTTGAAGCTTTATACCCTCTTCCCAGCCTTTTATATTCCTGTGTTTCACCTTTAAGATCATCCCAAACTGAATAAGCACGCTCCATATAATCTTTTATGGTATCTACAGGGAAATCTACATTTAATCTGTAAAAAGCATCTTCGTAGGGAGAATAATACGTGATATCTGCACCAATAGGCGTTCCGTACTGTTCTGTCCAACCTTTTCCGGAATCTCCCCATCGTCCGGAAGAACCACCATATGGCAGTCCTGCAGGAGTACCTTCCAATGTTTTAATTTTATCTGCTACAGGTTCTATTCTATATTTTGTTGATGGAGAACATATCTCCACCTGAAAAGCCATTTTTTTATCTCTCATTTTTTGACATTGTATTAATTGAACACAAAATATAAAGCATACAATATTTTGAAAAATGTATTTTAATTTTATATTATCCATCCTGTATATTTCTTTTACGCTCTTTTCCATTCGCTACTTTTCCTATTCTTGATCCTAAACCAAATTTGGTAACGCTTGCTGACCAGTAAAGATATTGATTTCTTAAAGGCTTTTATTTTACTTATAGCTCTCCTTATAATCTCCTTCCCATTGGTAAATACGAATACTGTCAGTTTCCAAAGGTTTGCCATTAAGCAAAATCTCAATTGAATTATTGTCATCCGAAATTTGTACCTGCATATCTATTTTACCCTTTTCTTTTTTAAAAGCTTCATTGGTTTTTTCCCAATCGAAAAAAGCTCTTGCATTAAACTTTTCAGACTTTTCTTTCCCCGTCTCCCAAAAAAATACCATTTCCTGAGGAATAGCTCGCTGTTTATAAGGCATATCCAAAACCCAAGGTCTTAATGCGCCTTCTTTTTCACCATTAAAAGTGTAATTAAGAATTTCAAATAATCTGAATTTAGGGTTTTGAGAAGAAACCACAGGACGCCATTGATAACGCATCCTATAGTTATCCCATTTTTGAGACGTTTCTTGAGGGCTTGGATATCCACCAATTTCTTTCATAGTTTTGTAGCTGAATTCGGTAGTTATTCTAAATATTTTAGTGTAATTTTCTTTAGCTTTAGCTATTTCCTCTTTATTGGTGATAATTATTGCCTGATAACGCCCCAGTTCAATACGTGTATTTCCAAAATTAAGCCATACTACAACCATCCCTTTTGGAGCAAAACCGAAAACTAAAGTAGAAAAACTATCGTATGCTTTTCCACCACCTGACTCATAACCTCTGCCTAATCTTTTATATTCCTGAGTTTCATCATCCTTATCATCTTTTCTCGAATAAGCACGCTCCATATAATCTTTTATGGTATCTACAGGGAAATCTACATTTAATCTGTAAAAAGCATCTTCGTAGGGAGAATAATAAGTGATATCAGCACCAATAGGTGTTCCGTACTGTTCTGTCCAGGTTGATCCGGAATCTCCCCATCGCCCGGAAGAACCACCATATGGTAATCCTGCAGGAGTACCTTCTAATGTTTTAATTTTATCTGCTACAGGTTCTATTCTATATTTTGTTGATGGAGAACATATCTCCACCTGAAAAGCCATTTTTTTATCTCTCATTTTTTGACATTGCATTAGTTGAATACAAAATATAAAGCATACAATATTTTGAAAAATATATTTTAATTTTATATTATCCATCCTGTATATTTCTTTTACGCTCTTTTCCATTCGCTACTTTTCCTATTCTTGGTCCTAAACCAAATTTGGTAACACTTGCTGACCAATGAAGATATTGATTTCTTAAAGTTTTAAGATCATTAGGATCAATAAAATTCTCATACTGTAATGTTTTTAACTTTTCAGTATAATTTCCTGAAGAATTGGTTCTGTTATATTCTTCCACATATCCGCTTCTCAGCTGAGTACAAGCGTTCATATATCCTAATAGCTGATTGTATACTTTCATTAAAAATACGTCTTGGATTGTGTGAGATTTAAGTGATTTTTCATCATACTTTACCTCAAATTGCTTTGAATAATGAAACATACTGTTAAGAGCAACTTTATCATAAGTATTATAGAGTTTTTTTCTTGTGCCAGTTAAAATATGTCTGGCATCTACACCATGCACATGTGGAGAAATCCTTCTGGTGAATATTTCATCAGGTTGATACCAACCTTCTTCTATCAGGATTTTTCTATATCTCTCACATTTTTCCGTGCTTCCTTCTTCTGTAAAGAGATCAACACTTTCCTTGCTTCCATTAACGTAGCATCCTCCGATGTCAGAATGAACCCCGGGTAAGGTAAATTCTAATCCTTTTACACCTGAATTTTTGATATTTGTCAAATCAAAATTATCCCGAAATTCATCATCAGCAGCAATCTGCAGAACAAAATAGGCTTTGGATACATCATCCAAACCTAATTGCTTTGTATCATTATCTATTACAGGAACACCGAAAACTTCTTTTCCTCTATGGTCAACACCATAGGAAGCTACCGTATCATATAGACCAACAAAATTAAAGGTTATTTTTTGTGGCAAAACCTCCCAATATCTTAAACAAGCTCCAAAATAACCGTGCTTCAGAACAAGCTCGTCATCTTGATTTACTTCAATTCGTTTTCCTTCAGCTTCGTGTGGAGGAAGTGCCATCCCTTTTTTCTCAGACGATTTAAGAACTCGACAGGGGTTAGTAGCAATATGTACAAAATGCCTTGCTGCAGTGGCACCTCGACTAAAACCATAAACATTTACCTTAAGATGAATATTTTTTCCCGCATACCCCTTCAAAGCTTCAGCTCCTTTTACACAACCTTTCGTTACTTTTGCAGGAACACCCGTATCTCCGGTTCCTAAACCTACACCGGGCAATATGGTATCACTCTCCATATCTGTTGTTCCTATTCCTTCAATATAAACCCTAATTTGGTTTTCCGCATTTGGATCTATAGCGTCATATCCTCGTGCCACATTAGAAAAATCGTTGGTATAACTATCATCTTCATGATTGGATTCTTCATAATTTCTGCCAAGAGTAGTATTTGTTTTATTGTTTTGTGTTCCGTCAAAAAAAAGATTGAGACTTACATCGATAAGATTTGTTGGCCTGTCATTAGGATTTACTTTTTTGGGGTTGTTGTATTTTATCCCTTCTTCATTTCCTTTCTGTTCTACGGAAGTAATAGTATTATAAATGATATTCTCTTTGGAAAATGCCGAATAATCTCCTTTTACCTGAGTTTTTATTTTTCCTTCTACAAAATATTCGATACTCATATCAATAATTTTTGGATTTTTCTCCGCTGTTATTCTGTACTTCCTTTTCAGCGTGATGTTCTATTTTATTTTCACTACTTACTTCCATACCTTTTATAGCAACAGTTTTATGTTCTTTATCAGCAAAAGTTTCCATATCTCCTTTTATGTAATGGGTCATTTTCCCAATAACATTGGTAATAAAATCAGTCCCTACATTATTCATACTCATCATCCCTACACTAACGGTCTTATTCATACCAATCGTTTCTGAGGAATTCATACCCACATTCGTTGTTATATTATGTCCCACATTGATATTCATATTTTTACCTGCTGTAAACGTCATATCATTCGGTGCATTCAAATTAATATTTCCAGCACCATCCATAAGATAGGTATTCCCACTCGGGTCTTCTATAAAAACAGAACCTTCCGCATCGTTTAAAATAATCTTCGTTCCACTTCGGGTGTGGATTACTTTTTTATCATTTCCACTTGTATGATAAGAACTCGTTTCTGAGCCATTATAATGCGTTCCCATCACAAAAGGTTTCTCCGCATTTCCACTTTCAAAGCCCACCAAAACTTCCTCGCCAATCTCCGGAATAAAATGAAAACCTTTACCTGCTCCAGAGTGGGGCTGTATCAATCGTATCCACGGTGTCATCTGGTTTTTCTCTTCCTGCCAAGGGAATTGCACTCTCACTCTGCCCATTCCCATAGGATCATTGTTGTCCAATACTCTTGCAGACTGGGCTTCGCATTTAGGAAAAGCTTCGGTGTCAATGTAAGGTGCTGCATTAAACAAATCTGGGATAGCGGTAAACTCATTATAATATTCGCTTGGGTCGTGGATGTGTTTGATCTCGATGATACGGTAGGTTTCCATCGCTTTGCCATTAATATCCGAAAGTTCCACGCGACCTCCGATTCTTACCGCAGGATTGTAGCTTCGGGCTTTGATGTGCATAAGGTTTTCGCGTTTTTCTTTTTCTAAACGAAGTGCTTGTTGCATTTCCCATTCTGATCCGCTACTGATTCCCGTATGGTTGAAGTACATTTTTGGCTTCTTTTTGAAGATGTTTTTCGAACGGTTTATTGCAACGCTTTGGAAAAGATTTGCCTTGAACTCGCTTTGCTGAGATGTACCGTCTTTTTCTATTCTAGCTCCGGTTTGGGCATCATAACTCATCAATCCAAAATCCTGCGCACCGATTTTTAAAGAAAAGGTAACATCCATTAAATCATCGCCTTCTCGTAATTTTAGGGTAGGCTGTGTTCCTGCTCCGAAAACCAGCTCTTCGCCATTGTAATAGAAAAACTCGCCGTGGCGTATTGCCAGCCTGCGAATGAACTGATAATCTGACTCTTTGTACTGAACGGTAAAGGGATGAGCGTATTTTACGTTGGGTAAATCTACCTTTATCTTAGCTTCTCTTGGATAAATTTCACAAACTTCACCAATGATCTGTTCTAACGTTTTGTCTTCAAAACTTTGGCAGTCCTGTCCGCTTTCCAACAGAATACTCGGGGAAAATCCTGTGATAATCAAATCACCATAACCACCACCTTCATTCTTCGCATTGTCAACTCCGCCAATAATTCCGCTGAACGATTGCTGAATTTTCCCCCATTGCCAGAAATTAATGGTAATGTTGTTACCAAGAATATTTTTGGAGTTTTCCAGCACATACCCTTTAAAACTATCCAAAGCATCATCTGGAACGGTAATAGAAAAAGTATCGTGATCTGCTGTTTTCTGATGAAGCTCTGTGTTGTAACTGTTTTTCAGGAGAAACTCTTTGCCATCCATCATAAAAAGACAATAGACATTGGGATTCTTAGGATCATTAAGCTGTTCTTTGAAAGATCGTGATGTTCCGAATATAGAAAGGTTAAAAGGTTCGTTTTCCATAATTTGTGTTGTGTTGTAAATTTAAAAAAAATGAATATTAACACTTGATTATTCACTCCAAAGCTTTTCGTGATGGGCTCCGTTCACATTAAATGATTTTGCCATCAGCTGCATTTCGATTTGTAAAGGTTCATTATTATTCGAATCAAAATGTTCTGTGAACTGTACACAGAAGGCTTTTTCAAAGATAAGTTCCTGCAATTTGCTCATTGCATCTCTTCGGTAATAAACAATTTTTCCATTTTTGACCTGGCTATGATCAAGCATCCAGCTCAATAATTCGGGATTCCCTGTGCTTTCTATACGGATGATGATTTCACCGCCTTTTGGCATTCCTTTCGGTTTTCCTGTTGTGTCTATTGGCTGTACAAATGTATACTTGCATTCCAGTATATTGTAGGTATTACCGTCTAATTCTAATTTTGATAAAAACGACATATTGTAGTTGTTGGTTGATGATTGTCTGTAGATGGATTTTAACTTATCCGCATTGAAACAAGTTCCTAAAAGCAAAAAAATGGGTAATGTAAAGATTACCCATTTTTATTATTCAATGAGTTACACCCATTCATTCTCGTACGCTCCGCTTCCCATTTCTATTTTTCTTGCAGAAATAGTAAAGGTTTCTGTGAGTGGATTATCCCCTACCGAATCAAACTTCTCTTTGTGTTTCACCAAATAGGCTTCAGAGAATTTTAACTCTTTCAGCGTTGCCTGGCTGTCTCTTTTGTAGAATACAACACTTCCGTCTTTTCTTTCGAAAGAATTGGTCATCCATTCGAATAAATTTGTTTTGCCTGTACTCTCTACAGTTACTTCTATTTTACCACCTCTGGTAATGGTTGATGGTCTTCCCGTAGCGTCAGTTTCCTGAAATAAACCGTAGTTTATGTTTAATACATTGTATTTTTCTCCTGCTACATCTAATATGGCTTGAAATGACATAATTGTAAATTTTAATTGTTATAATTTGATTTGTTACTTTAAACCTTTTAACCGTTGAATTTTGAATAGATTAGGATACAATTGAAACTATTTCAATAAATCCCTATCTGAACAATATTGGTTTAAAGAAATTAAATGAAAGTTTGGGTTATACCCACTCATTGGTATGCTTTGCATTACCCATTTCTATCTCTCTTGCAGAAAGTACGAAAGTTTCCGTCAATGGATTTTCTCCGGATGCATCAAAATTTTCCGTGTATTTCACGATGTATGCTTCTTTGAACTTCAGTTCCTTCAAAGTAGCATCACTGTCTCTTTTGATGAATTTTACTACTCCGTCTTTTCTCTCAAATGAATTGGTCATCCACTCAAAAAGATCGGTTTCCCCGGTTCCTTCTACGGTAATAAAGATTTTACCGCCACGGGTTACGGAAGAGGGTCTTCCTGTTTTGTCGGTCTCCTGTAGCATTGCGTATTCTACAGATAATACATTACGCGTTTTTCCTACGCAGTCGAAAATGGTCTTAAATGACATAATTAATATATTTAGGTTTAACTTTTTATACTACCAAAAATGGAATATATTCTTTATGATGCTTTTTTGTTCGAAATATATACTTTACAAAAACCAAATATGGAATATATTCTTAATGAGGTGAAATTAATTCTAAATTTTCACTCTCCTGTAGAAATATCTACATAGCAAATGTAGAAATATTTTTTAATCCTGCAAACAGTTTTTCATCTATCAAATTTTTGTAATCGCAATATTATCAATAAATTACAAATCAATTTTGAAAAATAATTCAATGAAAAATAAGATTAACATCTGCATAAAACAAATACAAATTATTTCATGATATAAATAATTTATTATCATTGAATTATTCGTAATGGATTAAAATTTTACTTAAAACAGGTTTGTAGATAAATATCTACAAAATTTGACAAAATTCCCTTGAGATTTTACCAAAAAACACATTTATACATTAAAATGCTAGTTGAATAATTAGAAATTGTAAAATACAGGAAGATAATCTGACCTTGAATTAAATTTCAATGTAAAATATCTTAAACAATTTTACTTTCTGACCATCAAAGTGTTCTTTTCTTAAAGAACAAAATAGTGTATCATTTCCAAAGAATTTACCCATATTTTATCAAAAAAAGCACAGAAGCAAAACCGCTTCTATGCTTAAAAACACAAATGATATTAAAGAAATAAACTCTTCTATTTTTGTTCGTATTCGGTATCCCATTCGTTTCCGTCATCGCCTTTATGCCCATCCATTTTGATAAGGAAGTTTTTAGCCGGGAAGTATGGTTTCATATGGATATCCAAATGTATTCTGTCTTTTTGTACAGGATCTTGCTCAAATTTTCTAATCTCGAAATTTTCAATCAGTTTTCCTGGACCGGTAATTCCGTCAAGGAAACGAACAATCTGATTCATAATTTCTTTTCTGGTCACCGCAGTAAAGTTTTCAAAAGCTCTTCTGTTTAAGAAGTCCATCAATACCTTGGTTACATAATCAAATACTCTTACTACAGAATAGGTCTGAAGTCCTAAATTATCTCCGTTGAATAAGGTTTTACCAGAGAATGCCATTACTTTTCCGTATTCGTTGACCATCGGGATCAATCCCAGATTTTCAAGATTGGCAATCTCACTTTTCTTTAAATCAAATTTAACTCCGTCAACTTCATTGATTCCTCCAAATTTTTTCCCTGCGGTAACTTGTGACATCAGCGTTTTATATACTTTTCCTGCCAATGCTCCCGATGGCGGAATGAAAAGATCATCCAATTCGTCAATTTCTTCAAATCTTCCTCTTCCAACAAGCCAGTTACAGGTCATCAGTACATTGGAACGATAAATATCGCCTCCGGTAAGGTAAGCCTGATCAAACATTTCCATCACATCATCCGGTTCGTCCAGGTGTTCAAAATCGGTTACCAGCATCACTTTATTCTGGTGTGCAATTTTCGCCCATTTTTCTACCACAGTATTAGATCCCAAATATCCCGGAATAACCAAAAGTCCGTAATTGTTTTTAAGATCTAAACGGTCATAATTATCCGATAATTCTGCGTGGATGGTATCAATAAAACGGGTGTTGTCTAAGTCTTTAAGCTGTTCTAATGTTGCATTGACAACGGTTACATTCTTTACCTTATCTGATTCTGTATTTTTATAAAACAGTGCAACTGTTCTGTAATTGCCTTCCAGCTCTCTGGTAGCATCTACCGCTTTAGACAAGTTTTTAGAAAGCAGTTCTTCTGCTGATTTTCTTTGGTCTTCGCAATGTGCTACCATATCAGTAAGAGAATCGCTTTTACCGATAACACTTGCCCAAAGCTCTAAGGTTTTTTTGAGTGTTTCTCTTTCTTTTTCTTTCCCTTTTTCGGTAAGGAAGATTTTTCTTCTTGCTTTTCTGTCCGGGTTGATATTTTGAACATTTTCAATGGATGTTTCCAATAAATCAAAACCTCCGTAACGGGCAAGTTTTTCTATGGATTTATCTAATGATACCTGTCCTCCTTTTTTTTGCTCCAAAACAGGAGCTTCTACTGACTGTTGTGTTTCTTGCTGTTTTTGTGACATTGTAATTTGTGTTTTTGGTTATTTGTTTTCTTCTAATTCTTTTATGAGTGATTGCAACGTATCCTGAAGTGCTTTCTTAGCATCCGGATCTTCCAACGCGGCTTTAAGAATTTTGTTGGTTTTCAGTTGTTTTACAATCTTCTGGTACTGGTCTTTTTCTGTTTCCAGACCGGTAAGAAAACTACTCTGTGCCGTAATTCCTTTTGTTCCGAAATCTCCAAGATTTTTGAATTTCAGGTTTTCCATTCGGATAGAACCGTTCGCATCTTCAAAATCTACTTTGACTTCCGGTTTGTAATGTTCAAAAACTTTTTCTACTGTAGTAAGCCCTTCTACTAATTCTGGTTTTACAGGGTCATCTGCAGTAAGTTTCTGTGCGAAAAGTGTTCTGTTTTGTGGGATTTCGAAAATCGCTTCACTTGCGTCTAGTGGTACTTCATTACCACCAATTCCTTTGTTTGTTAACATAGTATATGGTTTAAAATTGTTGGTTTTTAATTCTAATCCAAAGATGGCATCGTAATTTCCACAAAAGAAAAGCTGAAACGAAAATTATTCGGGCTTTGTAAGGAATTTAAAGATTTCATCAATGTGTGTTTTTTTTATTTATATAAATATATGAAATTTTGATTAATACAAAACTTTATTTTTCAAATAATCGGTATGGATAAATATTGGCAGATGCATTTTTCAGTTTTAATGAAAAACTGTCGCACAAATAGTTCCATTCGGATTCTTCAACTGCCACTGCATTTTCTTTGTTCCGGATCAGAAAAACGTCTATCGTTCTGCTAAACCCTCCCTTCAAAGACACTTCTTTTTTGGTTCCTTTCTTCACTTCAATCCCCGTAATGGTGTTCTTGAAGTGATTCATCCCGAAAGCTCTTATATCGGCTACGGTAACAATTCTTCCTCGGGTAAGAAGTGCGCTCCTGTATTCCAGAATTTTATCCTGTGAGGACAGTTTTTTTCTTCCTCCCACAGAGGTTTGTATCATTACAGCAGTGGGATTCATTGAGCGGTTTCCTTTGTTTTCTTCTGTCATTATCGTGCCCGGTTTTAGATTATTCGCTTCCTCAGCTGCTGTTGACCAATAGGAAATTGTACAATTAATTTCTGATGTTTCGTTTCCTGAAGAAATAATAAGATACGGATTGTTGGCTTCTGTAAAATTTTTCTCTTTGGCGACCTGATGAAGTGAGGCCACGTGTTGGTTGATTTGTTTTAGAGTTTCGTTAACTGAATTGATACCCATTGCAGCAAAAGCCGCAGTTTCATCTTTAATGAGTTCCAAAAGATATTGTAAAAGCTCTGAAGCATTTCTGCGATCAAATCGGGAAACACCGCCTTTTCTTAACATAGCAGTCATTCCTTCATTTTCTGTATCGTAATTTTTTATGTCCAGTCTTTTCCCATTACGGTCATCAGAGACATAATCCAAGTCTAAGAAATAGTCTTTTTCATCAATCGGAATAATATTAAGCCGTCCTTTAATTTTGCGACCAATGTCTTTATTTCGGATATTAAGCATAGGAACGCAATTCAGAGAAAAACGTATATTTTTTAATATATCTGGTACAATGGCTTCTGAAAACCGGAATTTCAGCCAGATGACATCCTCTTCTTCTCCTGCTCTGTGATTCGGAAAGTTCTTAGGGAATAGTTCTTCTTTTTCTGGTTTTGCTGAAAAATCAATTTTACCTTTCAGAGTAAAAAAATTGCCTGCATAATATTGGTTGACTTCGTTATAGATATATTCCAGATCAGAATAATTTTTGGTAATGATGTTTTCAAGATTTAAACCTTCATTCTCTACGTTGTAACCTTCTTTAAAGTCATATTCTTTGTCTGCAAAATAAACCTTTACCTGATGGAGGTAGTAAAAGAACAACTCTTTTTGATAGGTATTATTTATGTCAATAAAAAACATCAAATCTTCTACACTTTCTTTGTTGGGAGAATGAATACCCAGCCACAGTTCTCCGGAAGGAATGTGCATTTCTGCTTTTCCAACAGCATCTTCAAAGAAGAAGCTTTCGACTTGATTTAAAGTATCAGCATAGGCAATATATTTCACTTTTGCCGTAGTCAGTTTCGCTTCTATGGAAGGACTGAAATAGACATCTTTACTTGTGCTTTCCGCAGGATTGTATATATTCTGCTTTCGTATGGATGTTTTAAAACTGTTATAGAGGGAGATTTTAGCATTGTTTTCCAATGGGCTTACCTGTAAAAGTGTTCTTGCCGGAACGACTCCCGAAACTTCCTCTGGAAACATTACCTCTAAAACTCTTTCGATAATCCTGGCTCGTGAACTTTCTAATTCAAAACCTAATTTTTCCAACTCGGCTGCACAGGCAGACAGTAACAAACTGATGACAGGATCAAAAGAGGTTTCTGCTTCCAATTCATTGTAACCCCACATTCGGGCGGCTCTTCTTAATATGCGGTCTTTTATGCGGTCTTGATTCATTTTTTATATTTTATCCAAATAAATTATCCCAAAATCCTTTTTTCTTTTTATTCTTTACCTCATCTTCATCGGCAAGGAAAGTGTATTTCTTTTTTTCTATTTCTTGTTGTTCTTTTTTTAACTCTTCTGTTGCCAAATAACCTGTTATGCCGTTTACTTTTACAAAATCCCAACCCGAAACTTGGTGCAAATATTCTATATCTCCTTTTACTATAACTTCTTGAGCGTAGCTTTGGAAATCTGGGCGGTCATACAACAGATAGGAGGTAGAATGGCTACTGGTATCATATTCTATTTCATCTTCATCAGGAAATTGATATATAACCTCTACATATTGTTTTAATTTTTCAAAATTAAAGAAGTTATTTTTTTTCAAAAACTCTATATAATCTGGAGAATTATCTAATTTTTCTTGTATGTATCCTAAGATTCCAACTTGTAATGTCTTGTCATATAAGTAAGCTATTGTTTCATCTGGATTGGTATAGTTATTCTTCTGGTCTTCTATTTTTTGTATGATTTCAGAAATGCTATTATAACCGTTACCCTCTTTTGCATAAGAAAAATCTTCTACTTTACCACCATAAACAAGATTTTCTATATCATCCATTATACCCTTTCGTAACAGGTATTTACTATTTTCTGAGTTATATGAAAATAGTAGGTTATGTACACTATTTTGGTTGGAAAAATCAAATTCTTTAAAAATATTTTTTACGAGTTCTTTGTCTTTGTTATAACCAAAAGTTATCAATAGTGTTTTTAAAAATTCTTTGTCATTAAATAATAACCAAGCTAAATCACCTTTGCTATTGTTGAATAAGTATTTGTTGCGAGCAATAATATTTTGTGAAATATTTATTTTATATGTGCCATCTTTATTGATTTCAATAATATCTCCCAAAAGCGGCAATTCTGAAATTAAGCCATATTTTTTCATGAAAAATATGTGATTATAGGTATAATCATACTCTGTTTGTCTTAATGTTTTCTTATCTTCATCTGTATTCGATGGGATGAGATATGTTTCAAAATTTTTATGTTTAATTATATTTTGATTTTTTTCATCATTAAATTTGAAATTAAAAATAGTTTTAATTTTTTCTTGATACTCAGCATCAGTAGGTACTTTATATCCATTGTTAATTAACCCTTTTTGTAATACCTGCCCTCCTAATTCTATATCCTCGTCCGTAAGGTTGTAAAGATGAGAAATATCTGTATCGTCCTCTGCTAATTCAATTTTTTCTTGAAGTTTTAGATGTTTTTTTATTAGTTCTATATCTAACATATCTTTTTCTTTTTTTGTTTGACAACTAAATAAGGTAATTGTCATAATTGAAATTATTATTGTTTTCATAATCTTTAAATTTTAGCGTAATCCCAAGTGAAAATGGTCTTGATGAACGTTCATCGCTTTTCCAGTCGTATTTTTAATGCCTTTTTTATAGGCATAATTTTTAATAAACTTCCATTTGACAGCTACCGAGATTATATTTTCCAGTTCAGCGACAAATGTAGCCTCATTCTTATAAGCTTTCATAGCATCTCTCCAAAAGGTTTGACCTCCATTTCCACTTCCAGGATATCTTATATCAACATCATTTCCAGCAAGATTATGACCAGAATGTCCTATATTTCTTCCATCGTTTGCAGAAATATCATTAAAATATAGCATTTTTCCATATCCGTTTTTAGGTAGAGAATAGAAGAATCCTAAAAGAGCAGCGCATACTTTTTGATTAACCCAATTATCTCCACCTTTATCTCTTGTTCCAAACCTTCCCCAATTTGGACCAGACTCTGGAAAAGGCAATAAATTATGTTCGTTTTTTTCTAAGTTATATGTTTTAATTAAAACGTTATTTTGATAAACGTCATATTGATATTTATTACTTTCTTTGTTTTCCTTAATCATCGAATATGTAAAGTCTTGTGTATCAATTTTATATAAATTGATTTCACCTTTTTCAGCCTTAGTCCCTTTTATTTTTTGGCACTCATTTACTTTTAAAATTTCCACAGCTTTCTTAAAATACCGTTGTCTTTCTTTTAAACCATCCAAAGCGGGGTTAATCAATGCTGTCAAATTTTTAACCGCACCATTACTAGCTTCTGTAGCTACGTTATTAATGTTATGCTTACCCCAAAAAGCAAGAGCAGAAGTGATTGCGTCTTGAGGATTTTTTTTTAATTTATATGGATTATCTCCATCCGTCCAATCGTATTTAGTGCCAAAGATTTTGTTGGCATATTTTTCTAATTCTTCGTAATTTCCCTTCCAAGTAATCTGTTTAAATCCTTTACCACTATATCTCCATCCATCATTAGAATCTGTATGTTTTTTTCCATTAGGATGTGTTTTCCCATAAATAGCATTTGCGACTTCTGGCCAATTTTCTTTTTTCAGTGAAAGTTCAGACAATCGTTCTGCCTCACGCATCCTATTTCTTCCAAATTGTTTAAAATATGAATCGAATATTCCATTCATTCGACTGGCGCTAGAATATTTAAATCTTTCTTGTAAATCATAAAATTTGCTTTCATGTGATATTTGAGCCAAAAAATGAGCTTTAGTAATGCATGTATTTATGCCTACTTTTTTTCTGTATTTATTCAAAAAAGGAAGTGCTTTCTTTATCATCGTATCGTCTTCAATCAAGCATGTTTCTATTCCTTTTGTATCTTTTTTACTTACACATATCGCTTTAATTTGCTCCAAGGTAATATCTTTCTCACAATTACGACATTTATTGTTTGATTTCTCTTCTTGGTTACTACCTTGCACCACCGCTTTACTTCTACTAGTCTCTGGAACTTTATATTTCGCATTGGCATCTACATTTACAGTAGAAGATTTCATGGATATATCCGCAAATTCTATTTCCACAAAAAGTTCTTGATGGTCTGTAAACTCCATGCTATATTCTCCACTGTCGGGATTGTTTCTATTATTTCCTACTTCGCCTGTCTGCTGCATCTCTTTTGTAAGTGAAACATAAACCCATTGCTCATTACCTTTTATGACATGAATATTGGTATATAACAAATCGTGCTTTCCAAAGGTATCATCTTCCCAAATATTAAGCTTGTATTTTTTATTTAAAACATTCTTTGTTTTTATAATAACAAAAATTCCTTCTCCATATTTTGGATTTTGAGTTATTTCTTTTCTGTTTTTGTCTTTAATTTCAACACTTACAATCTGGCCACTTAAATCAGGAACTTTGGTTTTTGCCTTACCAATAGGATATTTAGGAGTCTCCTTCTTTGGAGCAGGAGCGGGTGGTTTTGGTTTTTTATTGGGTGGTTTTGGGATAGTCTTCGGTTGATGGGTAGCTGGTATATTTTTGGACTCTATTTTGGGAGATATGTTAGAAGCAGGATTTTTCAGATTCACATTGTTACTGGCTTCCAATTTCCCGAAATATTCTGCTGTTACATAATATTCATGGGTTTTGCCTTCGGTTTTGTCTCCTGTGGCTACTTGCATATTAGCAATCATAGATGCCATCGTATATTGCGACATATTAAACCTTGCTTCTGCAATGCCTTTTTTTACTTTTGCTGGTACAGGAAATGTATTGATTTTATTGAGTTGGTTTACTTTATTATGCCCAGCTCCCTTAGCATCGTCTTCCCAAAGAGTAAAAAATAAGTTCTCTCCTTCCATATCGGTGCAATAGGCTTTGGCATATAAAATATCTGCATAACTCAATGGTTGGGTTACTTTATGCTTATTAACATCTAGAAGTTCAATTTTGTTTATTTTGGGTTGCTTGGCTGGTTTTGTTTTTATGATAAGTTCTCCTTTATCATTTCCCTTGGTTACAACTAATTTTATTCCTTTTCTTGTAAGGCTTTTTTGGTTGAAGGTATAGCTTACAGAATCTCCCGCTTTGGAATTGCCATCAGTCTTTCTCCAATTCCCTCTTTCTAAAACATGAATTTCCCAATGAGCCACTTCTTGGTGATTTGTAAAAACAGGAGACTGAATGGTTGCAATTTGAAATGCCTTGAAAATGCTATACTGTTGAGGGCTTCCAATTTCTGGATTATTATTGCCTATAATACTAATTTTTTCCATTGTGGTTGTCAGTTTTTTTATGAATAAAAGTCATCACCGTCTAAATCATCTACAAATTCATCTAAATCTACCAGTGGATTGATCTGGTTGTGGATTGTAGGATTCGTATTTTTAAAATTTTGTTTACTAAGTTCAGCTTTTTGGCCGTGATCCATTACTTTTATTTTTCCACCAACAGCACATTGTAGTTCTGAGATTTCTGTAAGGCAACTTTTTTCCATTACCTTTACTTTTTCGTAGGTTTTTTTCCATTTTCCTGCTGCAGAAAAACTACAAGGTTGGTTGTTTTTTAATGCACAATTCCCAAACGGAATTGCTACTGGAGTGAACTGAACATCTTCTTCTGTAACTGCCAAATAATCTGTATTACCACTATCGTCATTCCAATAATGTTTCTGGTGGCTTGTTACTTTAAAGCTAGGAAATTTAGTTCCTTTATCGCACATTGCTTTCCCTTTTTGTATAACAAAATGTTTATTTTCGTGATCGTTAGACATATTTTTTTACTTTTTCAACTTTCAATGGCGTTTATTTCTACTTGTATTGTTTCTTCTTCATAAAAATTGGTTTTAAGTTCAATTTTTGCCTCCTTCAATATTTTATCATTAATATCTAAAATATAACTTCCCTCTATGTAAGACTCTAAGACCTCTTCATTTTCCTCTTGTATATTCTCTTCATCCGCTTCCCATTTGGCAAGTATTTGTTGTGGAGTTCTAAGGTCAGTACAGTACGCTTTTTGTTTAATATGAATTTCAGATTCTATAATTTGTATTTCCATAGTGTCTTGATAACGTATTCTGTAGGTGTGAAAATTTCGTTCATCATCGTAAATTCCATTCTCATATTTCACATAGGGAGCAAAGAAAAACTGAAGAAACAAATCGTTCAAGATATGTTTACTTAGTCCTTCATTCATAGCTTCATCCATCACTTTGATGTATTTAAGAGAATACGTATCTGAGTAAGAATTCTTTACCTCGTTTTTGAGGTTTTCCCAACGTTTTCTAATTTCTTTTAAGTTGGTAATTACATGTGGTTTAGCAATATCCTTTTCCAATGAAAATTCCAAAGGATATAAAAACTGAATGGCTTCTAATGCCAAATCATTCAGTTTTGTATCAGGCTCTTTGTCATTGATGAGATATTTTCCTTTTTTATACTCTAAAATAGGAAGGTTATTTTCTTCTTTGTTTACATATCTGCAACAAACATCAAAACTTATTTTTTCTGAAACATCGTTTCTGGAACTTTGTACAGTTACCCTATATTGTTTTTTTATGGCAAAAACATCTAGGTAGAGAATGGTGTTTTTTAGATGATTTTGTTCCAGTTGCTTTTTCTCTTTTCTTTTCTTATTTTGATCTTCTATTATGCTATCAATATCAGTTTTTTCAGGAATAAAAATCTCCTGTCTAGCAAAAACAACAGAACCAATGTGGTTTCTGTCTTTTGGGCAATTTTGATTATGAAAATATCGTAACATTTCTACATTGGGAATCTCATATTTAGAAACAATATCTTCAATTGTCTCTCCTTTTTGTACGATATGGGTTTTTATGTAAAATGACATTTTTTTATCCTTGTTTAACGATTGTGGTTAATACGAAAGCGGCCCTACAAAGAAGGAATTACTGAAAGTAAAAGGGCGGTTGGTTTCCAATATCAATCCTTTAATAGCAAGGGTTACTTTCTTTTTCATCTTTCTTTTACCAAATGTTCCCAGGTTATAATCGGTTATGGATACTTCTACATTCTCCAATATCAATCGTTTTTCGTGTCTTGTAACGGAAGTCTTCAGTGTTTCCGAAATCAGTTCTTTCAGCATATTGTCGCTCTTCATCAAATCAAAATCCATTTCCCATATTTCGGTACCATAGGTTTCATCAAATTTACATTCTCCTAAAGCTGTGGTTGCCAGCAGGAAGATGTGCTGACGAATAGAGGTCTCCAAAGTAACCTTTTCAGCATCTTTTTTTTCGATTAATGACTCAAAATCCAGTGGTAAATTATAATAAACTCCTCTCATTAGTATTCTAATATTTTTTAGATATACATTACTTTTTTGGTCTTTCCTTTATCGTCGTATTCAAAATTCTTAGGCACTTTTTTTCTTTTTATGAGATGAAGTTCCACTTTGGGAGTAAGCTTCAAAAATTTTTCACGAAAGAGAATGTCTCCAATAAAGCTCTTTCCGCCATCTTTATCCACAATCATAAAATATTGGCTGATATGGTCTTGCTTAGCAAACTCATTAATATTTCCTGCGTACAGCATTACTTTTTGCCCGTCTCTTTCCAGCTCATAGGTCAAAAGATCGTGGGTTAATTTCCGGTGTCTTGAAATATCAAATTTTTCAATGTCTTCTATCTGAGGTTCAAAGGCAATAGTATCATACAGAAAAGAGGTTTTATCAAAACGCTTGAACCCAAAAAATGACAAAAAACTTTTTTTAGTCTTGCTTTTAACGAAACCAAGGGTGTCTCTTGTTACCTGATACGCTTCTGTTTCCTCAGTCTTGTCATCGGTTAAGGTGAGTTTGTAAGTAGGAACTTCAATTTCTTTTTCGCCTATTTTAAGAAAAACACTACCAGCTTCCTGATCTGAGATAATAAGTTTGATGGTGTGTTTTTTCAGTCCCGAATCGGTACGTACTATAACACCTTCTTCTCCGTTCCCTCCGTAAAATGGAGAGCCGGAATTATTGGTCATTCCTAAGTTGAGATTAAGCTCTGGTAGTGGACTCATTGTTCTTTTGGTTGATAGTTGTCTGTTGATGGTTGATAGTCATTATTCTTGCTTCTTTTATCTTTGTTCTTCAGCTTTACTTCATCAGATTTTTTAACCTTATAAGCAGACAGACAGTCAATATAATGGTGGATGTCCTGATTTTGAACCTCACTTACATACATCTCATAATTCTTTTTGTAGGTATATATTTTGATTAGGGAGATCTCATTATCCTTTAATTTCTGAAGTTCTTTCTTTTTCATCTGCTTTGCGAAGAAAGCTTCGCAGTTAAGCGGATACTCATTTTTTAAAGTGATCACCTCTCCTGATTTAAAATAGACATCTACATTTTTGTCTTTTTTGATACATACATTATCTGCCAATATCTTCAAGTACAAATAGATCTTGTTTTTTCTTTTTCCAAACTGAATGGTCGTGTAAGTAAATTCATCATTATTAACCCTCAACTGGAGTGAAGGAGTGCTGGCAAAAAAGCGCTTGTTCAGTCTTTGCTTAGTCTGTGTAATATCACAATCGAAATGCGCAAATTCTGTGGAATCGACTTTTTTGTTCTGAGCATTGATCCAACCCGAACAGATTAAGAAAAAACAAAAAAGAACATTGTTTTTAAAATTCATCATCATTCCTATTGTGCCTGATACAATTGTCTGCAAACCTCAAGATCGGTTTTCATCTTATCATACTCTTCTTTCAACGTTTTATTAATGGTACTCAAGCTGTCCATTAATGCCTGATTTCCCGAAAGCTGCTTTATCTGTTTTTTGGCATCAATCAAATCTTTATAGGTCATAATGGTATTGTTGTACATATTTTTGTTCTTCAGAGTATCTTTCGGGAGTTGCTTATACATATCTGCCAAAATAGAAAGTCCCAGTTTTTCATTAAAAAAATCATTCTGCCCGGGAACTCCGATAGAATCTACCGCTAGTTTTACTTTCTCTAGCTGGAAAGAAAATTTTTCCTGAGTCTCCATTTCTTTTTTCATTTTAGCATTTTCCGTTTTCAGAAGACTGTTTTCCTTAAAGGGAAAATAGGCGTTAAAGAAAACGGCAGTAATGAGCACGGCAACGGTAATAAGAAAAAACAACACAAAAAACCAATAAGCACTTCTTCGTTGTGTTTTATTTAAAACTTCCATATCAATAGGTTAGGGTTTTGAATTTATAGTATTTAATCTGCCAAAAATGTACGGCTTCTTTTTGCGTGGATAACGGCGTCTCTTTCATCGGTGTTTTCAGAAACGAAAATACTTCCATCTCTTTTCTTGCCAATATAATCCAGTCTGCTCAACACAGCGTACAGTTCTTCCAGTGTTTTCATAAACTTTATTACTTTAGCAATAACCACATCCATCTGATTGTGAACGTAATCGGTATTAATGGCTTCCGTGAAAATAATTTCAAAATCTCCCTGACTCACATTACACCATTCAGCGAAATAATTTAGCAATTCTTCTTTTCCGGCACCAGAACGTGCATCAATAAAATTTTTCAGCACCCTTGCCAAAGCAACAACAGACACCAGCATTTCGGCAGGCGAAGAATGAGGAGACAGCCAACGGAGTTTATTGATTTCCATCCCCAAATAGTTTAAGGTTTTGTCTGCCATCAATTCCATCATCATTGCCAGTGCATTGTTCTGCTTTTTGGCATATATTTTTTGAGCAATCTGTACTGCGTACTGCTCAATCTGCCCATAAAAACGATCAATCTCGGTATGTAATTCCTGAAGCTTTTGATGACTGGAAACCGTCACACAAGGAGGAATGTAATTTTCATCAATCTTAGACTCGCCAGATTTCACTAATATTTTACCGATAGTCAGATAATAGGTACCGAATCCTACAGTATTTTTCAGCTCATCTTCCGGGATAAGATTCAATGTATATTCGGGAAGTGTATACGGATACCTTGGCGGGTTTTCTTCAGGATCTGGTTCACCATAGGGAGTTCTTTTGAAAGGATTGACCGAAATACACGCCAGCAAAACAGCTTCTTCATTGTCTTTCAGTTCTCTTACCGCTTCCGGATAGGGAATGGAAAGACTGAGATTTTCTGATGTTCCTTCTCCGATTTCTATTCTAGAACCGTTAGGAGTAATGGCGTGGCATTCTTCTACTTTTATTCGCAAAAGTTTATGATTATCAATAATTAAATTGATTTTAACCGGATCTTTTACAGGTAAAAGTCCATAACCAATCATTGAAGTATGGACACCCACTGCATCCCGTACAGAATCGCTTACAAAATTTTGTACTTCTGTGAAATGGGTCTTATTAATTTTCATCCCGTCTATCCAGTTTACGGGAAAGTGGTTTAATTTTTCTATCATGGAATTTTTATTTTTTCATTAAAGATTATTTTTTTCTTATCAAATAGCAACTGGATATACCACACTTTTGAATTAATCAGGCATTGATATTTCTTCTATTACTCCTTTATTCTTTTTTTTGTAAATTAAATATTCTGTTTCTCCTCCGCCAAAAAATTGACGAATTTTTATTGTATCAGATAAAACTAAATACTGAATTTTATGAACTTTTTGTGTTGAATATATTATGTCTTTTTGCGGGATTTCTTGAAGTAAATCATCAGGTTTATTTTTCTAAAATTTTCTTGTATAAAAAACCTATATCTTCAATATCTTCATAATCACATATCTTTGAAAAAACATAATTTTCTCATCATTCACTTCATAACAATGTGAATTAGTTTCTTCTACTTTCTTTTTTTTTATATCCTTATTTGTTTTTATAAAAAAGCATAGCTCTATAATATCCAATTTTTTTAAAAACTTTTATCATATGTCAAATTTTCAGGGGTTTCAATATCATTTGTGATGTCTTGTAACATGTATGTTGGGGGAAAAAATTCTACCCATCCTACTGTTTGATCCGTAAGCTTTCTTACCGAAGGATCTTCTGAAACATCATTAATAACATATAGCTTAATTGTAATTTTTTCCTTTGTTGAGCTTTCAATTTTAACGAACAAATTTTTGTAATTTCTAACTGCATCTGCATTGCTTGATTTTACAATATCTGTTATAATTTCTTCACAAGAGTTATATACTTTTATTTTACTCTGATTAGTCTTTTGTTTTACGTTATTATCTATGCTTAATATTGTAGCATTGTTTTTTTTACAATTAAGCATCAAAAAAAAACAATATAAATATGGATAATTGTTTCATCTTATAAATAATCATTTAGTATCTCTTCTATTCACATTTTGTCAAAATAATATCTTTTGATTTATTCTCAACGTTAAAATCGGATTCTAAAAACTCTCTTTTTTTGTTTTCTTATTATAAAAACCATACCAGTAAAAGTACATATGATTATCATCAATCATTTTAACATATACAATAGGCTTATCATTTATATATTCTTCCCAATTCAATCCCATTCCGCCTCTTCCCATGTCTTCAGGTATTTTTTCTAATTTATAAGCTATCCCTTTTTCAAAATCATATCTTTTTGTTTCTACTAGATCAATATATATTTGGTTGGATGCCACTACTAGAGAAGCATTTTTTCCATTGATTTTAATATATGTAAAACCTTCTTTACAATTTGTTCGCCAAGTACTAGTGTTACTTCCAACCAGCTCTTTTTGTATTATACTAGTTTTAAATTTTAATATATTATCTATGGGAATTGCATCAGCATTCATTATGTGTATTAATTTCCAATTATTGTCGACATATAAATAAAAATAGGTTAATGCATTTGGCTTTAAATCAAATTCACCATCCGCATTATCGTTATACGAAATATATTTGCTAGGAATATATGACGCTAAAATATAATAATCTTTTAAATCTATTCTTTTTTTTATTTCATCTGATAAATAGGCTGCTTCTTGAGGGGTTTTAAATTTAGAAAAATATCCTTTTTTGTTGCCAACATCCCAGAAATTCTGTATTCCAGTTGTTTTTCCTATGTAATCTACGCTAAACACGCCAATTTTATCGTCAGAGTAGCTATAAGATGGGTAAGGTGGCGCATCATCTGGTAAATGGAAACCATTTATCTGATATTTTTTGTCAAGAAAATTAATGTTGAACGAATCATCATGTTTAGAGATTAATTTTGAGTTGCTTTTTTTAGTACTATCAATATTATTAATACGTTCATTATCGTTTTGCCCTTTACAATTTATTACTGAAAAAAATAAAGTAGAAAGTAAGATTTGATATTTAATTTTCATAATAATATAAATTAGTTATAGGATTACCTTGGGTGGATTCATCAAATTTAGTCTTCATATAATCTTCTTCGGCATTGTCATTCTTGTTCAAATTTCATAAAATTATTTGCTCCTTTCTTGTGCCCTCTGTGGAATTTTTTTCAAATCTTTTTTTTGACTTTTCATTAATGAAATATACTTTTGATACGCTTCTTTAGCTTCTTTTTTTTGGTTATTTCCCCAATATGCATCGGCTATGTTTAACCAAGCTACAACTCTGTTTGGTTCTTTTTTTATTATTTCTTTTAGTAGAAATATAGATTCTTTGTAGTTTTTGGATTGTTCGAAATAATAGGCGGTATTATTAAGTTTATCCATATTTTCTATATAAAACTGTTTAATATTATCTGTATTATTTAGATTATAGTTCATAAATCTTTCTTCGTTGGTTCGGTTATATTTTATAATTCCTAGTTTATGAAAATCGTTATCCAACAATTGAGTATAGGCAAGTGATTTTGCTGGTAAAAAATTTGAAGGAATCGAACTTCCTATGTCTTCTAAATCACTTAATTTCTTATCATCCAAAATATAATTTTTTAAATATATTTTATTAAAACTAGCTCCTTGTAAACCATATTTTAGTATTTCTTTTGATAGCAGATATACTTTACTATTAACACAATTAAAGTTATATACCTGCTTCATTTTGGTTGCAGAAGCACTATATTCATATATTAAGTAAAACTGTGTTTCATCTATTATTTCTAAATTTGTGGTTAAGGACATTGCATTAACTATTAAATCATCAAAGTATTTATTATTAACAACCAATGACGAGCCTTCGGTCTTAATAGATTTTGTACTAGTACTTTCTTTTGATTTACTTTTTTCATTCAGAGACAAATAATAATCTAACAAAGAATAAATTTTTGGTTTATCTCCTTTATGATAATCTATAACCAACCAATTATTATCATATTTTGACTTATCTAAAATAAAGCCTTCCTCTTTAAAAACTAATTTTGAAAACCTAGGATATGTTATCTTGATTTTTGATAATCCTGATATTTCAGCCATATAATAATTGGCATCGTCTGCTATTACATAAAAATTTTCATCTCCATGTTTTAATTTTAAATCCCTGATTTCTTTATCATTAGGTGTTAGAACATAAATCCCTGACGATAAAATTATGGTATCATTCTTACTAGTCCTTACTTCTTCACTTGAATTTTGTCCTTTGCATTGTATAAATAACAACAAAAAAGAAATTAATATAACATATTTCATCTTATTGTGGGATTTCAACATGATAAACACCATTTTCTATTAATACTTGAGAAACTTCTGCTCGGCTCTGTAAATTTGTTAAAAAATTATTTGAATTTGATAATCTCCTAATCGAAATATCAAAAACATTTAAAACATTATGATCCGCACAATGCCTTGACACTGTGGAAGGTCCCAATTCATTAATTTTTGCTTCCATTAAACTTATTACTGTATTCCTTGGTTTGTTTTGATTAGCAACATAAACATCTATCACTCTTTGACCAGGACCTAAATATGTTCTTCTTTGTTCTTGTAAATCGCTTCTGCAATTGTCATACATAATCCTGGCTTGATCATATGGAGTCCTAGCTGTACTTGTTATATAAATATCTAAATTATTTGTTGCTTCTCCAACTTCTTGTAATATTCTTCTTGAGTTTTGAGAAACAGCTTCTTCATGTGCAGACTGACCTACAAAATGAATATTTACATTGCTATTCACATCGCTATTCGAACGGCTTTCTCCATTACAATTACACTCTTCTATTTTTAGACATTTTTCTATTTTTTCTGCATAGTTTTTAATGTCGGAAGCTCTATCTGTACCATTAATAATTCTTCTTGCATTAAGATAATCCGTTTTGCTTTCATTGATGTAATCTGTTAATTTTTTATTCGTAAAAGAACCTTCTTCCATTCCATAAATCATTATTTTCATTGCTAATTCATGTTCTAATGCTTTTTCAGGATGATTAATTAAATCAACCCCAAATTTTTCTTTCATCCTTCTATAATTTTTTTTCCATGTTAGTTGAACAAAGCCTCTTCCATGATATTTTACTCCATCTCCTTGTGTTGTATTTTCATTATCCTTCGCCATTTGTCTTCTATTAGAATCTTTTCCAAGGACTGGGTCATACATTCTTTCAAAATAACTATTCCCTCCATATTCATTTATAGGATTAAAAGTATTAGCCGTTTCTAATTTTGCTGTTGCTAGCATATATGCAATATGTTTTAAATTGCAACATCTTTTTTCATTTGCATAATATTCCGATGTAGATTCAAACATTTTTCTCAAACTTGATTTAGTGTTTTCACTCATCGGAATTACATTATTATTTCTATCTTTATTAGGAAATTCTATATTATAGTTTGTAAAGAAAAAATCTTCATCAATCTTACAACCACATTTTCCTCCCCCAATCGTAAAATACTTCCCATCTTCTTTCAAGAACTCTTTGTTGTGTTCTTTTGTTCCTGTAACTTTGGCTTTTAGCCACCATTGTTCGGTAATGGTTTTATATACATCAAAGGTAATTTGCTCGTCTTTACCGTAAGATGTTTTGGTTGGTATCTTGTTGAAAGCGGTTACAATATCTTCCGCTTTAGCAAATTTATTACTACTTGCTAATTGCTGTTTTACCTTGCCTATAATAACTTGTGCTACGCTTTTCTTCTTGGCTTCGGTAGAGATATCGTTATTTCCTCCAAAGGTATAGGTATGGGAACCATCTTTTACGCCTTGTAGTTTTTCCTTCCATTTTTTAAGATCTTCATCAGATTTTGGGCGTAGTTTTACTTTTACTTTGGCGATGCCTTTTTCTACAGTCGCTTTTAAAGTCGTAAGCTCTGATCCGTTTTCCTTGGCTTCCAATACTGGGATTATCTCAAATTTACCTTTTAACACCTCGTCTTTTTCATAAATATTCAGGCTTACTTCTTTGCCGTCCAAATTCATGGTAGAAGCTACCACATATACCTCTTCTTCTAATGGTGCATTATTAATTCTTTTATATTCTGCCCCCAATTTATAGGTGGCAAAAGAGATGGTTTCCCCTTTGGCATAAGAAGTTTTTACTAAACTATTCTTTATGGCTTCTAGTTTAGTGTATTTTTTGTCTGCTTTTATAGAACTATCTACATTTTTCTTTATGATGGCTGATATCTTGTCTTTGTCTATATTATTATTTACACTTTTGAAGGCATACGTGTAGTTTCCAGCACTTTCATCAGTTTCTTTGGTGTATTCTTCTTTGGCAAAGTAGGCATCTAATAAATCTTCTATTTCAATGTTTTCCACCACCACAGTTTTATTTCCAGATGGTGGGATTGGGTCTACGCCTATCTCCGTTTTCCTTTTGCCTTTAATTACCACTTCTTCTATCTCTATTACTTTCTCTTCTTCTGGTGGCTTTCCTCCACTTACGGTTTGTTCTACTATATAGTCTGGATTTTCTACTTCTACATTCTTGCTTACGCTTTTGTGTTCGGCGGTTTTTACTACTACATAATACTCGTGTAGTTTATCTTTACTACCATCCATCATTGCATTGGCGATGGCAGAAAAATTGGGTTGCAGCTTAAACTCGTGCCATAAAAAGCCGTTTTCATCAAGAGTTTTTGTCTTTTCGTCTACTTTATTCGGCTCATTTTTGGCATGATGCCCTCCTCCTGTTGCATCGTCTTCGTAAAGTAATAAAGTTAACATTTCTCCTTGCATGGCTTGGGTATATACTTTTACTTTTATGGTTTGGTTGTACTTCAGTATGGTATCTTTGGTAATAGGGGTTTCATCTGCCATAAAAAGTTCTACCCTTGTTATTTTCTTTTTTACAGCAGGCATTATCTTTACTTTTAGTCCTGGTGGTGTGGTTTTTTCTGCCTCATAAATATAGGCTTCTATTAGCAACTCTTGATTTACCAATGTGGGATTAGTAATTGTAACAGGTACTTTTGCTCCTATTTTGGACGGAGTTCCCGCTTTGGAACGTAGTGTTCTCCACTTTCCGTTTTCTCTTTTAGAAAGTTCCCATTTTGCAGTCACTACTTTGGACTGGTCTTCCAATCGATGTATCCTAGTGACTTCATACCAAGCCGTTTCTCCAATCTTAATTTCGGAGGGACCTTTTATTTGTGAAATACCTTTTTTATTCATCTTACTGTGTTTTTATTAAAAATAATCAGCACCTTCTTCATCCATTTCTGAATTATTTAATGCTGATTTAAAATCCACAAACGGGCATAGCTCTGCCAACACCTCTGGTCTTGCGTTCTTTAGATTTTGCTTACTCACTTCACAGATTTGTCCGTGGTTTATAATGGTAATACAATCTTTACCCCCAATGGGACAGGTGGCTTTGCTGCCTTCCAACAATGCTTTACCACCATTGTCTTCTATCGTAATTTTTTCATAGTAGCCGCTCCATTCAGTTACTACGACTTGACAAGGGTTGTTGTTCATCTTGGCACAAGAACCAAAGGTGTTTTTTTCAAAGGTTTTGCCAATGTCTTTGTGCGTGGCGGTGAGTTTTTTACTACCGTCTTTATCATTAATGTAGCGTTTGCTTTGAGTAAGTACTTTCAATTTATCGGGGGTTGTTCCGAAATTGCATTTGCAGGTGGCTCCTTGGCATACTAAGTGTTTTTCGCTCATTGTTTTGTGTTTTTATTGATTCCTAATCTATCTGCTCATAACATTCAAAAGAGATTTTATGATGGGTTGTATTGAGTTTTAAATTGGTTTCTCCCCAAATAGCAAATATACTATTGTCTTTAGCATTCATCTTATATGTAAAATCAAAATTTCCTTCTGCTTTTTCTCCTTTGATTTCGGGGTTGTGCATAGCTTTTCCGTTTTCTATTTCGGAGGCGATTCTATCATCGATACATTTTCCTTTTGCCGTGATGATGTATTTTTGGGATTCAGAAATTTCTTCATCTATACTCAACGTAATTTCAAATAAAACTTTGGGTTGCTTAGGAAAAATAGGAAGTGTAACTTGAAAGGTGTACATTTTTTCATCTGTAAAGGTCTCATACAATGGAAAAAAATACAATACAAAAAACCAACTATCTAAAATCCCACACTGGGTTTTACCTCTGTAATCAAACTGATTATCTATGGTATTCAAAAAATTTTCTGCTACTTCTCCTGTGTAATACGAAGCCAGTTGCTGTTTTTTATAATTCCATCTTGTTTGTATTTCTGAGAAGTTGGCAATATTCTTTAGCATGGCATTTTCACACAATTCAAGTTGTAAAGGATAAAAAATATTCCCTACTTTATCGGCAATCTGTTCCATTACCATATCAGGTCTCTTATCATTAATATACAATGGTTTTCGGCTGATAATAAAATGTTCTTTGCTGGTTTTCTTTAGTTCTGTTTCGTAATGCAGTTTTAGTTTTTCTGTTCCATTTTCATACACTTTTTGTACAATTCCATATCTCTTTTCAAAAGACCTAGGAATATTTAAGGTGTTTACTTTCTCATAAAAGGGTTTCTTTTTTCTCTTTGTAACAAAATATCCTGTTTCTACTCCAGGAACGGGAACATAGATAACATCTACGTGCGATTGTATCTCGGGATCTATTAAATCCTGTAAAGGACAAAAACGATTATGAAACCACCTGAGTTCTTCGGGCAGCAAACCGAAATATTCGGCAAGTTCTTGTAAACTTACCTTTCCTGGAGTGATTTTGCAAGTTTTATATCGTTCCATCGTTTTAGCACTTTATTATTAAGATCCTATTGTTTCCGTTTCATCAATTTGTTTTTAATCATTTTTTTCTACTCGTTCATTATCCTTTTTTTGATCGTATTCAAAATCCGTCTTTTGGATTGTATTATTTTCACCTAACATCTGATCCGTTCTCATACAGAAAACCACACTGTTTTCTTCAATCCCGTTCATATAAAGCGTTAGTTTTGGGTCAATATATTTGGTTGTTTCATACCATTTAGGTTGCAGAAAGAAAACCCAGTCAAAAAGACCATTTTCGTCTTCAATCTGTATCTCTTCACCGGGATGACGGTCATTGTAATCTAAAACGAAATTGTAAAATAATCTCCCAAAGTCTATTCTGGTAGGTCCTTTGGCTCGGTAAACACTGTATTTAGTCGCTTCTTTATCTTTTTCCATCAATAATGTAAATACGACCAGATCTCTCATTTCTTCGTCACTTACACCTGCAGCTTCTTTGTAATTCTCCGGAAACTGCCAGGTAACATATACTTTCGGAGGAATGTTCATCGCACGGTTAAAAGTATCGTTAAGGAAAGTTGGAATGAAAAATACGATGAAATGTCCCAGCATCAGATAAACCAGATCAGTTCCATTCAAAAATGTATAAATGAGCATAAAAGGAACCGAGGCAAAACATACTGACAATAAGGCAAAGAGATATTCATTGCCTGGTTTTTTAGAACCGAATTTTTCAAAATAACCCCTGTAAGCATAGCAATGAACAATTCCTATAATAAGAGAGCATATTTGATAAAACACAAACTCATACAGATTATTATCCTGCAAAAGCTTGTTGTAACCTAATAGTGCAATAATAGCATATACAAAAGCAAACGAAAACAGATAAATGTAAAATTTAGATCGATACTTTTCTTTAAAATCAGATGTTTTCTGTGAAAATATCATACTTAATATGATACACAGGGCAATGACCACAAGCACGATGATCAGCAATTGTGGATCGAATAAATTGGTGAAATATTTCTTTATTTTGTTCATATATTCGTGTTATAACCCAAAACGGGTGCTTCTGCAGTATTAAATTCAAAGTTTTGCTTATGCCTTGGAAGAACAATAATGGTTTTTATTTCAACCTCCAGCGGAAAGAAATGCTCATAAAACATTTCGGTAAATTTCTTTTTGTTACCATCGTGGATAAAATCTGTAAAAGATGATTTTTCCAAAGGTCCTATCTTAATATCCAGATGGCGAGAATAATCGTCATAACGGGTTCCTGTAATACTATCCAGACCGAGACGGGTTTCACCTAATGAAATACCCTGACTCTCATCTGCATATTCCTGATAATCTCTATCATTTACAGCAACGGATTCTTCCAGCAGAACAGAAAGAATATGAACAGCAAGTGGAATATTTCCTACGATTTTATACGCAAAGGGTAATAACCGTATAAATTTAGAAACTAATAAAGGAGGAAAATGACGGTCGATATTCCAAAAATCATAAAACATTTCCGGTGCTGCACTGCCATTGAGTCCGTACAAAAATTCATTTTCAAAATTTTCCGTATTTACTCCAAACCTGAACATTTCGTTTTCAAAGGGCTGAAAAAATTTCCTTGCCGATCTTTGTTGCTTCTTCTGGTTTTTATATTCCCGAATCATCACATCTACATCCTTTTCAAGGGTGTCATTTTTAGACGAATGAGTTATTCCTTCTGGCAGCATATCGTACATACTGTCTCTGGAGAGATCCAGACTCAGCATCTGCGTACTGTCATAATTATAATCTACAATTCTGGAATCCAGAACATCAAAACGGTATGCCCGGGAAAACTGACCTTCTTTAGAGATCACGTATTCTTCCTCTGTAATATCATTATTTTCTTGCAGGTTGTTGATAATAACTTCAGCTCTTATATCGTGTTCAAGCGTTCTTATAACATCTGCTATATTGTTCATATGCTCAATCATTTACTGCTTTTCTTTTAGTCTTCCTGCTGCTACATAGCGAAGCTGAAAATATTCGTCGTTAAAATCATAAATATTTAGACCCTGTGCTGTACACGCCAGAATCCTGTCGTTATGAAGATAAATTCCCACATCAGAAATGGGACGGAATTTATCATAGCGGAAGAAAATGATGTCTCCTTCTTTTAAAAAAGTTCTTCCTGTAAAAAGCTGAATTGATTTGGAACGAAAGATTCCGTCAGGAGTTTTCGGAAAGGTTTCTTTATAAATATCACTGTATAAAGCCTGAACAAAATACGATGCCTCTACACCTACCTGCTTTTCTAACGTTTGTTTCTTATACGGAGTGCCTATCCATTCATCCAGATAAGAATACAATTTGTAATCCCTGATCTCCTTCGGCATTACTTCCAAAATAATGGAATACTTTTCTTTAATCCTTAAAATATCATCACTAAGTCCATCCGGATTATCATCTATTAATGAATAATTGAGATCAGAATTTTCTTTTTGGTTCTGAACGGTTTGAGAGAATGTGTCTGACGAATAATTGTAGGGAATTTCTCTGATGTATTTTTTGCCAGCGCAGGAAAACACAATAACACAGAATATAAAAGGAATTACTATGTAAAATAGCTTATTAAATTTCATCAAATTTGGTTTTAACAAATATATCAATTTATCCGTAAAATATTATCAATAAATAAAATTTTAGGTTAAAAATTAAAGAAAAATTAAACAAACAACTAAAATTAATGAATTATACAATATTATTTATTGAATCATCATTCATTATATTAATCATATTCAATGTTCATATTCATTAATTGTCAATGGTTTGTGAATAATAATCAGATTTTATTGCAATTAATACAATCTTTTATTTCACTACAATTTCCTCCAGATCAAGTCATTATCTGCCAATAAAACTTCTACTGAATCACCTTCTTTAAATTCTCCTGCAACGATTTTTTTGGCAAGAGGTCTTCTTAATCTTCCACGGATAACTCCTTTTAAAGGTCTGGCTCCGTATTTGATATCGTAACCTTCTGTTGATAAATATTCTTTCGCTTCCTGACTAATAATAAGTTCAATGTTTAGATTTTTAGCTAAATCCAGCAATTCTTTTTTAAGGTGAATTTCAAAAATTTTCAGGGCATTGTCTTTACTGATTGGTGCAAAAGGAATAGTTTCGGTAAGCCTTCCCAAAAATTCTGGACGGAAGAAACGGCTCATTATTTCCAGAAGTTTTGAAGACGGCGGAATTTGTCCCTTTCCGAAGGACTCTACAATAAACTCTGAACCGATATTGGATGTAAATAATATAATGGCATTAGAAAAATCTCCTTCTTTGCCTAATCTGTCGTGCAGTTTTCCTTCATCCATAATCTGCAAAAAGACATCGAAAACCGATGCGTGTGCTTTTTCAATTTCATCAAAAAGCACAATAGAATAAGGTTTTTGTCTTATTTTATTAACAAGCAAACCTCCTTCTTCATAACCAACATATCCCGGAGGCGCACCATATAGAAGTGCTGCAGAATGTTCTTCTTTAAACTCAGACATATCAAAACGAATAATGGCATTTTCGTCCTGAAAAAGAAATTCCGCCAGTGATTTTGCCAATTCGGTTTTTCCGGTTCCGGTAGGTCCCAAAAAGAAAAAAGAACCGATGGGCTGTCCGGCTTTGCTCAGTCCGGAGCGTGTTTCTAAAACAGCTTCAGAAACTATTGTTATTGCGTGGTCCTGCCCAACAACTCGTCGGGCAAGGATACCTTCCATCTCGTTGAGCTTTTGCTTTTCTTCCTCTTTTAGTTTTCCAATCGGGATATTCGTTTTTTGAGATATAATTAAACCTAAATCAAATTCGGTAATATGCGTTCTTTTTTCCTGAGCTATTTTTTCGGTTTTTTCAATCAGTTCCCGGGAAAATTTCAAAACTTCTTCGGTACTTTCAAATTTCGGAAGCTCATTTTCTTCCTGCTGCTCATCTGCCGTACTGATCAGGTATCTGGTTTTTGCAATAAGATCTTTCAGTAACCAGTCTGCGTGCATTCTTCGCTCGTCTTCCGTAAAATTATTGGTATTGTCTTCCAGATGGATAATTTTTGTCACCAAATGGTTTCTTTCCTTTAGAAAAGATTCTCCCGCAGTTTTAAGAACAGACATCGTATGATCTATTAAATCAATTGCAGATGCGGGCAGGCTTTTTTCTTTCATATATCGTTTGGAAAGACGGATAGCCTCGTTCATCGTATCATCATCTATCGTGATTTTATGATGAATCTGGTATTCTTGTAATGTTTGCTTCAGCATTCTAAAGTGCATTTCGTCATCGGTTTCTTCTAGCTTCAAAAGCTCGAACATCCCTGCTAAACCCTGTTCTTTTTCTATTTTTTTGGTATATTCCTCAATCGTAGAAGTGGATATAATGGTAAGTCCGTTGGACAACTCACTTTTCAACAGATTCACAATACCGGAATCCGACCCCTGACTTCCAAATAAAGAATGAAATTCTTCAATGATCAACACTGCTTTTGGAACAGTTTTGATTTCTAAAGCAATATTTTTGATACGATCCTCAATCTCTCCTTTATAAGAGGCACCTGCAACCAAAGCTCCCATATCCAATTCAAAAATCTCCAATCCAGAGAGAATATCGGGGATTTGTTTTAACAAAACTTTCAGTACGAAACCTTCAATCAAAGCCGTTTTTCCTACACCGTGATCGCCGATAATTAATACATTTTGTTTGCTGAAACGACAGAGGATTTCGGTGATTTTATTGATTTCGGTATCTCTACCCACTAAAAGCTCTTTTTTGTTCTTCTTTTTAACCTGTTCTTTCTTGTTGATGCAGTATTTTTGTAAAAATCCTTTGCTTGTTTTTTTAGATGAATCTAAATGTATATTTTCCTCCGATCCTCCAAATGCAGATACTTCTTTCATCAGTTCGTTTCGGGTTACCGGAAAGGTTTTCATCTGATCGAAGTTGAAGGCGACTCCGGGCGAACTGATGGCAACCATTACCGCAAAAAGAGAAATTTCTTCTTCTTCTGCCAATAGTTCTCTAACGGCATCTGCTTCTGCAAATATTTCGTCTATAATTTCATCGGGCTCACAAGAGTATCTGTTGGGCGATTTTGGAAGTTCTTCTATGCGTACTTCCGCCCATTCTTCTAAATAAAAAACATCAACTCCTAAAGATTCTAATTGCTTTAACAAAGATAAATCCCTGTTGAGCATTGCTTTTAGTAAATGTGAACCCGAATAATAAGCATTAAGGTTTTCTCGTCCTATTTTTTGAGCGATGTTGAGCGCCTTGGTAACTTCCTGATTGTAGGTATTGGTTTGATTCATCTTCAATGTTTTGTGTTTTTTTTTAGTTTTTTTTATTCCTTCATCCAAATCAAATATTTTTTGACTTTGTATTGGATATTGATATTCTGAATACAGTTATGAGCATCTTTGTTTAGGCGTAATGCTGTGATTTTTATTTTTTTTCCTGCAATATTCTGACAGAACTGTTCAAATGGAATTAACTTCTTATCATTCGCAACAACAGGAATATCATACTTTTCACAGAGATAATCTTTAAAATCATCTTTTGTTTTTGCCTGTGCAGCCACCTGAGTAAGCAATAATTGAAATTGCTCATTGGAAATTTCCGGTGCTTTTTTTACCGCAATTACAGAATCTTTTTTGGATTTTGTTTTAGGTGAAACAGGTATATATTGCAACATATCGACAAGCGGATCTTTCTGTGCACTTCCTATTGGCAATGAAAACGCAGAATGAGGCTTCTCAAACTCGTATGATTTAATATCAATTTTCTGTTTTGCTTTGATGGTTTTTGGAGCTACATAGATTGTTTTTACGGCGGTATGTTCTACATCTCCATTAACGATAAGGGTTATTTTTTTATCTCCCGTAGTCTTGAAACGATAAACTGGGGATTTTCCCAGCGCATCTGTACTGGCTGTTTCACCAAAACTCCACTCCCACGATTCCCCACCTTCTTTTTCTGCGTTGAAATATATAGGATCACCTACTGTTGCTACATCTGGAGCCATAATAATCGGAAGATAGCCTGTCTGCTGACTGATGCTGGTAATGATCACTGATTTTTCGTGAACGCAGTTTCCATTAATTTTGAGCTTTACAATATATTCTCCCGGCTTTTTATAATAATGAAGCGTACGCTGTCTTCTGTCTATTGCCGTACTGTCGCCAAAATCCCATTCCCAGGAAGTGGCTCCTTTTGTATTGTCATTGAATTCGACCACTTTATTGACAATATATTCATCTGCATGAATGTAATAGTTTGCATTTTCACAATCTACATGACGAAAGTACTGGTATATAAGAAATAGGAGACTAAGAAGTAAGATTATTCCGAAGCTTACATAAATTCTGGGGTCAATATTTGATAAGAAACTGGCATTCTTTTTCTTCATTTGTTTTTTGCGTGTTTCTTACAAAGATATTTACGATTTTTAATTTACGCAATTTTTTTTGACTAATTTATTATAAAAATTCAACAAAATGAGAAATTTTATTTCTGTATTATCTTTTTCTTCCAGAATATTTTTCAGTTTGTTTTCAAAGTATTATCTTGTTTTATCAGAAAAGCATCGCTCAAAGCTTTGTAGGGTTTTTTGCATAAAATAATTGAAATTTTCCGTTTCTCTCTCTATGTCACACATTCAGGGTTCTTAACGATTTTCAGAGATTCTTCTTTCTCTAATTTGTATCGGGCGATTAATCCTTTTTCTCAGCTCAAGTAGGTTTCTATTTGTCAATCAAGTTATTCGATTTTAGTATCCACGATTTCAGCTTGCTTTCGTATATCCAAAGCACTTACCTCTTTACAAGAAAAACCCTTTGAGTTCTTTGCTTAATGAAATCGAAGATCTACGAAGTTAAACGACCTTGCGAACATAAAACAGTTGGTATATAAAAGAATCCTGGCAACCTTTTACATTAAAAAAATATTATAATTAATGCAAAATCAAGTTTATTTAAACAATAGCAAAATAAAATAGTCTGGCAAAAATTACCAGACTATTATATTATTTTAATGTAATATTTACTTCTAAACAAATGTTCAGAAATTATTATTACTTAGCAAAAACATATTTCACACCGATACCTACATTAGCAAGGTTCAATCCGAAGTTGAAATTGTTTACATTTTTCGCTCCATCAACATCATATTTGAAAGTACTGTAACCGAATTCTCCGATAGTTGCTTCAATAGTCCAGTTTTTGTTTAAGAAATAGTCTAAACCTGGTTTTACAGAAACACCAAATGCATTATAGTTTACTTTGTTTGAAACTGTAGTGTTATTTAAGTTCTCTTCCATTTTTTCATTACCAAACTCCATAGGAACTGAAAGCTGACCGAAAATATACAATTTTTCGCTTAAAGTCCAGTATTTTCTTACGAAAGGCTCAACTACGAATGCAGACTGAGTATATTTATCGAAACCATTTTGAAAAGTTTCTTTCTCATTAGCTGATGCATAACCAACTCCTAAACCTACTGCCAAGTTTGGTGCAACAAAATAACCCACCGTTGGAACAACTGCGAAGTTTTCTACTTTAGTATCATCATTGTTATTTTCTGTAGAAGAATATCCAACTACTCCTGATACATAAGTAGTTCCTTTTGCGATTTGAGCGTTTGATAAACCAAAAGCTACTACTGCAGCTGCTAATAATATTTTTTTCATGTTTTAAATTATTTAATATTTTCTGAGTGCAAATTTATAAGTGATATTTGCAATATTAAAATTTGTTAACATGATTAATATCACTCATCAATACTGAGGTTTTATGGACTAAAATCGCTTTAACGAGACTTAATTGTATAAAATTTAAAAATAAAATAAAAAAAACTTCAACTTTGCAATTGGAGTATGATATGATAACTAAAAAAATATTTTACTTAAGGAAAAAGTTGATACCCAAATTAATTGCACCAAAATTTGAATCTATCCTTCTGTCTCTGTCAAAATCTCTTCTTTCACTTCCGATATTCTGATATCCCAGATACAATTCTGCATTAGACATCTGATAACCAACTTTAGGATAAACATACAAGCCGCTGTCTACACCATCTTTGGTTGAAATAGCACCTCCCAGATCAAGACCTACAAACAAAGGAACACTTGCAAATTTGTATTTTCCTGATGCAGCAAGCGGAATAAAACCAAAATCATCCCATCTGTCTTTTCCGAAAAAGTGAGAATATCCTGATGCAATTCCTACATCCAGTCCTCTTATAATGTTCCACATATAAGCAGCATCTACTCCAAGTGTGAAGCTTGAAACTTTTGAGGCATCTCCTACAGGAGCACCAATATGACCACCAAGCTTAAAGCCGCTTTGTGCATTGATTGTTCCAAATAATGCAAAAGCTCCTAATAATAATAGTTTTTTCATAATGATTCTATTTTTCGTTGTTAACTCAATATTCTTTTGGGAGCAAACACAATGCCACAGCAGTTTTATCTAATTTTAACCCGGCAATAATAACTTTAATGCTGTAATGGAATTTACTGAATTATATTCTTAAATTTTTTAGGCAGAAAAATTGCTTCTGATTATCTAAATTTATATTTATGAATATTTCAGAAATAGTACAGCTTCAAAAAGACTTTTTTAAAACACATAAAACAAAAAATCTTAATTTCAGAAAGATGTATCTGGAGAAAATGCAAGATTTGATTCAAAAGAATGAGGATTCTTTATATGAAGCAATCAAAAAAGATTTTGGAAAATCCAGGTTTGATACCTTTACTACTGAAATTTCATTTATTCTGAATGATATTAAATATTATCTGAAAAATTTAAAATCACTTTCCAAGCCAAAAAAAGTAAGCACCAATCTCACCAACCAAATTGGAAAAAGCAGAATTTATCCTGAGCCTTTAGGCAATATACTTGTTATCGGAGCATGGAATTACCCTTATCAATTATCACTTTCCCCTCTTATCGCTGCAATGGCTGCCGGAAACTGCTGTATTCTGAAGCCAAGCGAAATTGCAGAAAATACCATGAAACTGATGGCAAAAATTATCAACGAAAACTTCCCTCCTGAATATCTGTATGTTTTCGAAGGCGGAGTTGATGAAACTACTGAACTTCTAAAACTGCAATTTGACAAAATATTTTTCACAGGAAGTACCAAGATCGGAAAAATAGTCTATGAAGCCGCTGCAAAAAACCTTACACCTGTTACTCTGGAGCTTGGAGGAAAATCTCCCGCAATTGTCACCAAAGACGCCAATCTTGAAGTTGCAGCCAAAAGAATTGTCTGGGGAAAATTTCTGAATGCAGGACAAACCTGTGTTGCCCCTGATTATGTTTTGGTAGAAGAATCTATACAGGAACAGTTTATGGAAACTCTGGTAAAATATATTAAGCAATTTAATTATCAGCCTAATGCAGAACACTATACAAGAATCATAAACGATAAAAATTTTGACAGACTTCTTAGCTTAGTAGATACAGAAAAAATCTATTATGGCGGAAATTATGATCGTGAAAATCTCTATATTGAACCCACAATTCTTTCAAATACAAATTGGGAAGATGATATAATGCAGGAAGAAATTTTCGGACCTATACTTCCGGTTTTAACATTCAGTAACTTTAATATTGCTCTTAATGATATTCTTGAAAAAGAAAAACCTCTTTCAGCATATTTATTCAGCAACAATTCGGAAGAAAAACAGCATTTCACCCAAAAAATTTCTTTTGGCGGTGGCTGTATCAACGATGTGATTATGCATTTAGGCAATAAAAATCTCCCTTTTGGAGGTGTCGGAAATTCCGGAATCGGAAGCTATCACGGTAAGTTTGGTTTTGAAACTTTCTCGCATCAGAAAGCTATTCTTGAAAGAGTCAACTGGGGCGAACCCAACATCAAATACCCTCCTTACTCTGAGAAAAAACTTCACTGGATCAAAAAAATGTTTTAGATAAATAAATACAGGTCCATAAAAAAGGAGAACCATTATTGATTCTCCTTCTATTTTTTCCCTGAAAATAGGTCAAAACTATTTATTAAATATGAATTACCTCGCCATAAGCAGCTGCAGCAGCTTCCATAATTGCTTCTGAAACTGTAGGGTGCGGGTGAATAGACTTGATGATCTCGTGACCTGTCGTTTCTAATTTTCTTGCGACAACTGCTTCAGCAACCATATCTGTAACTCCTTCTCCAATCATGTGACAGCCTAACCATTCTCCGTATTTAGCATCGAAAATTACTTTTACAAAACCGTCTGTATTGCCGTTTGCTGTTGCTTTTCCACTTGCAGAAAGAGGAAATTTACCCACTTTGATTTCATAACCTTTTTCTTTTGCCTGCTTTTCTGTAAGACCAACAGAAGCCACTTCAGGATGACAGTAAGTACATCCGGGAATATTGCCGTAATCAATTTTTTCAACATGCATTCCTTTGATCTTTTCAACACAGGTAATTCCTTCCGCAGAAGCAACGTGCGCCAAAGCTTGAGTTGGAATAATATCTCCGATTGCATAATATCCAGGAACTGAAGTTTCGTACCATTCGTTTACCAAAACTCTTCCTTTATCTGTCTGAATTCCCACTTCTTCAAGTCCGATATTTTCAATATTTGCAGCAATACCAACTGCTGAAAGTAAAATGTCTGCTTCCAGAGTAACTTCTCCTTTAGCTGTTTTCACTTTAGCCTTTACACCTTCTCCGCTTGTATCAACACTTTCTACAGAAGCATTGGTCATGATCTCAATTCCTGATTTTTTCAGAGATTTTTCCAAGTGTTTTGAAATCTCCTCATCTTCTACAGGAACAATGTTTGGCATAAATTCAACAACAGTAACTTTCGTTCCCATTGTGTTATAGAAATCAGCAAACTCTACCCCGATAGCTCCGGAACCTACTACGATCATAGATTTTGGCTGCTCAGGAAGAGATAATGCCTGTCTGTATCCGATTACTTTTTTACCGTCCTGCGGAAGATTCGGCAATTCTCTTGAACGTGCACCTGTAGCGATAATGATATGAGTACCTGTATACTCGGTTACTTTTCCTTCTTTATCCGTTACAGAAACTTTTTTACCTTTCTGAACTTTAGCTGTACCAAGAATTACATCAATTTTATTTTTCTTCATCAGGAATTCAATTCCCTTGCTCATTTTTGAGGCAACCCCACGACTTCTCTGAATTACGTTTGGAAACTCAAAACTAGCTTCTACTTTATTTAATCCATAATCTTCAGCATGATTAATATAATGAAAAACCTGAGCAGATTTCAATAAAGCTTTTGTTGGAATACAACCCCAATTCAGGCAGATTCCCCCTAAGTTTTCTTTTTCGATAATTGCAGTCTTAAAACCCAACTGCGCCGCTCTGATTGCTGTAACATATCCACCGGGACCACTCCCGATGACAATAATATCGTAATTCATTAGCTTAAAATTTTTATGCGAATTTAAGGAAAAATATTGGATGTTACGCCCTACGGTTTTTTCATCAATTAAGGCTGTCTCAAATTAATTCAAACCCTGCAGAATCTGGCTCAATTTCATTCAGTTTCGTTTTTTTCTCAATTTCCCAAAACAAAATCAGATCTGGCTTAAACCTATATAAAACTTACTTAATAAGGTTTTTCAAAGCTTTTCCAACATCCGGATAATTGAAACTGAAACCGTTTTTAATCAACTTTTCCGGATATACATTTCTGCTTTTTAGTAACAACTCAGTTTCAGTTCCCATGACCGCAGAGGCGATTTCCAATTGCCAAACCGCAGCATTTAGCCCAAAAGGGACTTTCATTTCCTTTCTTAAATTTCTCATAAAATCATTGTTAGATAAAGGATTGGGCGCAGTTATATTGATTTCACCCGTAAGATCTTCGTTTGCAATAACAAACTCAACTGCTCTGCAAAAATCGTCAATATGTATCCAGCTTATTTTCTGATTTCCCCTTCCCTGTTTACCACCCAAACCAATTTTAGTCAGGATATTAAGCTTTGGAAAAGCGCCGCCGTTGTTTCCTAAAACAATGGAAGTTCGCAGAGCCACCTTTCTTACACATTCTGTTTTGGATCTGAAAAATTCACTTTCCCAGCTTTTACAAATGTTCATAGAAAAATCATCCCCGATAATACCATTTTCTTCTGTATTTAACTGCTTTTCTGAATGAATATAAATCGTTGCTGAACTTGCGTTTAACCAAATTTTAGGTTTATTGATGCATAAATCGACCGCCTGCTGCAAAACTTTGGTACTTTCAATACGTGAAGAATATATCTCCTTCTTATTTTTGTCTGTATATCGGCAATCTACAGATTTTCCTGCAAGATTTATAAGAACATCGGAATTTTCAAGTAAATTTTTCCATTCCCCTAAAGTTTTTGCATCCCAGAAAATTTCGTTTTTACGTTTTGGATTTCTGGTTAAAATATAGACCTGATCTCTTTTTTGCATAAAATATTCTTCAAGATTCTTGCCTAAGAAACCAGTTCCGGCTGCGATGATTATTTTCATTTTAATTAAAAGTTATATAGATTAATGGTTTGTTGTCTTGAGATATTTCGGCATCTCTAGTAATTAATATTTGCACGATTGCTTGGTACCTTCATTTTTTAAAATTCATTTTCGGCAATTGATTTTATAAGTTGACTTCTCTTCAAAAGAAAATTTTTCAGATAGTTTTTCAGAAATATAAAATTGAAAATTTTACCGATGACTCCAAAAGGTGATTCAAATTCGAGAATATCGATCATGATTGTTTTATTGGCATTCGTTTTAAAAACATGCTGATGTTTAAAAGATTTAAACGCTCCTTCCAGCATAATATCGGTGAATTGATGAGGTTTTTGCATTTCAATAATTTTTGATGTGTGCGTTTGGTAAAAACCTAAATGTTTAGCTCTCCAAGTCACGCTTTCGCCTTCCTCAATAAGTCCTGAAGTTTTTCCTGCAACTGCTGTTTCATTGGTTTGTGAAGCTGACTTTTGATGGAGACCAATATCCCTCGCCAAATCGAAAACGGTCTCAATATCAGCTTTTATGATTGTTTTTAAGTGAATTTTTGACATTTTACTTTAATAATTAATCAATATAAGGATGACCAAAACTGTTATTCTGAAAATCATCCACGAAATAGTGGGAAGAAAATTTAATCGTAAAACTTTACACCTTCTTAAATGCTCTAAAAACATAATGAAAACTACAATTCCAAAATAAATTATTGCTGATAATGAATTAAAGCTGAAAAGTAAACCTGGAATCAGCAGCAAAGTTCCGATAAGAGAAACGGTCATCATATTTCCGAGATAATCCCAGAATTTTTCTTTTAAATATGATTTTAAAAATATGGTCTGCCAGATAATCTGACTTAAACAAATGAAGAGTTCTCTGCCAAAATTCTGATGCAGGTTTAACCCTAAATTTCCACTGAAAGCACTCAGAATACAGGAAGAAAAAAATGTAACGAAAATAATATAAGCTAATCTGTATTTGAGGTTAAAATCTGGAATACAAGCTTTCACAGAATGGTCATTAGCAGAAGGAATAATCTGTTTTCTGTTATAAGAAACGAAAGAATATAATTTCTTGAAAAACCAATATAAAGGCTTTATTCTGGCAATTTTTTCTAATGTCGGAAACGAATTCCCGATAATAAGCAAAAGACTGTCTAACCCGTAGATTACGGTATTTTTTTTATAATCAACTAATGCGATTTCGTTTTTTGCACGGTTGAGATCAATGAGTTTTTCGTTGCTTAAGCTTAGTTCAGTAAAGGCTTCCCTTCCATTTTCACTCAGCATTCCACTTTTTATAAAACCTTTTGAATAAAGATTACACAATGGACATTCGTTATCGTAGATGAGCGTGTGGTTGTTGAGAGTTTTCATGATTATTTGTTTTTTTAATGTTTTGTATTAATTCCGAAATATAAAATCAGAAATAGATGAATGATTAAATTTTTCATAATTATAATATTTTCAATAATTTTTGAAAGTTTTTATGAAATAAAAAAGGGTATAAGTCCTTTCTATTTTAATAAGTTAGTGATTTTTCCAACCAGCCAATGATCATCACTTTTAATAGCCAGATCCATTATATTGTTGATTTTTCCAGTTACAGTGCTAAAATCGTTCATCAGTTTGATAAATTCCTTTGCTTCTTCAGAATCTTTATCTTCAATATTTTTCAGTTCTTCCAGAAAAGAAATAACAGGTTCAATTTCTCGTTTTCTTCTTTCTTTGGTAATTTGTTTAAACAAAAACCATACATCTTTTTCAGCAACAAAATATTCTTTTCGTTCACCTTTTACAAATTCTTTTCTTACAATTCCCCAGTCCATTAAAGCTCGTAAATTCATATTGGCATTTCCTCGGGAAATTTCAAGTTGCTTCATCACCTCATCCGTAGAAAGTGCTTTTCCACTTGCCAAAAGCAAAGCGTGAACCTGTGCCATTGTACGATTGATTCCCCAATTGGTTGCAAATGTTCCCCAGGTTTGAATATATTTTTCTTTGGCTTCTGAAAGCTGCATCTTTTTATATTTAAATTTCTATTACAAAGATAATAATACTTTTTGAATTTTCAATAATTTTTGAAAATTTATTTTAAAATCTTAGCCTTTAAATTAAAGTGGCTGATTTTAGTTTTAAAACAGCCACTTCTATATAAATAGATCTTTAAAATTACGGATATATTACCGCCTTGATTCCTTCATTCCAAAACTTAGCTTCCGGCATATAGTAAAGATATACATTACTTGCTTTTCCTGTATATTCTCCAGCAAATTCTATCTTTAAATCAAGATTAATTGTTTTCGTTTCATTGCTATCGAAATGTTCCCAATATAAAACCAGATAGTTATCAAAAATTTCGTAATAGGAAACTTGCTTTTTATCAATTAAATCTTTCAGCAAAGCATTTTGAAGAGTTAAGCCTGCAGGAATTCCGATTTTTGCTGTTGTCATCGGCAATTGACTATTGATTTTATTTTTTATCGTCACTGTCATTCTGTTGGTCTCTCCTACTTTAGAAACCTGAGATTTCAGCTTTGTCTCTAAGATTATCGGAATATTTTCACTCTTTGGAGCTTCTAAAGTATAATATTGATAATCTAATTTGTATGGTAAACCTTTTTCATAGCTATAATCAACCTTCAAATCATTTTCTCCTTTTCTGAAAGCCTGTGCAAAGCTGTTATTTTTATCTGAAACAACTACATTATTTACCTTAATAGTAGGTTTATCAGTTCCGTAGAGCTTCTCATTTTTAGCAAAGAAATCGGATAATGATTCTAATGCCAAAGATGTTGCCTGAGTTGAACCAAAGCCGTAATAACCATTATAATTAATCAATTCATCCGCAACTTCAGCGATTTTCAGCTGATTATTTTTCTCATTTTTCTGCAATGCTATCATATAAAGCGAGATCGTTTCTGCATTGGCTGAAATCCCTGCTGAACCTGTGAAAGTAGTTTTTACGTTTATATTTTTATCAGCATACTGTTTATTAAGAATTTCAATAAGATGAGTATAATCTTCATTTTTTCCGAGACTTTTTGCTGTATTTGCCATCAAAGCCAATTGATATGAATCTTTTGTTGCTAAAACTCTTTTTAAGCTGTAATCATAGTTTTGAAGCAGTTCATTTTTAAATCCGAGTTTAGAAAGTGCGTACAAAACATACATATTTCTCGACCATGAATACTCGGAATAGACAGTTGTCATTTCGTAGCTTTTTCGCACTTCAAAAAGTCCGTTTGCATTCTTTTTTGATAAAATAAATGAACTTAAATTCTGAATTAATTTTGTATCTACATTCACATATTTTTTCAAATCTCTGAATTCTAACAAAGCAAATGCAGACAACGCAACATCAGATTCATTACCTCCAAAATATGAAAAACCGCCATCTTTATTTTTATAGGATAGCATTTTCTGATATCCTTTTTTCATATTTTTAATAACGTTAAGTTCAGTATTCGGATCAATTTTTTTCGTAGACTTCAAATAATCCAGAATAAAAATATTAGGATACACCGTTGATGAGAGCTGCTCAAAACATCCGTAAGGTTCTTGCTTTATTCTTTCTAAATCTTCAAACATCTGCAATGCCGAATTTTCATAAACGTAATAAGACGACACAAAACTTCCGTTGATATATTCCGGAATATTAATTTTAAAATTTTCATTTTTATTATTTATTATTGAAAAATGATACGGAAAACCTTTTTCCTCAACTTTCAAAGGCAAAATCATTGTTTCTCTGGATTCTCCAGACTTTACAGCAAATTGAATATTAGAATTAATCAGTTTATCGGTCTGCATGGTTACAAATAATCTTCCGGATTCCAAAGGTTTTAAAGTAATTAAACTGTCAGCTTTCATCAATTTAATATTATTAGGAACGATCACATCCATTTTCAAAGTTCGGATTTCCGAAGAATTATTTTTGACAACAACAGGAACTGTCATTTGGTCTGTCCGTGTTAAATATTGCGGAATTTTAGCATCAATGGAAATTAAACTTTGCGCAGCATAAGTCGTTTCGTCTCTTCCGACTAATCCGTTTGCGGAAATTCCTTCCGTCATAATTCTGAAAGCTGAATTGGCATCAGACTGATAAAATTCAATCTGAGCTTTTCCGGTTTTATCAGTTTCAACAACTGGATTCCAATATAAAGTTTCCCTGTAATCATGACGATATCCGGTATTGGTTGACTCATAAACAGGATATGAAAACTGCCGTGAATATTCATAACTGACTAAACTGTCATTTGGAATATTTTTTACCGCAAAATAACTTTGGGGCGTGATATTGAATTTTAGGTTTGAGTTTCTGTCTTTTTTTGTGTTTATGATGATTACTCCGTTTGAGCCGCGGTTACCAAAGACTGATGTGGCTACTGCATCTTTCAAAACTTCCATCGAATTGATATCGTTCGGATTTAGGATTCTAAAAGCATTAGTATTTGTTGGAAAACCATCAATTACATATAAAGGCTCAGTATTTCCACTTAAAGAACCAAGTCCTCTTACAACAATTGACGGTGTTGTACCTGGTTGCCCTGTTCCTGTAGAAATATTGACTCCAGCTAATTGCCCTTGAGCTATATTGAGAACATTTGAGTTCGGTCGTTGGTTTAAATTCACAATTGATGAAGTTGCTACACTTTTTTTTACCGTTTTGTAACCGACAACTACAACTTCCTCAATTTTTTGTTCTTTATTAATTGTATCCGATTTAGAATTCACTGAAGGTAAAGTTTTCCGCAAACCTTCTATTTCTTGAGAAATTGAAGGCTTTTTCTCGTTAATCTCTGCTTCTTTAATAATCTCATCTACATCAATATTTTCTAAAGATTGCTTTACTAAAGGATTTATATTGAGTTTATAAGATAACATTCTCACTTTTACTTTCTGTTTTTGATCTGCAGATTTTGCAATAACAAAATAATATTCATTCCGATTCAAATCTGAAAAATAAAACAATCCGTTTTCGGAAGTAATCTGTTTTTTTATTTTAGAATTACTGCTGACCAAATAAACTTCTGCTTTCACAGGCTTTTTATTTTCATCTTCAACGATGCCGTAAATCGGGTTTTTCTTTTCAGGAAGATATTTGTAGTTTCCTGTCTTTTTCACTTCAGAATTCATTTCAAAGTATCGGTAACCGTTTGTTAACATAACCAAGTCCAAACTTTTTACCGCTTTTTCTTCTTTTTTATCAAAATAAAATTGAGGTCTTTCAATTTTCCCTCGCAATTCAGAATCCATTAAAAGCCATGACAGAATATGATTTTGTTTATCATCTGCATAAGTCCACAATTTATCGTCAATTACTGACACGGCAAGATTTGCAGGGATTGGATTGTTATTTTCATCGGAAGTTTCAATATTGACAATCGCTTTTTCTCTTGGTAAATAATTTTTCTTGACCGGAGTAACCTTTACTTTCATCTGCTTACTTTCATTCGTAAAAACAATTCTTTCGGCAAGTGGAATATTATTCTCTGAAATCGTAAACCTGCAGATTCCGATTGGGAATTCTTTTTCAGAAATTTCAATTTGATTTAAGCCCTTTTTTAAGCTCAAGTTTTTAGTGTAAATTTCTTTCTCACGAAAATTCCCGGAGATTAAAATGTTTCTTTCGGAGGTCGATTTGACGATCAAACGGATAATTTGATTTTCTTTTTTAGCATTAAAAACAATTCCGTCATCTTTTGCGGCAGGAAGCTGATAAATCTGACTGATATTTTCCGGTTTTAAAATTTTTGCATAATACGTTTCACTATTTTTTGGAGTTAAATAAAAGCTTCCCATTCCGAAATTGTAAGCTGAAACTTCAGAAATTTTCTGATTATTCTGGTTATAAATCCCTAAAACAGCGTCTACAGGCTTTTCAAATTCATCCAAAACTTTAAAAGCGATGTTTTGTTCGATTCCATTGATAAAAGTTCCGCCTTCAGGCATAAATTTTAAATCAAGATTATTTAAAACTATTGGAATATTTCTGGAAATAGATTCTGTGAAACCGTCAAAATTAACTTTAATATTCAAAAGAGCGTCAGGAGATTTCAAAACGTCAGGAAGCTGAAATTTCAACAAGTATTTTCCTTCTTTATCAGTAATTAAATTACCTTCAGTAATTTTTTCGCCTTGATGCATTACTGTAAAATTAGCCTCGTAAAATGGAATCGGGAGATTGCTTAAACTTCTTATTGAAAAATCTGCCAAAACCTCATCTCCGGCTCCATAACCTTTTTTAGGAAAATCAAGTTTCATTAAAATTCGTGGAGAAACAATTTTCTGAAGTGTAATTTCTTTTTCAAAAACATTTTTTCCAGCTTCATTCTGCATCCAGGCTGTAAAAGCTCTTACCTTGTAAATTCCGCCTTTCATGTCATTATCGAAATAGAAATATCCTTCTGCATGACCATTTTTAATTTCATACTTAGATTTTTTCACCACCGTTCCGCTAGGATCGACAATTTCAAAATTGACAACTTTAGATTGCTCTGTCGGAAGTTGGTTTTCTGCCTGAACAATATAAATTTTAAAATACATTTCCTCTCCCGGTTTGTAAAAAACATGGTTGGTCTGTATGTATGTTTTTTCCTTTTTGAAGTCGCTGAATTTATTTTGCGCTTTACAAAAAGGACTTGAAAGTAGAATTAAAACAGGGATTATGTAAGATAAAATATTGAATCTCATTGAATTTCGTTTTAAGTTTGAAAATACTTTTGGTTTTGGTGACATTCAATTAGAATTTAAAAGAAACCGTACAACCATACGTTTTAAAAGACGGAAGATTGAAAAAATCCAAACCTCTGCTGTTATCAAAATCATAAAAATTCTGGTTAGAATCCACACCAGTATTTGCCTGCCAAATAAAAATATTGTTAACATAAAAACTCACGCCCAAAGCTCTTCTCAAATTTCCAACATCAAAATAGGCAGAAAGTGCAATATCATTTATTCTTATATAATCAGATTTTTGCACATAATATTCCGCAACACCAAGAAAACCATATCTCGTCCAGCGATTCTCGTTGACTGACAAATTAGGATTATAAAAATCAACAGGAATTTGATTGACATTTCCATTAGAATTAACCCCTTCGAAAACATAATTTTTAATATTTCTTTCGTCTGCCGAAGTTTGAGAACGACCATAATAATCAAGAACAGCCTGAGTTCCGTTCCAGATTTGACCACCTTTTTTCCATTCCCAATTCACATCCAAAGCAAACATTTTATAGGTGAGACTATGGGAAAATTTCATCACAAAATCCGGAGTCGGGTCTGCAATAATTTTCGTTCCTGAAGCTTTTACCGGATAACCATGGTTATCAATGATTACATTTCCATCTGTATTTCTTTCATAATAACTTCCCGCAACTGCACCTAAAACCTCACCCTCAGTCAAAGTTTTATAAATGTCAGTGAAGCCTGAAATCATCAGATTATTATATCCTGATTTAACACGATTCACAATATCCCGGTATTTAAAGAATGAGGCTTTACTGCTTAGACTGATACTTTGACTACGAATGATGTTATCGTAATTAAAATTAACTTCATACCCATCATAGGTATGGTCTGCAAGATTTTTTAAGACTAAATTCTGGTTTTCAAAGACAGGAAATACATCATCGTAAATTTTTCGGTTGAAATATTCTGCGGTTAAATTCATTCTATGATTAATGATAAATTTGAATCCTGTTTTCCATTCTTTAACATTAATATTCGAGAGATTTTTAAATGTTTCAATCTCTTTTAAAGGAAAATAAAGTTGGGCATTCTGAGCAGAAAACTGAGTTATTGCATAAGAAGAATACGATTTTGAAATTTCAGGTTCGGCTGCTAATTGCGTGTAAGCTCCCAAAACCTGAAAGTCTGTATTATACCAACCAAATAGCTCTTTAAAAGTAAAATATCCGTTCGCTTTTGGCAGCCAATAACCGTTTTTTAAAGAGGTATTTGAAATATAAAAAGAGTTTCCCAGATTAACACCAAATTCAATATCATCATAATCATCGTAATCCAAATTATAATTAAAAATATAATCCTGAGAAGTCCGTCTGTAAAAATAGTTACGGTCTAAAGTATGACTGATATTGATTTTCCGGTCATTTAAAATATGATTTAAACTGAATTTATTCTTCAAAACTCCACCCTGCAAATCATAATTCGCTGAAATATTTGAATTGTAAAATTCATTTTTCTGATTTCTTATATTGTATAATCCGTTTTGAAAACCAGCTGTTGAAATCTTATAAACATCACGATGCGTAATCTCCTGATCGTCATAAGCCTGACTGATATTGAGTTTAAAACCTCTCCATTGTCTGCTTACATCAAAATTAAGTTGTCGCACATTTTCGTAATAATTGTATTTATTATCCTGCTTAAAAAGAAATTCAGGGTTGTCTGCAGTTGGACTGTAACTTCTCTGTAAGCCATTACTTAAAAAAGCATTTTGCTGATTTGAAAATGAAACCGGTGTTAAAAGAGAATTTTGATACACCCTGTTGAAAAGTCCGATTCTGTTGGTATTGGTTGCTTTATTTTCTTCATAATTAAATCCTGCATTGATTTTAAACTTTAAAAGTTCAGTGCTGAATTTTGCCTTAAAAGAATTTACAATATCAAATTGATCTATAAAATACATCTGATCTTTTTGCTGTACAATACTCAAAGAAAGTCTTGCATTTTCGCTGTAACCGTTACTCCTAATAATTGCATTGACGTTCAGCTGATTGCTGAAACCAACTGTAGTTCTAAAGAGATTGTTATTGTAAGCTTTTGCAGGAGAAATTCCGTTGGACAAATTGATTAATTGTCCGTTAACATCATATTCATAAGGCTGTCCGTTATAGCCTAAAGTTGAAATATCCGGTCCGAAACTGAACATTTCACCTGTCTCCGGACCTTTCCAAACTAAAAACCCATTTTCTGATCTTCCCTGAACATATCTGTTCTGAGTTTTAGGAATACGGTTTCTGTTTTTTATATCTAATGAACTGCTGAAACTCCCGTTAAAAACGAGAAATTTTTCAGGCTGCCTTTTAAGTTTGTAGGTAGAATCTGATTTTAATTTCAGTTTTCTGACCGCAGAAAGACTGTAATCTGAATAATTCCTAATAGAATCATAAGATTTCTCAACGCTGAATTTATCCGATTCAGGCTTTTTAATCAGATTGTCATAATCTTTGGAACTGATACTTTCTACATATTTCCTGTTTGTCTGTCTTTCGAGAATATTTTTTAGTTCATAGACATTATAAACCACCTGGATATTTTTGCCGTTATTCCAGACCAAGGTATCGCTTACATCAGCCTGAATAATCGCAAAACCCTTCTCATCGGTTAATTCATAAACTCCTTTATTCTTATTAAAAACCTTTAGAAAATTCTGAGGTTTCTTTTTTTCATTATAAAATGTACCCGAAAAATAACGTTGAGAATCCTGCGCATAGACAAACTGAACCATAAATACAGGTAAAAACAGATAAACTTTTTTCATCATAAATAATATGTCTAAAAATAGAGAAAAAAAAAGAAATCTCCGAAGAAATTTCTTTTTACAGGCTATTATTTCTGTGTCGATTTATAAGTCTCCACCAATCTCACAAACTCTGCTTTGTATCCTTCATCATCTTTACCTCTTCCCTTTTTAGCAAGCTTTTCAATTTCTCTTAAATCTTTGTTTTTAATTAAACTTGAATTTCTTAAAACCAAACCAAACCACGCAACAGATGAAGCAAATTTGAAATCAGGACTTACAGATGAATAAGATAATTCTGTGTTTTTTACTACCTGAATAATTTCAGAACTTTTATCTGCATCCGGTTTTTTATACCTGAATTTTACCGTTGCCAACTCATCATTAAAATTTTCATCATTTGTGTTTTTCGTATATTTTAAATCATTTTCTTTAGGCAAAAATTCAGAATTCACATCAGTCGGAATAATTTCATACAAAGCTGTAACAGTGTGTCCGCTTCCTAATTCTCCCGCATCAATTTTATCATTGGTAAAATCTTCATTCTTTAGTTTTCGGTTTTCATAGCCAATCAAACGGTAAGATTTCACATATTTCGGATTGAATTCTATCTGAATTTTCACGTCTTTTGCAATGGCATACATATTTCCGGCAAACTCTTTTCCCAGAAACTTATTGGCTTCCTGAAGGTTATCGATATAAGCGTAATTTCCGTTTCCTTTGTTGGCTAAAGTTTCCATTCGATTATCTTTAAAATTTCCCATTCCAAAACCTAAACACGTAAGAAAAACACCTGATTTTCTTTTTTGTTCCACCAAAGTCTGTAAATCTCCTGTTGAAGAAGCTCCGACATTGAAATCCCCATCCGTTGCAATGATTACTCGGTTGTTTCCACCTGTTATAAAGTTTTCCTGAGCCAATTTATAGGCTAATTCAATTCCTTCACCACCTGCTGTACTTCCGCCTGCCTGAAGTTTATCTAAAGCCTCAATAATTTTTCCTTTTTCTTTAGCAGAAGTCGGAGGTAAAACCATTCCTGCACTTCCTGCATAAACTACAATACCTACTTTATCCGTTGGTCTTAACTGGTCCAAAATAACTTTAAAAGATGATTTCAACAATGGTAATTTATTAGCAGCTTCCATTGAACCTGAAACATCAATCAGAAAAACAAAATTTGAATTCGGAAGTTTGCTCACCGGAATTTCTTTTCCCTGCAAACCTATTTTTAATAATTTATGCTTGTTATTCCAAGGCGAATCGTTGTATTCTGTGTTAATGGAAAATGGTTGTTCATTTTTAGGCTGCGGATAATCATATTTAAAATAATTAATCATTTCCTCAATTCTCACAGCATTTTTATTCACATATTCTCCGTTATTAATCATTCTTCGGATGTTGGAATATGCCGCTTTATCCACATCAATTGAAAACGTAGAAACCGACTGATTTTTTGTCAGCTCAAAAGGATTTTCCACAAAAGCATCATATTCTTCATTATTTTGCTGCTGAATCTTTTTCGATAAGTCGATACTATCCTGAACTTTCTGCAGTTTTTCGAACGCTTTTCTTTCTTTTCGGGAAAGTTTTTTGGTTTTAATAATTATAACTCCGTTTGACCCTCTGTTTCCATAGATTGCTGTAGCGGAAGCATCTTTTAAAACTTCCATACTTTCAATAGAGTTTGGATTTAATTTCCTGAATTCATCAGCATTTTTTGGAATACCATTGATAACATATAATGGCTGTGTATTTCCGTTTAATGAACCCTTGCCTCTAATTGTAATAATCGGTGTAGAACCTGGGTTTCCCGTACCAACGGAAATATTTACTCCTGCTAATTGACCTTGTGCGATATTCAATACATTAGCACTTGGATGATCAATATATCCGTCTAATTTTGATTGGTCAGGATAATTTCTTCGTTGTGAAGATATTGTATTATTGGCAGCAGATAATTTCATTGTGCTAGTTACAGCAGATTGTTTAGTCGTCGTTTTATAACCTATCAATACAACTTCTTCAATTTTCGTTTCCTTATTATCTTTATCTAAAACTCCATCTCCATCTGTATCTTCATAAATTTCATTTAATGTTGTATTGGAAGATATACTATTACTTTTTTCAATGTAATATGAATCTGAAGAAAAATAAATTTGTTTATTTGTCTCAGGAACAGTATTTCTTACAGGTGTAGGAACAACATCTTCATAAGCCAAAATTTCAGGATTTCGCACTTGTTTTTGAGCATCAATTTCCTTTTCAATATTCGATTTCACCGTACTGTCAATCGTCTGAACGTTTGAATTCGTTTTAGGTGAAACTGTATTTTGAACGATAGCTGGTTTTCCAATTTCAGAAACATCATTTTTATTAATAAAATAAAATGAACCCAAACCGATAATTAAACTCGCAGCAATTCCGTAAGGAAACCAAATTGGAACGATTCTCTTTTTGTCTTCTTTTTTATCTAATTTTTCTTCAACTTTAGCCCAGACTTTATCAAAACCCTGAAAAGTAACAGGTTCTTCCAGAGATTGAGAAGCCTCATTGAATTTTTTATCGATATCGTGATTATTTTCCATTGTATAAAGTTTAAATGTTGTGATTAACCAAGAGTTCCTGAAGTTTTTTTCTCGCAAAATTCAGCTGGGATTTTGAAGTTCCTTCACTGATTGAAAGCATCGCTGCAATTTCTTTGTGTGGATAACCTTCAATTGCAAAGAGATTAAAAATCGCCCGACAACCTTCCGGAAGAAAATTGAGAAGCCTCAAAATATCTTTCTCGAAAGAAATACTGTCTGTAGGAGAATCCGTTGATTCGATAAACTCTTCATCCAAAGAAACATTGAGCGCTTTCATACTTCTCAATTTTTGCAGACATTCGTTCACCGCAATTTTCTTTGCCCAGGCTTCGAAAATTTCATGATTATTCAGCTGATTGAGTTTAGTAAAAATTTTGTAAAAAGTATCTGCGAGTACCTCTTCAACATCTTCATCATTCTTCAGGTAGCGCTTGCAAACCGAGTATAGTTTGCCCGCCATTTTTTCGTAAACCCTGCGCTGTGCATTGCGGTCGTTTTGCTGGCATTCTATTAGTAGTTTTTGTTCCATAGTCTGGCTTTATACTTTAATAGATGCAGGAATTTTAATCTTGGTTGGAAACATGATAAACTTTTTTTAAAAATAATCTAAAAAGTAATAAAACAATCATTTTTTCTTACTTATACTTTGTTTAGAATATTATTAAACCCCGAAAATGGTTTCAGTAAAAAATATCAATATCTATATTCCTACGAAAAAACCGTTCTCAAAAACTTGAAAACGGTTAAAATCAAAAAAATTATAGGTAAAATTATGCTTTAAATTTAATAAAGTATTGCCATACTTTCAGCAGAGAAATCTTTTATCTCATCAATTTTATTTTCTTTGAGTTTCTTTACCCATTCCGGATCCTGCAAAAGCGCTCTTCCCACAGCTACAAGATCAAAATCACCTCTTTCCAGTCTTCGGGTAAGTTCATAAAGATCGGCTTTTCCTGTACCTTTTCCTGAAAATGCTTCCATAAAATCTCCTTCAAGACCAACAGAACCTACAGTAATAGTTGGCTGCCCCGTAATTTTCTTTGCCCAACCTGCAAAATTCAGATCAAATCCTTCAAATTCAGGTTCCCAGAATCTCCTTTGAGAACAGTGGAAGATATCTACTCCTGCCTCTTTTAAAGGAATTAGCCATTCCTCCATTTCCTGTGGTGTGTTGGCAAGTTTTACTGAGTAATCCTGTTGCTTCCATTGAGAAAGACGGATAATAATGGTGAAATCTTCTCCAACTGCCTTACGGATCGCTTTTACAACATCTACAGCAAAACGGCTTCTTTCTTTAAGCGTTTTTCCGCCATATTCATCAGTCCTCGTGTTGGTTACTTCCCAGAAAAACTGGTCAATCAGATAGCCGTGAGCTCCGTGAATTTCCAAAACATCAAATCCCAATTCTTTAGCTGACTTCGCTGACGCAGCAAATTGAGCAATGGTATCGTGAATATCCTCTAAAGTCATTGAAGAAGCCTTCTCCATATCAACAGCCGGATATTCTTCAGACATTCTTGTATCACCTACATGCCAGATCTGCGGTCCCATTTTTCCGCCATTCTGATGAACTGCATCTATTACGTTTTTCCATCCATTTAATGCTTCATTTCCATAAAAGTCAGGAATATTTAGAAGATTTTTTGAGGCTGGTCTGTTAATCACGGTTCCTTCAGAAAGGATTAATCCAACCTCAGAAGCTGCTCTTCTTGCATAATAATCTGCAATCTGTTGTGTAGGAACACCTTTATCAGATTGAGCTCTGGTCATAGGCGCCATGACAATTCTGTTCTTCAGTTCCAGGTTTTTATATCGGAATGGCTTGAATAGTGATTCTGTACTCATTTATTTATGCTTAAATATTAATTGTTACACAAAGTAACTAATAATAGTTCACATTTGTATCTTTCAATAAAAAAAAGTAGTAACTTTGCAGTAACCAGTGATGGTAACCATAAAGTAACGATTAGATTTAACATCACTGAAAATAAAATCTAAATAAGAACAAGCCGTTGTGTGTACCTTAAAAATATCTGATTATGAAAAAAAATGAAATGATGAAATATAACTGTCCGCTCGGCAAAGCAATGTCAGCATTGGGCAGTAAGTGGAAACCTATTATTGCTTTGGTAATTAAAGACAGAAAATTACGTTTCGGAGAACTTGCTGTGAGAATTAATGTAATTTCCAGAAAAGTTCTGACAGATCAGCTTCGGGAAATGGAAACTGATGGTTTGATCATCCGTGAAGAGTTTAAAGAAATTCCTCCCCGGGTTGAGTATTCTTTAACTGAAAAAGGTTTGGCATTGTTGCCGATTCTTTATCTTCTTGAAGAATGGGAATCAAAATACCAAAGTCCTGAATGCAAAAAAATGCAAATGGCGTTAGAAAAGGAGAAAGCTGCTTCGACTTAATTAATAGAAATTTTTACTTATAAACTTGGTAAATACCTCTCTTCAATAATATTCAAATGGTGAATATTATGCCCCACAATCAGTTTTCCTATGGTTTCTGCAGAAATTCTGTTTCCGTTTGCTGTTCCGATATTTTTCAATGCAGAAGAATGAGCACTTTCCAGTAAAATCTGTGAAGATTTTCTGATCAGCTGATATTCTTCAAGCAAAGAATTCAGTGTTCTTTCGTTTGCAAAAGACTGGTTAGCATAAAGTTCTTCATCAAAACCCGGCAACTCATTCTGATCTCCTCTCGCAATAGCCAGAATTCTGTATTGAAAGACCCTTTCCGTATCCGAAAGATGCAAAAGCAATTCCTTCAGGGTCCATTTTCCATCAGCATAAGCAAAAAGCGATTGTTCTTCTGAAATTTCAGAATAAATTTTAAACGTTTTTTCTCCACAGTTTTTAAGTTCTTCCAGCCAGCTTTCAGATGGAATTAAGTCTAAATATCTCTGGATGTATTTTTGAACATCAGTCATCAAATTGAATTTAGCAATTTAGTAGTGTATCAGTATAACAATTTTTGGCAACCTGTTAAGTTGATATATTGTTACATTAATTATTCGGTCGTCCATTCGTAGAAATTCACTTCATCGTATAACTCAAAACCACAGCTTGGATATAATTTATTTCCGATGTCGTTAGATTTTCCGGTTTCAAGAAGAATACCGCAGGCATTTGTTGATCTTGCTAAATCTTTTGCTTCTTCAATCAATACTTTTGAAAAACCATTTCCACGATAATATTCATTTACAAACAAATCATTCAGCAACCAATAACGCTTCATTCTGGTTGAGGAAAATAACGGATACAGCTGCACAAAGCCAGCTAAATTTCCTTCAGATTCAGCTACAAAAATTACAGAATCTTTATTTTCAATTCTTTCTCTTAAAAATATTGCAGCTTTCTGAATATCTGAATCCTTATGGTAAAAACTCCTGTACTGATCAAATAACTCTGTTAACTGATCTATATCTTTAATATCAGCCTTTCTTGTAATTCTCATTGATAATTATTATTTAAACCTAAAACATCCGCTAAAAACGGATGTTTAGGCTTTATTTATCTAAGAAAATGCTCTTTCTAAATCTGCAATCAGATCCTCTGCATCTTCGATTCCAACACTTAAACGAACCAAATCATCTGTAATTCCTAATTCTGCACGTTTTTCCGCCGGAATAGATGCATGAGTCATCAAAGCAGGATGATTGGCAAGAGATTCTACTCCGCCTAAAGACTCTGCTAAAGTGAAAACCTTTACTTTTTCTAAAAATTTGACTGCATCTTCTTTTTTACCCGATTTAAAAGTGAAAGAAACCATTCCTCCGAAATCTTTCATCTGAGATTTTGCCAGTTCATACTGCGGATGAGATTCCAATCCGGGATAAATTACTTTATCAACAGCAGGATGAGATTCCAGATACTTTGCAACAGCCATTCCGTTTTCAGAATGTCTCTGAACCCTCAAAGCCAATGTTTTAATCCCTCTCAAAACAAGATAAGAATCATGAGGTCCTAAAATGCCGCCACTTGCAAACTGAATGAAGTGCAATTTTTCTCCCAATTCTGCATCTTTGGCAATCAAAGCTCCTGCAATTACATCAGAATGTCCTCCTAAATATTTTGTTGCTGAGTGCATCACAATATCGGCTCCCAAATCAATGGGTCTCTGCAGGTAAGGTGTTGCAAAGGTATTATCTACCGCAACCAGAATATCTTTTCCTTTTGCAATTTCTACCACCGCTTTGATGTCTACCAATTTCATCAATGGATTCGTTGGAGTCTCAACCCAGATCAACTTAGTTTTATCAGTGATCAGATCATTAATTTTAGAAACGTCATCAAAGCTTACAAAGGTAAATTTCAACTGATATTTTTCAAAAAGCCTTGTAAACATTCTGTAAGTACCGCCGTATAAATCGTCTACTGCAACTACTTCATCACCCGGATTCAATAATTTTAAAACACAGTCGATTGCTGCCAAACCAGAACCGAAAGCCAAGCCTTTCGCACCATTTTCGATGCTTGCCAAAGAGTCTTCCAAAGCCTGTCTGGTCGGGTTTGCTGCTCTTGAATATTCATATCCTGAATGTACTCCCGGAGATTTTTGTGCAAATGTTGAGGTTAAAAATACAGGAACATTTACAGAACCTGTTGCAGACTCATGATGTTGCCCGCCGTGTATAACTTTTGTATTGAAATTCATTATTTTATAATTTAGCAATGTATCAATATACCAGTTCACCAATGATTGGTACTTTGGTAGACTGTTACATTCATTGTTTACATTTTAATAGCAGATTTTACCGCAAATTCTTCAGCCATCTGTTCCATCCACTGTGCTACATCTTCTTCACCTGTAGCTCTTTGGTAAGTATTTCCTAAAGAAACCAAAATCTGATGGATAAACATTTTCATCTGATCTACGGGCATATCTTTGGTCCAGAGGTCTATTCTTAAAGCTTCCATCGCTTTGTCATCCCAAACTGAAATCATGGTTGCTTTTGTTGGTTCTTTCTCAACACCGCCATCTTGAGCGTTCCATGTCATATTTTCAGGGATGTGGTTCTCGTCCAGCTCTACATCTATTGTAATCTGAGTTTTTCTCATTTTATCTATTTTCTTATATTTTAGTGAGTTGCATTTACTCTTCTAATTTTGGTTTATATCCTGATTTATTAAAAATTTCTGTTGCATCCATTTTGAGGAAATCTGTCAATTTAATTTCAGGATTTTTATTTAAAAATTCTTTACAAATCTGCCATCCTATAAAAACTCCTACCATGGGAGAAGACTCATTATCAATTTCTGTATAGAATTTGGAAAAAGGTCCAGGATTGATGAAACGGTCAATTAAACGGTGATCATCCCCAAATATTAAATTATTTTCCACAAAATAATTGTAAATGTTGGGTTCGTTGGAAGAAGCCCATTGATATTGTTTCTGATCATAATCCATTTTCAGATAATCAGGAGTTTCCGGAAGGAAAGCATCCTGGAGAATCATCATTTTGCCGTTATAAACCAGTAAATCTATAAATTTCTGATGATCCGTAGAGAATGGAACAATATTTTCCGCAAAAACTCTAGAAATCTTAGGAACAATATTATTCGGATTCATAGATTTTTGAAAATATTCTTCCAAACCTGTATAATTAGGATTTTTATTCCCCATAAATCCTGATACGTCAATAAACAGAAAATTGGTTTTATCATCATACAGAATAGGATCCTGAATCATCTGCAGACTTGATGAAAACAGGAAAACTTTCGGTGTTTTAAATTCGGGAAAATAATATTTGATATGCGAAAAAAGATCCTGAAGTTCTTTCTGTAATTTCGCCTGATCAATTTTGGAAATTGCTTCTTTATAAATTTTTATTTCGGTTTGGTTTACTTTGTTTTTGGCAAAGTCTTCATCCGAAACTGTTCCCTGAAACCACGGAAACTGAGCCTTAAATTTTTCCAACGGAACATCAGGATCATAAAATATTTTGGAAATATCGGTCACTTCCACTTTTTCAGCAGGATTTTTGATTTCTACTTTCCATTGTTTTTCCTGATCTTTCTTACAGGAATTTAAACTTAAAACTAAAACAAGAGAAAGGATAGCAATTTTAAAAATCTTCATTATTTTTACATGGAATTAAGTATACAAAAATAAGGAAAATTAATGGCAAAAATATTCATTGAAACCGAAAGACTTCTTTTAAGAGAAATAATTCCTGAAGATACAGAAGGTTTCTTTGCTATGGACAGCAATCCTGAAGTCGTAAAATATGTTGGTATAAAGCCACTTACCGATATCAGCCAAAGTGTAGAAATGATAAAAAATATCCGAACCCAATACCATGAAAACGGAATCGGAAGATGGGCTGTCATTAAAAAAGAAAATCATCAACTCATTGGCTGGAGCGGACTTAAACTGATTAAAGAAATCAATAATCATAAAAACATTTATGATCTTGGTTACCGCTTCACACCTGAACATTGGGGAAAAGGCTATGCTACTAAAAGTTCTTCAGCCGTTTTAAATTTTGGATTTAATACCATGAACCTTAAGAAAATTTATGCGTATGCAGATGTAAATAATGATGCATCCAATCATGTGCTGAGAAAATTAGGTTTCGAGGAGAAAGAAACTTTCACCGATGAAGGAGACAAATGTTTTTGGTATGAAATTGACAGAATAAAATTTTAAAATAAAAGTATAACAGCGAATGCATTGAAATCATAAGATTCGCCCTAAAAAATAAAATATGCAAACACAAAAGGTTATAGACCACATCATTGAATGGCTGAAAGATTATGCAAAAAAAGCTAATGCACAAGGATATATTATCGGAGTTTCCGGAGGTGTAGATTCCGGTGTTGTTTCCACACTATGTGCCTTGACAGGGCTGAAAACTGTGGTTATTGAAATGCCGATCAGACAGCAGAAAGATCAGATCTCAAGAGCTCTGGAACAGATTGATTTCCTTAAAGAAAACTTTACCAATGTAGAAGGATTTACGGTAGATCTCAACGCTCCTTTTGAGGCTTTACACGATATTTTTGATGTAAAAGATGACGAATTCCCCAATGAAAAACTGGCTTTTGCCAATACAAGATCACGATTAAGAATGCTTACGTTATATTACTACGGGCAGATTAACGGACTTTTGGTGTGCGGAACAGGAAATAAAGTAGAGGATTTCGGAATTGGATTTTATACCAAATACGGTGATGGAGGCGTAGATGTTTCACCGATTGCTGACCTTTATAAAACGGAAGTTTATGAACTGGCAAAAGCGCTGAATCTTCCTGAAAGCATTAAAAATGCAATTCCTACAGACGGATTGTGGGATGTAGACCGAACCGATGAGCAGCAAATTGGTGCAACTTATCCGGAGCTGGAAAGAATACAGAAAGAATACGGCACAAAAACAGCTGATGATTATGAAGGTCGGGATAAAGAAGTTTTTATGATTTTCGACAGAATGCATAAGGCTGCAAAACATAAAATGGTTCCTATTCCTGTATGCGACATCAATGAAGAATGGCGGAATTAAGAGCCAATCTTAGAATAAAATAAAGGCTTAGATAATACAATCTGAGCCTTTTTATTTTTATGCTGAAAAATTTTCACAGAAGCCTGATTTTATCGTCAAGAATTTCTATTAATTTATCTTTATATAATCCACCGATCGCTTTTTTGAAATTCTTTTTGCTGATCTGAACCTCATCTTTAATATCCTCCGGTGAAGACTTATCTGAAAGATGAAGTAATCCGAAATTTTCTTCAAGTCTGGTAAGAATTTTCTGCTTAAATTCATCAATATTTTCAAAACCCTGAGGCTGAAGAGAAACATCTATTTTTCCGTCCTCACGAATTTCTTTGATGTAGCCCTGCTCTTCAGATAACGGATACAATTTTTTGAAAACATCAGAGGCATAGATCAGACCGATGTATTTTTTATTAATGACTACATTCCAGCCCAGTTCACTTTCGTTCATCATAATCAAATCCACTTTATCACCTTTTTGAAATGGAAGATTTTCGTATTGAGGGTTTCGTTTAAACTTTGTAGTTCCGGTAATTAACTCCAAATCTTCATCTATGTACAAATACACCAGATATCTTTTGCCTTCAATAATTTTGGTTTTCTGCTGCTTGTAAGGAATAAACAAATCCTTGATAATTCCCCAATCCATAAATGCTCCGCTAGGGAGGCTTTGCACACAGCTCATTACCGCAAACTCGCCTACTTCCGCCAACGGAATTTCTGTTGTTGCTTTCAGCTTATTATCATCCTGATAAATAAATACTTCAACTTCTTCTCCAACTTCTTTTTCTTCATCAATGAAAATCTTAGACAAAAAAGCTTTTTCACCGCTATTGTCTTCTAAAATCCATCCTGAATTGTTTTTTTCTGAAATTTTTAAAGTCTGAGTTTTTCCGGGTTGCATTAATGATTATTTAGCTGACAAAGATAAGGAAAAATAAGTTGGAGTAATCTAAATCAATTCAATTAGAGATCATTTAAAATGAAAAAGAGAAGCAAAAAATACTTCTCTTCTGTTTAGCTTTAATTTTAAATCAACTATTCTTTAATCCATTTTATTGATTTGTCAATCGTTTTAGATTTAATGCTGATTATATATTCACCTTTTATCAAACTGCTTAAATTGTATGTTGCAATTCTTTCTTTGTTTACTGTGTTGTTTAATTTTCTGAAAACCAATTTACCACTCATATCATAAACAGTGATATCATGGTTATCGTTCTGCTTAGTGAATTTTACATTTAAAATCCCTTTGCTCGGATTAGGATATATTACAAATGCATCATCATCCATTGAAGCTTCATCCACACTTAATGTCTGGGTAATACTAAATGTAGCCGGATTAATATGGTAAAAAACATTTCCTACGCTTGCCACCATAATTCTCGCCTGAGATGTGTTGACATTTGGAACAGTAATTACCTGAGAACCATCATTTGGTGTTGAAGCCAGAATTGTAATAGGATAAGTAAGACCTCCGTCTGTGGAAAGTAAAATACTAACATTTGCACAGTTTACAGGCGCCAGAGTTGTGTTTGCTACATTCCATGTTACAGTTTGAGAACTGTTACCTGCCCATGATACTGCTGTAGAAGGTGATGTTACTCTGAAAGGACCAGAAGTACCATTAACAGTAATTATAACATCATCATTTGCCACTCCGCCACAGCCGGCATTATTATCTCTAACGGTTAATCTAAACTCCATAGATCTTGCATAATTTGGCCAAAACTCGCCTATTGTTACCTGATTGTTCAAAACATCCTGAAGTCTTGGAAAGTAACGGTGTGGAACTGTCGTTGGTAAATATGATCTGAATAAAGGTGCATTTCCTGTTGGAACATTCCAGTTTCCCGCAGGTCCAGTGTCATTTTGCTCCCAACAATAGGTAAGCGCATTTGCCTGTGCATCAGTTGCAGAACCCGTTAATTTAAAAGGTGTATTAACTGGTATAGTGTAATCATTTCCGGCATTAACTACCGGAGCTGTATTTGACACAGGGGTTGTCACCTGACAAAATGTTGATTGAACTTTTGTAGTTATTGATTGAAATGAACGCGTATGAAAAATTGCAATACTATTATTAGCTAGATCATTTGTAGATCCGCAAATTCCTGCGTATGCCATAATAGTTACCCCACTTCCCGGCTCTACTGCATTAGCCGCAGACCTATTACCATTACAGCTGCCTGTTGTAGCATTGAAAGTATGGGGTCCACCAAACTGATGTCCTATTTCGTGTGCTACATAATCTATATCATAAGGGTCACCAACAGGAAATGGTGAGCCTGTAATTCCGCTTCCTTTTGAAGAATTATTACAGATTACGCCTAATCCTGCTAAACCTCCTCCTCCTGTACTAAAGGTATGTCCTATATCATAATTAGCATTACCAATATACGCATCAATATTCGCCTGACTTTCATCTATTAATGTAAAAGCATCATTATTTCCGGTAAAGGGATCAGTAGAAGGATTTGTAAAAATGATACTCGTTTGATTTGCCACTAATATTAATCGTACCGCCAAATCTTGTTCATAAACACCATTAACCCTATTTACTGTAGTAACAATCGCAGAAAGAGTTTGCGCTACAGTAGGTGAAGGGTTTCCGGTTGCTGCAATGGCATATTCACCTGTACACGCAACAGCTAGTCTAAAAATTCTTATCTGATTACCTACGCTTGGAGTTACGCTTTTCTGCTCGATCTTTTTTTCGACATGCAGATCATCCTGAACTTCACAACTTCTAGCGTGATTATCCCTTAAGTCTTCTTTCTTATAGACAACATAATGAGTATTGTCATTTTGTGCATACGGATCAATATATAAATCTCCGGTTACCACAGATTTTATCTGAGCGTGGAATCCAAGCTCAGTAAAATCTAATTTTACTGTTGCATAACGGTCATCCACACCCTGCCCCGTAAATGTCACGATATTCGGAAATTTAGCTGCAAGTTCGTTCTCCATAACAGAAGATTTCCAAATTTTAAACTTAGCTTTTGTTCCGTTTGGCATCGGTAATACAATAATGCTTGCATTTTCTTTAGAATCCATATCACTTAATTGCGGTACAGATTTAATATAAGCTTTCAAATCTTCAACATTGAGCTTATAGGTAAGATATTTTTCCGGTTGTACCGTTCTGGATTTAGAATCGGTTGAAATACTTCTTTCATTAAATACAGTAAAAAAATCTTGCGCTTTCGTTAAAGAAGATAAGAATATAATTACTGATAAACAGAGTAAACGTTTTATTTTCATAAAATAATTTTTAACCTATCAAAATTACTACATAATTTGAAATAAAAATGCAGAAATATCAAAATATTTCTGCATTCTATATAATTTTAAAATGTAAATAACAGTTCTTTTGTTATTCTTACATATGAAGCGCTCTTTTGCCTGTAGCATCCAAAGCAGCTTCCTTAATAGCTTCTGCATACGTTGGGTGCGCATGAGAACTTCTTGCAATATCTTCTGCACTTGCACGGAATTCCATTGCAATAACTCCTTCAGCAATTAAATCGGCAGCTCTTGCACCAATCATGTGGAAGCCAAGAACCTCATCTGTTTTTTCATCAGCAATAATCTTCACCAAACCATCCACGTCACCGCTTGCGCGGCTTCTGCCTAAAGCTCTCATCGGGAAAGTTCCTACTTTATAAGCAACTCCTTCTTCTTTCAATTGCTCTTCTGTCTTTCCAACTCCTGCAACTTCCGGCCAAGTGTACACAACTCCGGGAATTAAGTTATAGTTGATGTGAGGTTTTTGTCCCGCTAAAGTTTCAGCAACAAAAACTCCCTCTTCCTCAGCTTTGTGAGCAAGCATCGCACCTTTTATCACATCACCGATTGCATAAATATTGGCAACGTTTGTCTGTAAATGATCGTTGGTTTTAATTCTTCCTCTTTCATCTAGTTCAACACCTGCTTTTTCAAGAGCAAGACCATCTGTGAAAGGTCTTCTGCCTACAGAAACCAAACAGTAATCTCCTTCAACTGTAACTTCTTCTCCTTTTTTATCTTTTGCTGTAATTTTTACAGAATCTCCGTTTCTTTCCACTGCAGAAACCGCTGTAGAAAGCATAAACTTCATTCCCTGCTTTTTAAGAACTTTAGTCAATTCTTTGCTTAAAGCTCCATCCATCGTAGGAATGATTTTATCCATAAATTCAACTACAGTTACCTGAGAACCTAATCTTAAGTAAACCGAACCTAATTCAAGACCAATTACCCCCCCTCCGATTACGACTAAATGCTTAGGAATTTCTTTTAAATTTAAAGCTTCAGTAGAAGTAATTACTCTTTCTTTATCTAAAGTGATGAAAGGTAAGGATGATGGTTTAGAACCTGTTGCAATAATGGTATATTTAGAATCGATAGTTTCAGAAGAACCATCGTTTTTTGTAACTTTAATCTGAGTTGCAGATTCGAAGCTTCCAACACCTTCAAAAACAGTAATTTTGTTTTTATCCATTAGGAAGTTAATTCCTTTTGTTGTCTGCTCCACCACTTCGTTTTTTCTGGCAATCATTCTTGCGATGTCTGCCTTTGGCTCATTAATGATAATCCCGTGACTTTCGAAATTGTGTTTTGCGTTTTCAAAATGCTCAGAGCTGTCTAAAAGTGCTTTTGACGGAATACACCCAACATTAAGACAAGTTCCGCCTAAAGTTGGATATTTCTCAATAATTGCGGTTTTGAAACCCAATTGTGCTGCACGAATAGCAGCAACATAACCTCCAGGACCAGAACCGATTACGGTAACATCGAATTGACTCATTGTATATTTTAATTTATTTATTATCTGTTGACTGATTCTTACAAATTTACTGAATAATTTAGAACAGGCAAAGTAAGTTTTGTCAGGTTTTTTTGAGCGCTATGTCAGATGACGGGAATTAAATATCTAGCGGTTGAATTTCTTTATCTGCATCTCCGTCCCCAGCTTTTACTTCAATAGACTTTTCTATATTTAATTCTCCCTTTACCTTAATTAAAAGCATTTTCCTATTTCTTTCTTTATCATTAAGCCAGATTGTATCATTATTGTATTTGGTAATTTTTATTTTTGAGTCATAATTCATGAAAGTGAAAATTGAATCATCAGTAACGCCCCATCTATAAATAGACTCATCATATGGATAATCATTCCACATCCATCTTTTGTTCTTAATTTTATTAAATGATAACTTTTGAAGCTTATTTTTCCTTAAAAATTTAAAAGTAAAACCATAATCTTCAGCTCCTGTTCTATCCCATTCATAGTTCCAATAACCAACACTATCTTGATAAAGAACAGTATCTGTGATTTTATCTTTTGGACTTTTACATCCGACTAAAATAATAGTTCCAAAGATTATTAGTAAAAATTTTGCATTCATTTGAAAATAATTACAACTTCATTTAAAAAAGAATTTTTAAATATCAAAACTGAGATTACCCTGTTTAAAAACTTCTTTATTTCCAAAATAAGAACCACCACAAATGTACCAGTCAAGATTTTCCAAATATTCAACTGCGTTTTCCGGTTTCATTACGGCAACTTCTTTTTTGGCGATAATTCCTTTGTACCATCTTGAATATTTGAGATTATCCGGAGATTCAATTTCATATTTAAGCCAGATTCTCTGACAAAGTCTGCACTGAATAATACTTACTTCAGCATTTCTGCCATCGGTAAAATCAGTTCCCACCGTTGAAGTTCTGTATTCAGATTCAATCAGATCGTGTTTTTCACAGGCACAACCTAATTTCGGAAGTTTTTTCATACTCGAAATAATGTTTAACGAAATTGAGCGTAAATTTAGGAATATTAAATGTTTTATCTAATTCAAAACATCTTTTAAAACATTTTCGTAACGATCTAAAATAATTTCTTTAGAAAATCTTGATTTAATGCAATTTTTAATAGCATCAGCATCATGTTCCCGATGTAAAGCCTGCAGAATCATCTGCGAAAACTCTTCATGATTATCAATATCCGAAACTTCGCCATTGATTCCGTTTTGAATAATTTCATTAATTCCTCCCGGACAGTTATTCGCTAAGGCGTATGTGCCACAAGCTCCGGCTTCAAGCAAAACATTGGGAAACCCTTCATACCTTGAAGAGAGAATAAACAGATCTGCAAATTTCAAAAACCGATACGGATTTTCTTGTCTGCCGTGAAAAATTACATGTTTCAAACCAAGAAAATCTTTCATCTGATGAAGTATTTCTTTATCTCGCCCATCACCCAAAATATGAAGCAGAATATTTTCATTTTTGAGCCGGGAAAAAACTTTCAGCAAATTATCAAAACCTTTTCTGGCAGATAGATTACCGATTGCCACGACGTTTTTGTAATTGTATCTGAAACTTTCCGGTTTATTGGAAATGGCAAGTTTAGAATTAATAAAATCAAAATCGACAGGATTATTAATTTTAACAATTTTAGATGGTTTTACATCAAAATTACCCGTTAAATCTTTCATCATATCGTCACTTTGGGCAATGATCTGATGATAATTGTTGTAAAATTTATAGAAAAATCTAATTTCTTTTCGGGTAACGTGCTCTGAAACCACATTGGTTTCTCTGGCAATAAATTTTGTATTAGGAAAAAGCTTGATAAATAATGACAGGTAAGCATTAACTTCACCAAATCCAGAAAAAACAATATCGGGCTTTCGTTTGTAAATTTCTTTCAGAATCGGCTTTAAAGAGTGTCTTATTCTTTCTGTTTTTATATCAATAATTTCAACATCTTTTTTCAGTAAATCCAAGTAACTGCCCTGTTTTCTCAACAATAAAATTTTAGGGTCAAAAAAATCTCTTGACAGGTGATTGGCAATAGTGGTAACAATTCTTTCTGCTCCACCGGTTTCCAAATCAGGCAAAATAAATATGACGGTAATTCTCTTGTTCATCCTGCAAAATTAGTAATGATAAATTTACTGACTTTAAAATAAATCCTCAAATTTTGAAGAATGATTATTGATGATATAATTAATTAAAATCGGTTCTTCTTCTGGTCAAAAAATATTTACACGAAGGATTGTTATTTGCTTTGTATCGTAAAAACTTTTACCAAACTATATTAATTTTTTTGTCGTATTTCTAACATTGAAATTAAAATCATGTCTAATTAGCGACATCAGAAATGAATTTAATTCTGAGTATTCTTACCTCATCATCAGATAGTTCATCACCAAACTCATCCAGCAAAACTTTCATACTGTCACTTTCAGATTCACGCATAAACTCCATAAAATCATCTACAATATCTTCGTCAAAATTCTCTTCGATATAATAATCAATATTTAGCTTTGTTCCCTGATAAACAATACGTTCCATTTCTTTGAGAAGATCATTCATCGAAAGATTTTTGGCTCTTGCAATATCTTCAAGATCAATTTTTTTATCGGTATTCTGGATGATAAAAACTTTATGGCTGGATTTGTTTGCAACCTGCTTCAGAACCATGTCCTGAGTACGCTCAATATTATTATCTTCTACATATTTTGCAATAAAATCAGCAAATTCTTTCCCGTATTTTTTTGCTTTTCCCTCTCCTACACCATAAATTTTTGCAATTTCTTCCACAGTAATAGGATACTGCACGGTCATATCTTCCAGACTTGGATCCATAAAAACCGTATAAGGCGGAATCTCGTGTTTCTTAGCAATCTTTTTTCTCAAGTCTTTTAGAAGGGCAAAAAGATTTTGATCTAACCCTCCTCCGGACTGCATCTGAACCTGATCGCTTTCCGCTTTGCTCTGCGTTAAATCAAATTCGCGGTCTTCAGCGATTTGGAATGCTTCTTTACACTCTCCGCTTAATACTTTTTTTCCTTTTTCGGCAATTTTTAAAACGCCGTATGTTTCAATATCTTTGGTTAAAAAATTCTGAACCGTTGCCTGTCTTAGAATAGTTTTCCAGTAGTTGTCTTTTTCTTCTTTTCCAAAACCGAAAAAAGAACTCTGTTCTAATTTATAAGATTTGGTAACAGCGGTTTCTTTTCCGACAATAACAGAAATTAAATCCTTTGCTTTAAATTTCTCTTTAGTTTCATCAATCAGCTGTAAAACTTTTTTCAGATCTTCTGTTGCTTCTTTCAGCTTAGGCGGATTTGCAGAATTATCACACATATTGGCTCCGTCACCGTTTACAGGATCAAACTTTTCGCCAAAATAATACAAAATATACTGTCTTCTGCTCATTGACGTTTCTGCATAACCTACCACTTCATTCAGCAGCTGCAAACCTATTTCTCTTTCGGAGACTGGTTTTTGAGCAAGAAATTTTTCAAGCTTTTCAATATCTTTCGGATCATAGAAGGCAAGACAGTACCCTTCGCCTCCATCGCGTCCTGCCCGTCCCGTTTCCTGATAATAACTTTCCAGAGATTTCGGGAAATCATAATGAATTACAAAACGGACATCCGGCTTATCAATCCCCATTCCAAAAGCTATGGTTGCTACAATTACATCTGCCTCTTCCATCAGAAACTTATCCTGATTGGCAACTCTTACCTTTTGGTCTAAACCTGCGTGATAAGGAAGCGCATTGATTCCGTTTACTTGAAGAAGCTGGGCAAATTCTTCCACTTTTCTTCGGCTCAGGCAATATACAATTCCCGATTTTCCTTTATTTTTATTGATGAATTTTACAATTTCTTTATCAATATTTACTTTCGGTCTTACCTCGTAAAACAAATTGGGTCTGTTAAAACTTTCTTTAAACACCAAAGCATTGGTCATCCCTAAAGTTTTCTGAATATCATCCTGTACTTTAGGAGTTGCAGTTGCCGTTAAGGCAATCACCGGCACATTGGCAATTTTATCTATTATTGATTTTAAATTTCTGTATTCGGGTCTGAAATCATGTCCCCATTCTGAAATACAGTGAGCTTCGTCTATCGCAAAAAAAGAAATTTTTACATCTTTCAGAAAATCCAGATAATCTTCCTTAATCAGTGATTCCGGAGCTACATATAAAAGTTTTGTTTTTCCGCTTTTAATATCATCAAAGACCTGTTTGGTCTGTGTTTTGTTAAGAGAAGAGTTCAGAACATGCGCAACACCGCTTTCTGACGATAATCCGTTCACCGCATCTACCTGATTTTTCATCAGGGCTATTAAAGGTGAAACAACTATTGCAGTACCTTCGGAAATAAGAGCCGGAAGCTGATAACACAGCGACTTCCCGCCACCGGTAGGCATTAGCACAAAAATATCTTTTCCATCCAAAAGATTACTGATGATTTCTTCCTGTTGTCCTTTAAAGGTAGAAAACCCAAAGTATTTTTTCAATTCGCCTGATAAATTGGCTTTTTTTGCACTCATCTAATTTTGTATTGCTAAATTTGCATCCAATCCAAAGTTATAAAAATTTTAGTTAAAACAAAAGCAATAGATTTTTTAAGCCCTCTATTTATACAGTGTATAAACTAAAAACTTTGGTAATCTGCATTTTAATTTAAACAATAATGGAAAGAGACTCGATTATCTCAATTGCAAAAAACACCCTTTCAATTGAAATTTCCGAATTAGAAAAACTGAAAAACAGAATTGGTGACGAATTTGTGAAAGCCATAGAACTTATTCATTCGGCTAAAGGAAAATTAATTGTGGTAGGAATCGGGAAATCTGCTCATGTAGGCAATAAAATTGTGGCAACATTAAATTCGACGGGGACTCCTGCTCAGTTTTTACACGCTTCTGAAGCGATTCATGGCGATTTAGGGGTTATCCAGAAACAGGATGTTGTTTTGTGCATATCCAATTCCGGAAATTCTCCTGAAATTGCCAATCTGGTTACCTATCTTAAAGATTATTCTTCTGCACTTATCGGGATGACCGGAAACCGAACAAGCAAATTAGCCGTATATGCTGATGTAATTCTGGATACACATGTTGATCTGGAAGCTTGCCCAAATAAACTGGCTCCTACAAGTTCAACCACCATCCAAATGGCTTTGGGAGATGCTTTGGCAGTATGTCTGATGGAGCTGAATGATTTTAAGGAAAATGATTTTGCCAAATTTCATCCGGGTGGAAGCCTGGGAAAAAATTTAACGGCAAAAGTTGAGCAGTTTTTATCTTCACAGAAACCGTATGTGTCTGAAAATGCGTCAATAAAAGATGTAATTATATCTATCAGTGCATCAAGCCACGGAATAACGGTTGTGACAGACGGTGAAAAGCTTGTAGGCGTTATCACAGACGGAGATTTAAGAAGAATGCTTTTAAACGGCAATGACATATCTGAAACTTTGGCAAAAGATATTATGTCTTCACAGCCAAAAACAATTGAGAAAGATGCACTGGCAAAAGAAGCAATGAAAATCTTAAAAGACAATAATATAGGACAGCTTGTAGTCACAGAAAACGGAAAATATTTCGGAATTATTGATCTGCACAAATTGTTGGATGAGGGAATTAATTAGATTTGGTATTAGATTAAACAAGATTTGCAATTTCCGGAATCAAATATTCTGCTTCCGGTATAAACAAACTTTTAACTAAATTTGAAACATTAAATTTTTATCTGTGAGCGAAGAAAAAGAAATGTCCTTTCTTGGACATATTGGAGAACTAAGAGGACATCTTATCAGATCTATTCTTGCCATAATTATAGCAGCAATTGTTGTTGGGTTTAATATTAACTGGATTATGGATCATATTTTTTTCGGTCCTACCAGAAATGATTTTCCAACTTTTAAAATTGTCAATCAGTTTTCACGCTGGGTTTTGGGAGAAGACAGCATTACTCTGCCCGCAGAATTTCCCGTTCGTGTACAGCGTTTATATCAGCAGTTTAATGTAATGATGGCAGTTTCTATTTTTGGAGGTGTTGTAGCTGCTTTTCCTTATATAGTCTGGGAATTATGGAGATTTATAAGTCCTGCCCTGCATCCTAATGAAAGAAAAAACTCTATTTTTATCATCAATTCGGTCTGGATTCTCTTTATGACAGGAGTTTTATGCGGATATTTCCTTATTTTACCATTTGCAGTCAACTTTGGGGTTATATTTAAAATTTCAGATATCATTATTCCTTTGTATGACCTGAGTGATTACACCACTCTTTTTCTGCAGGTTGTTTTAGGAATGGGAGTTGTGTTTTTATTTCCGGTTCTTATTTATTTCCTTACCAATATCGGAATTCTGAACCCCACTTTTATGAAAACCTACAGGAGACATGCTATTGTACTTATTATGGTTATTGCAGCCATCATTACTCCTGCAGATGTTCTAAGTATGCTTATGGCAGCATTTCCTCTTTTGCTGCTTTATGAATTTAGTATCGTCATGTGTTCTTACACCTACAAGAAAGTTCTTAAACGTGAAATGGGGCTGGAAAAATCAAAATAATTTCTTAAAAATATACTTATGGGCGGTAAAATCAAATATTTTACCGCTCTTTTCATAAAAAAGTGAATCAATCATTACTGATTTTGCATTCCTTTAAATAATATTCTTTATTTTTGGACGACAAATTCAGAAAATTTAAGATGAAAATCATTTCCTTTGCTTTAATACTCAGTTCAAGCCTTTATTTTGGTCAGTTGTTTAGCCATAATACATCCTTTACCAAATCTGATACTTTAAAAGGTTCCAACACCGAATATCGAAACTTTTGGGATGTAAAAAAATATGAGCTTTCCGTTGAAGCAGATTTTGAGCAAAAAAGCATTTCAGGAAATAACAAAATTACGTTTGAGATTACCAAAGACATTTCCAATCCTGTATTCCAGATTGATCTTCAGCAGCCTATGAAAGCTGACGCAGTGCAGTGCAGTTTTCCTACACCGAAATCATTTACAAGAGAAGGTGATTTTATTTTTATACCATCTAATAAAAACTTTAAAAAAGGAGAGAAATTTACCATTAATGTAGTTTATTCGGGTCAGCCAACTATTGCCAGAAATGCTCCGTGGGATGGCGGATGGATATTTACAAAAGACGGAAAAGGAAATCCCTGGATGAGTGTTGCCGATGAAGGGATTGGTGCTTCTGTCTGGCTTCCTGTAAAAGATATCTGGAGTGACGAACCGGATGAAGGAATAGTTATGAATATCATCACACCTATGGGATTGGTAGGTATCGGAAACGGAAGATTAATTGATGAAAAAGTAAAAATCGGAAACTCTATCGGAGACAATCGAACAGTATGGACATGGGAAGTGAAAAACCCTATCAATGCTTATTCTATCATTCCAAATATTGGTAAATATGTAAATTTTAAAGATGCTTATCAAGGAGAGAAAGGAAAACTTGATCTGGATTACTGGGTGATAGATTATAATTTAGATAAAGCTAAAAAGCAGTTTCAGCAGGTAAAACCCATGCTTCAGTCTTTTGAATATTGGTTTGGTCCTTATCCGTTTTACGAAGATTCTTATAAACTGGTGGAATCTCCCTATCTTGGAATGGAACACCAAAGCAACATTGCCTACGGAAACGGCTACACAAACGGTTATTTGGGAACAGATCTTTCCGGTACTGGAGTGGGGCTCAACTGGGATTATATCATTATCCACGAAAGCGGACACGAGTGGTTTGCCAATAATATCACGGCAAAAGACAAAGCCGACATGTGGATTCACGAAGGATTTACCATGTATTCTGAAGTATTGTTTACCGAAAGTTATATGGATAAAAAATCAGCAGAAATTTATGCGCAGGGAATTCAGAATAATATAGAAAACGACATTCCGATTATCGGAAAATATGGCGTAAACAATGAAGGCAGCGGCGATATGTATCCTAAAGGCGCAAGTCTGGTACATACCATCAGGCAAATGATCAATAATGACGAAAAATTCCGTCAGATTCTGAGAGGAATCAATAAAGATTTTTATCATCAGACCGTTACTACACAGCAAATTGAAAATTATATTTCTGAAAAAGCGGGTATTGATTTTTCGACTGTTTTCGACCAATATCTCAGAACAACAAACGTTCCCGTTCTGGAATATTCTCAAAAGGGTAATCAGCTTAAATTCCGATATGCTAATACTGTAAAAAACCTAAAGCTTCCCCTAAAAGTTGGTGATCAGACCATTTCTCCTACAGAAGAATGGCAAAGCTTAAAACTTACCAGCTCAAACCCGGTACAGTTTAACAGGAATTATTATATCAGATATAAAAAAGTTTAATTAATACAAATGAAAAAAAAATTATTATTAATTCTTATTTTAAATTTATTTATTAGTCACAAAGCACAAAAGAAACCAGATAAAATAAACACAAAAATTAACGAAAGCTATTTATTAAGCCGAAAACAATTTCATGGAAAATTAGATTCCGTGCAGTTAAAACAAATCAGGACTTTAATTAGCAATGAATTAAAAGTAGAAATTGAAGAAGATAAATCAATACTTATCAATTATTTTCAATACGGAAAAAACTGCAGCGAATACAGTCTGAAAGAAAAATATGCCAACCAATTGATAGATAATTATATTAAGTTATCATCAAAAATGAGTACAACTTATCATGCTGTTGATTTTTTTGTTTTCACAAACGATGCACTAAATAAAGAGAGATTTGAAAAAAGAGAAAATTACAGAAAAGATTCCGGTTTCTTTGCTCAAACCGTATTTACATTGCAGGAAAATTGCAGAGCATTTTTTATATTAAAGCCCACTGGTGAATTTTTGAAATACTACGGTTCTGATTATTTTACTGAAATAGAAAATTTTTTAAAGAAAAAATAATCACTTTAAAGATATTCTGTAACAAATTCAATTTACAGTCAACTACTTATCTATAATTAATGTAATATGAAAAAAACAGCAATAAGCTTGGCGTTATTGGGCGCATTCTTTTTTAATGCACAGTCAATTAAGACCAATATTGATCTTGTGAATGTAAAAGATGATAAAGTAGCCGTAACCATGGAGTTTCCGAAAATGAAATCGGGAGATGTAAAGTTCCATTTTCCAAAAACCGTTCCCGGAACCTATTCGGTAGATGATTACGGAAGATTTGTAGAAGGAATAAAATTTTTTGACAATAAAGGAAAAGAGCTGGCTTTTACTAAAGTAAATGATAACACCTATTCATTAAAAAATGCGCAGTCTTTAAGCAAAATAACCTATCTTGTAAATGACAGTTTTGATGAAGAACAGGACACATCAAAGCATAAAGCCGTATTCTCACCATCCGGAACCAATATTGAAGAAGGCAAAGTGTATCTTATCAATACTCATGGTTTTGTAGGATATATTGAAAATATGCAGGATGTTCCTTATCAGCTGATCATCAAAAAGCCAACAGATTTTTACGGAACTACCGCTTTGGTAGACCAAGATCAATCTGAAGCGACAGATACCTTTACACTGGCAAACTATGCTAAGCTTACCGATTCTCCGCTGATGTATTCCAAACCTGATTATATTACCTTCAATGCAGGCGGAATGGATCTGGTTTTAGGTGTTTACTCCCCAACCGGAAAATATAAAGCTGCTGATTTTAAAGAAAATTTAGAAAAAATGGTCGTCGCTCAGAAAAAATTTCTGGGTGATATGAATACCAATAAAAAATACGCCATCATGCTTTATTTGGGCGGGTTAACCGGTCCGCAGATCAAAGGATTCGGAGCGCTGGAACATCATGAGTCAACCAGCGTAGTGCTTCATGAGATGATGCCGAAAGAAGCGATAGACGAAGCGATTGTAGATGTGGTTTCCCATGAGTTTTTCCATACGGTAAATCCTCTGAAAACGCATTCTGAAGAAATTCATTACTTCGATTATGCCAATCCGAAAATGTCTCAGCATCTCTGGATGTACGAAGGAGGAACCGAATATTTTGCCAATTTATTTCAGATACAGGAGGGCTTGATTTCCAAAGAGCAGTTCTTGCAGAGAATGAGCGATAAAATTAAAAACTCCAAAAATTATAACGACACCATGCCTTTTACGGTGATGAGCAAAAATATTCTTTTGGATGAATATAAAGACCAGTACAGAAACGTCTACGAAAAAGGAACGCTTCTTACCATGTGTCTGGATATTGAGCTGAGAAAACTTTCTAACGGAGAAATGGGTTATCGTGACATGATCCGAAAGCTTTCACAAAGATTCGGAGAAAACAAGCCATTTAAAGATGATAAGCTGATTGACGAACTGGTTTCTATCACTGGTTATCCGCAGGTAAAAGATTTTTATAATAAGTATATTGCCGGAAGCCAGCCTACTCCGTATGCAGAATATCTGAATATGGTGGGTGTCGACATCAAAAAACAGGAAACACCGCCAATGTTCTGGTTTATTAAAAATCCTGAGCAGACCGGTTATGATGAGAAAAACAACACCTTTGTTTTTGATGAAAGCTCTGCACTTTCGGCTTTCTCAAAAAGCATCGGATTCAAGATTACCGACGAAGTGGTTGCTTTAGACGGAAAAACGGTGAATGTGCAGAACATTCAGGAGTTTATCGGCTATGCGCAATCCATCAAAGACGGACAAAACGTTACCGTAACTGTTCTTCGCAAAAATGGAGATAAAACTGATAAAATTGATCTGAAAGGCAAAGCCGTCCTTGAAAAAACAGTTTTAGAAACTCTGGAGTTTAAACCTAATCCTACGGCTGTAGAGCAAAAACTGCAAAATCAGTGGCTGACCGGAAAAAAATAAAACAAAAAGGCTGTTCAAAAATCTTTGGACAGCCTTTTTCTTACTACTTCAAAATTAATTATACAAATCCGGTTCTATAGGATTATTATTCTTTTTAAAACCTTCTTTTGCTCTTTTTTCCATTTCCCTGAAAACCTGATTCGGATCTGAAATTTCCCTTCCGTCTGCCGATCGTGTTTTAAAAACAACTCTATTGGTGTCTGTATTTTTCATCATCATTTCACGCATGTTTTTTGCAGGATCATTTACATACGCTTTCCAGACTTTCTTAAACCCAAATCACGCAGT
>NZ_JBVYOF010000045.1:0-40675 GCF_056133985.1 Chryseobacterium sp. L12 | reverse complement strand
TATTGCGGAATTTGGGTTTATATCTCTGATCCAAGTTATGGATTGATAACCTACACAAGAGAAGAATTTATCAAATTCTGGATCGGTGAAAACGCTAATGAAAATACGGAAGAAGGTATTGCTCTTATTCTGGAAACCACCCCCGCTTTTTTTCAGACTGAATTTGACGCTGAGGAAAGCAAAGCAAGTTTTTCTTTTCTTTCAAAATATCTTCTTAAATATAAATCGCTTATTTTTCAGTTGGCAGTAGGCTTACTTGCAGGAAGTTTACTGTCGCTTATTTTGCCTTTTCTTACCCAAAGTATTGTGGATGTCGGAATTCAGAATCAGGATCTGAATTTTATATATCTGGTTTTACTTGCTCAAGTTATGCTTTTTCTCGGCAGAATGGGGATTGAAGTCATCCGAAGCTGGATCTTACTGCATCTTTCTACAAGAATTAACATCTCTATCATTTCGGATTTCTTCATAAAACTGATGAAACTTCCGATTAGTTTCTTTGATACAAGAATGACCGGAGATATTATGCAGAGAATCAACGATCATCACAGGATTGAGCAGCTTTTGACCAACTCTTCGCTCAACACTTTGTTTTCATTGGTCAACCTGATTATTTTCAGCATTGTTTTGCTGTTTTATGATTACAGGCTGTTTGTTGTCTATTTGGTTGGAGCTGTTTTGTATGTCGGATGGATTACTTTTTTTCTTAACAAAAGAAAAGAACTCGACTATAAAAGATTCTCACAGGTTTCTCAGGAACAAAGTAAAGTGATTGAACTCATCAATGGTATGCAGGAAATCAAAATGCACAATGCGGAAAAGCAAAAACGCTGGGATTGGGAGTTTTTGCAAGTCAAATTGTTTAAATTGAGAATAAAATCGCTTTCGTTAGAGCAATGGCAATCGGTTGGCGGAAATTTCATCAATCAGATGAAAGATATTCTGGTGAGTTTTCTTTCTGCTAAATTGGTTTTGGAAGGAAATCTTACTTTGGGGATGATGCTTTCGGTTCAATATATTATTGGACAGCTCAACAGTCCTCTTTTACAATTAATTGATTTTATTAAACAAACGCAGGATGCCAAGATTTCATTAGAAAGATTAGGCGAAATTCATGATAAAGAAGATGAAGAAAATAAAAACGAACAATATGCCAATGAGATTCCTGAAAAAGATATTGAAATCAACAATATGTCTTTCAGATATATTGGTTCTGACCAGTTCGTTTTTGAAAATTTAAGCCTAAATATTCCATACCAAAAAACAACCGCCATCGTTGGAGCCAGCGGAAGCGGAAAAACTACATTGCTAAAACTTTTAATGAAATTTTATGAACCCAATGAAGGGGAAATAAAAATCGGTAATACTCAGATGAAGAATATTTCTCCAAGATTCTGGAGAGATCAATGCGGTGTTGTGATGCAGGAAGGTTATGTATTCAATGACACCATTGCCAATAATATTGCGGTAGGAGAAGATTATGTAGATAAAAATAAACTGAAAAAAGCAGTAGAAATTGCCAATATTAAAGATTTCATTGAAGAATTGCCATTAAGCTACAATACGAAAATCGGAAACGAAGGAGTTGGGATCAGTGGCGGACAAAAACAAAGACTGTTCATTGCAAGAGCAGTGTATAAATCTCCGGAATACATTTTCTTTGATGAAGCTACAAGTGCTTTGGATGCCAACAACGAAAAAGTAATCATGGAAAATCTTGAACAGTTCTTCAAAGGCAAAACGGCAATTGTGATTGCACACAGATTATCAACCGTGAAACATGCTGATAAAATTATTGTTTTAGATAAAGGTAAAGTGGTAGAAGAAGGTAATCATGCGGAATTGGTTACTTTAAAAGGTGAATATTACAGACTCGTTAAAAATCAGTTGGAACTGGGTAATTAAAATAATTACGAATTTCAAATTACGAATTACGATAACAAATGATAAAAGACAACATTATACAAAGAAAAAGTTATGATTTTGCGTTGAAATCTATTTCACTTTATAAAAAAATAACTTCAGAAAATAAAGAGTATGTTTTATCAAAACAATTTCTGAGAAGCAGCACTTCTATCGGAGCTAATGTAGAAGAAACTATAGGTGCACAAAGCGAAAGAGATTTTTTATCAAAAATTTCAATTTCATATAAAGAAGCGAGAGAAACTCATTATTGGTTGCGATTGCTAAAAGATAGTAATTATATTAGTGATGAAGACGCTACGGAAATGTTGAGTCTATGTGAAGAAATTTTAAGAATAATAGGTAAAATTCAGATTACGATTAAAAGTCGTAATTCGTAATTGAAAATTTGTAATTACATGAAGCAAGATATTTTAGATAACATAGAACTCCGCTCAGAAAGCGTTCAGGATATTCTTACACAGCCTCCTCATTGGATGATCAGATGGGGAAACACGGTTATTTTTATTATTTTGATCATGATTATGGTGATGAGTTACATCATCAAATATCCAGAGTTTGTTCCGGCTCCGATTATTGTTACCTCCCAGAATCCGCCGGAAAAAATTGAAGCGAGAAGTAATTCAAAAATAGAAAAAATCTTTATTAAAGATCATCAGAAAGTAAAAAAAGGTGATGTAATGATGGTTTTACAGTCTACCGCAAACTATCAGGATGTTTTGGAACTTAAGACAATTGTTGATTCCATAAAATCTGACGAGCTGCTTTCATTCCCGTTGAGTAAAGTTTCCAATTTCAAACTGGGCGAACTGCAGGGTGATTACAATAGTTTTGCGAAAGCTTTTCAGGACGAAAATCTATTCACCAGATTACAACCGTATGCTCCGGAAAACCTTGCTGCCAATCAAAGCATGACAGAAGCGAGAATAAGAATTGCTAATTTAATGCAGCAGAAAAATCTGGAGATTACAAAATACGAGCTTACCAAAAAAAATTATCAGCGTTCTCAGGAATTATTCAATCAGGGAGTTATTGCAGCGATGGAGCTGGAAAATGAAAAAATAAAATTCCTGCAGGCTCAGCAAAACCTCGAGAACATCAATATTTCTTTGTCACAGTTACAGGAAAACATAACCAATCTTAATAAAACAAAAAGCGGAACCGCCATCAATACAGAAAAGGATAAAATTACCTATTCTTCGCAGACTTTACAGCTTTTTGAAAATCTCAGAAAATCTCTTAAGCAATGGGAACAGACGTATCTCATCGTTTCTTCTACTACCGGAATGGCGAGCTTTCAGCAGTTTTTTGGTGAAAATCAGTTTGTAAAAGCCGGAGATCCCATCATCTCTATTTTGCCAGATCACACCGAGCAATTGGTGGGGAGAATGTCTGTTCCTGCTGTTAATTCAGGAAAAATAATTGCGGGAGAAAAAGTTCTGATCAAACTGGATAATTACCGTTTTCAGGAATACGGAATCATCGAAGGAAAAGTACAGAATATCTCTCTTATACCCGATGACAAAGGAAATTATTATGTAGATGTGGTTCTTCCGAAAGGCTTGCAAACTTCTTACAATAAAACCCTTAAGTTCGACAAGGAACTCCGCGAAAATGCAGAAATTATTACACAGGATTTAAGATTAATAGAACGATTTTTTTATCAGATCAGGAAATTGTTGGGGTATCAGTCCTGATTTTCATTATCTGATCCTGCATAGTTTTCAATAATACGATCAGTGGCTTCTTTTAAAGTTTTCCCATTCTCAGGATGTCGTCCAAAACTCGTAAAGAAATCCACTCTATTATTACTTTTATCATACCAGACTTTCCCTTTAAAATTATTAATATTGAGGGTATCTGGTCTTGTAATTTTTTTAAGATATGTAAACGTACCAGGATTCATTGGGATCACATTAATTTGCGGTCCAAGATAGCTACTGTCAGTTGCCATATATCTATCTTTATTCCAATACATAAAAGGTTTATCAACAGCGGGAGAACCACACTCTCCAATCAGGTCAATATGTTTACTTTTATTATTAGAGAAAACCACACCTCCTGTAACGAGTAGCAATACAAAAGTCATTTCTAAAATACCCATTCCATTTTTCTTCATAAAATCAGGCAACAAAACAGTTGGAGTCACCGTGATAAATATTTGATGAATTTTTTCGGATATATCATTAAAGCTTAATGAAAAGGTTTTTAAATCATCATTTTCTATGTTCACTTTATCACAGAAATCTTTGAAGTCATTATACTTAAGATATTTACTTAGGTAATCCAGAGCAAGATCATCAATATTATAATCTTCATTTTTTTCTACTAAACTGGTATAATATCTTATGTAAGCTCTTTCCTCTCTTTCAAAACCGTATCGATCTTCAAAAAGCGAACTGAGATAAGATGCAACAGAACTTTTATTTCCACGAGGTATCTCATTTTTAGCTTTTTCAAACACGGTTTTCACTAAAAATCTTTTCTTCTCACACATAATTTTTCAGGTATTAGTTATTTGCTGTCCAAATTAGACAAAAATCGGACACAGAACTTACGGAAAACCGTAAAAATCAAACATTTATCAACTATTCTGCTGTCCGTATACTGTCCTTAGATTTCAGCATATCTACCAGATATTTGTAAAAGAAATCAGGGACAAAAAAAATAAAAAAACAAACCTGATTTCTAAACCACCTGATAAAACGGAAGAAAACTCCGGGTTGGGAAGCAGATGTTTCTCTTCCGTTTTTGAAGGTTCACTTCCCAAAAAATTTAGAAGCGCTTCAATTTTTTTAATCGTGTAACACTATCTGCGATCTGTTTCGCAGGGAAGAACACGAATGCTTTAACAATAAATTTTTTGACAAAATGATTCAATTACTTTTAATGCTACTTGGCTTAGCATTCGGAAACAATACAGCAAACACAACAAATTGTAATAATGGAAATACAGTAACCACTCAAAACAACCCAGGAACGGGCTTTGATCCGGGAACGGGGACTGATCCTGGAGACGGAAACGGTGGACCGGTAACTGGAAATACTGGACAAACTCCACCTCCTAGACCTTAACATTTTATGAAGGACAGATTTATCTGTCCTTTTTTGTTAATTTGCATAAAAACTAATTTATGAGACCAAATTACCTAGTTATAATATTATTAATCTTCTATTCTTGTAACAAAATAGAAACAAGAGATGAAGTATATCCAACAAAACTTTACGAAAAAGCAAAATATTTTCAAAATGAAAATATTTCAGACTCTGCATTTTATTACTTTAATCTCGCTAAAAATGATTATGTCAAGATTAACGATTCCACTGGAGCAAGTAAATCGTTAGTAAATATGGCAATCATTCAGTGTAATAATGGGGATTTTTACGGAAGTATCGAAACATCATTAGAAGCTGATAAATTACTACGGAATGAGAGCGATAGCACTGTAAAAAGCACTTTAGCCGCCAATTATAATAATATGGCAATTTCATCATCCTTTTTGAAAAACTATGAAGAGTCTGTTGCTTATTACAAAAAAACTTTACAGTTTTCAAATGATGCCGAAAATAGATACATATATAATAACAATATTGGAGATGCACTTATACTTTTGGGTCAATACAAAGAAGCTAAAAAGTATCTGGAATTAGCGATTTTTACAAAAGATAGCTTGATTTATGCAAAAGTTCTTAACAATATTGCCCGAGCTAAGTTTCTTGATGATCAAAATTATAATCCATTACCAGAATTAAATAAAGCTTTAATAATTAGGCAAAATAACAAGGATATTGAAGGACAAAATTCAAGCTTTTCAACACTGGCAGATTATTACTTAGAAAAAAATGCTGAAAAATCATTACTTTATTCATACAAACTTCTTGAAACTTCAGAAAAAATAAAAAAACCTGAAGATCAAATAAATGCTTTACAAAGACTTATAATGCTTGATAAACCAAATTATTTAAAGTACTTTAAAAGATTAACCGCAATAAATGATAGCACGCAAACATCAAGAAACAAAGCTAAAAATCAGTTTGCTGTGATAAGGTATGATGTAGAACAAAAAGATGCTGAGAATAAAAATTTAAAGCTTAGAGATGCTGAGAATGAAATTAACATAATTTATCTGAGTTTTGGCTTAGGAATTTTAATCATAACACTAATCATAGGACACTTCTGGAATGAAAAACGAAAAAAGAGTATAAAAATTGAAAAAGAAAAAGAAAAAGAGCTCGAGGTAAAAAACACAGAGCTTCGGTATTCTAAAAAAGTACATGATAAAGTAGCCAACAAAGTTTATCATGTCATGTCTGAATTAGAGAATACTGAAAATATGAACAAAGAAGTTTTGCTGTATAAACTTGATGGGATTTATCAGATTTCGAGAGACATATCTTATGATAAAAATGATGTCGCTCTCGAGCACAATTTTTCACAACATTTATCTCAAATGCTAAAATCTTACTCATCAGAAAATATCAAAGTTCCGATTATTGGTAACGAAGAATCTTTGTGGGAAGATGTTGGAGATCATTCGAAGGTTGAAGTTTTTTATATTTTACAGGAACTGATGACTAATATGAAAAAACATAGCAAAGCAGATAAAGTTCTTCTTGATTTTTCACGTGAAAATGACTTGATTAATATTGTATATTCTGATAACGGAATAGGAATTTCGGAATTTTCTCCAAAAAATGGTATACAAAATACGGAATCCCGTATAAATTCTATTGGTGGAACAATTAATTTTGACACGAAAACAGAAAATGGTTTGAAAATCACCCTTTCATTTCCAGCAAAAAATTAATAATTATGTTTAAAAAAACACTGATAGCAGAAGATTTCGAGAGCTACAACTCCTCTGTACAAAAAGCCCTTGAAGAATTAAAAATTGAAATCATAGATAATGTTCAGTATTGCGACGATGCATTTATGAAGATCAAAAAAAGTATTCGTGAAAAAAAACCTTATGATCTGCTGATTACCGATCTTTCGTTTGTAAGTGATCACAGAGAACAAAATATAACGAATGGTCGAGATTTAATCAATATGATCAAAAATGAATCTCCAACTATCAAAATCATCGCTTTCTCAATAGAAGACAGAGCCGAAATTGTTGACGACCTATTCAAAACACACGAAATCAATGGTTTCGTTTCCAAAGGTCGGGAAGATCTTAAAGAACTAAAACAAGCTATAAAAGCTGTCTTTAATAATCAAAAATATATTTCAACCAATATTAAAAATTCGATAAAAACGAAAAACTCTTACGATTTCACAAGATTTGAAATTATTCTTGTAAAATTACTTTCAGAAGGCATGATGCAGAAAAACATCCCCGAATATTTGAAGGAAAACAACATCAAACCATCCAGCTTGAGCAGTGTAGAAAAATGTCTCAACAATATGAAAGAATCTTTAGGAGTAGGTAATAACGAACAACTGATTGCTCTTTGCAAAGATTGGGGAATTATTTAATCTCATTTTCATTAAAACATTTACGAAACCTTTCAATTTTTTTGAAAGGTTTTTTAGTTTTACGGTTTCCCGTAAGGATTGGTTTTGAAAGGGTTATACTTTTGGAGTATTAAAAACAATTTAAAAAAATATTTATTATGAATGTAAAACATACACCAACAGAAATTGTACATAAAGGGCAAAAAGGAGGAACAACTGGTTGTGGAACCAATACAAATGTTCATTCAGACCACTGGACAAATACTTCCGATAAAATAACATGCGATAAAAACGGCTGCAAAAACTAAAATCATGGGAAAATTTGTAATCACTCAAAGAGTAAACAACGAGTATCAGTTTAATCTGAAAGCCGGCAACGGAGAAATAATTTTAATGAGTGAAGGCTGCGTTCAGAAATCATCTTGTCTTAAAGGGATAGAATCTGTGAAAAACAATTCGCAGGACGATTCCAGATACGACAGACGAATGACCGTTAACAACAAAGATTATTTTGTGCTGAAAGCAAGAAACGGAGAAATCATAGGTAAAAGTCAGTATTACAGTTCAAAATCTGCTATGGAAACCGGGATTGCATCAGTAAAAGCCAACGCTCCGACAGCAGAAACTGTTGACGAAACCATTTAAACCAAAAACCATGGATCTTAAAATAAAACTAGAACAGCTGCATCAAAAAGTTGTTGGACTGAAAGATCAGATCGGAACAGAAGAAGCCACAAAGAATGCTTTTGTAATGCCTTTTATTCAGATTTTGGGATATGATATTTTTAATCCGACAGAGGTTATTCCGGAACACATCTGTGACATTGGAACGAAAAAAGGGGAGAAAATAGACTATGTCATCAAGAAAAATGACGAACCCATTATTATCATCGAATGCAAACACTGGAAAGAAAATGCCGATGCTCACAATTCTCAGCTTCACCGTTATTTTCATGTTTCAAAATCCAGGTTTGGAGTTCTTACCAACGGAATTGTCTATAATTTTTACACAGATTTGGAGAAACCGAATATTATGGACGAAAAACCTTTCTTTACCATTAATATTGAAGACATCAAAGACAGTTCTATCAAAATTCTGGAAAGCTTTACCAAGAAAGAGTACAATCTTGAAACTATTTTAGATTCTGCAGAAGCATTAAAATACATAAAAGCCATTCGAAAAGAATTTGAAAAAGAAATTGAAAATCCTTCCGACGAAATGGTAAAAATGTTGGTCAGCCGATTTTTCAATAAGCCACTTATCGCAAACCGAATGATTGCCTTTAAAGAATATACTAAAAAAGCGTTGACAACATCCATCAACGAATCTATTAGTTTTAGATTAAAATCGGCATTAAGCATCAACGAACAAATAGAAAAGCAGGAAGAAAAAATAGTCACCTCTTCTCCTATTGACGACAACAACGAATCTAAAATCGTTACCACAGAAGAAGAACTGGAAGCTTTTCAAATTGTAAAAGCCATCTTGCGGGAAAAAATTCCATCTGAAAGAATTGCACACAGAGACACGCTGTCGTATTTCGGAGTTCTGCTCGATGACAACAACAGAAAGCCACTTTGCAGATTTCATTTCAACACGGCAAACAAGTATCTGGAAACGTTTCACAACGGAAAAGAAGCGGGAGAAAAAGTTTTGCTCAATAATCTCGATGAAATCTACAATTTCAGAAATCAGCTTCATCAGACTTTAGAAAATTATAACATTTAAACAATCACTATGAAAAAATTACTACTTACAAGCCTTTTAGGTTTAGCCTTATTATTACCTACAGCTATTTCAGCTTCTGATAACAGCACAGCTTCAGCAAAAGAAGTGTCTTTCTCCAAAGGAAAGAAAAAGAAAAGCAGAAAAAGCGCAAAAAGTAAAAGAAGCAAAGCGAAAAGATCAAGATCAACAGCAAAAAGAGGTTGTACTTACAACGGGCACGAATTAATTGTTGGTCCGAGAGGAGGTTGTTATTACTATTCCGGAAATAGTAAAGAATATGTAGACAGATCGTATTGTTCTAATTGTAACTAATAAAAAATAATTATGAAACTCAAATTTTTACTTTTAATAATTTTCTCATTTTCTTTTCTTACACAAATTGAAGCACAAAGAAGAACTACAAGTGTAAAAGGCTATACAAGAAAAGATGGAACTTATGTAAGACCACATACAAGAAGTTACAATTCAGGAAGCAGCTATTCATCCAGTAGTTATCAAAGCTCACCATCTTATTCATCAAGTTCTGATGAAAGCTACTCTAAATCTAAAAAAACATCTTCTGGTGACTATTTAGCTTCTACATCTAATTATAATGGAGATAGAATTGAGAAATCAAATTTAATTTCTATTCAAAATTCTGATTTTGAGACGGAAGATGGTAATATTATTTATTTATCAGTTCTCTATTACAATGATAAGGTCATAGATATTTGCCCTATTTCAAAAAACATAATTGATGATTGGGCATTTGATGAGGTAAATCATTCTTTCAATAAAAATAATTTAACTCCTCAAGACGCTTTAGACTTAGTTTCAAATTATGGATGGAGAATCAGTAAAGACAAAATCAGTAGAAGTTTTAGATATGTAAGTTCCTATGACAAAGTACTTCCTAATTATTTAATTAAAAAAATTGAGGCAGTAAAACTAAAATAACCATGAAATACCTCATCATCATAGCTTCACTATGCTGTTTTATCGGCATTATCGATTTACCGATTGGCTATTACACTTTTCTTCGGATCATCGTTTCATTCATGGCATTTGTCATTATTGTGAATGAATTCAGAAGCAGAAGATTTTGGTTTATCACTTTTGTTTTAATCTTTATTCTTTTCAATCCAATTGTGCCGATTTACCTTTATTTAAAGCCATTTTGGATTATCATAGACTGCATTGTAGGACTTTTATTACTCTACTATTTCTACACGCTAATCCCGAAGAAAAAAACAAAAGAACCAGAAACCATCAATACTAATCACATAGAAATCCCTCGAACCAGAGACAGAATAATTAAATAAAAATATGGAAACCACACAAATACCTGAAAATCTTAAAGCACATTTTTTAAGATTGTATCAAATGGCGATATGCGACGAAGATTTTAGTCCGCTTGAACTGAAAATGTTGTATAAATCTGCAGAAGAAAGAGGAATTTCACAAAAAAATCTAGACGAAATTCTTCTTAATCCTATCAATTCCAAAAACTTAATCCCTGAAAATCTTGACGAAAAAGTAGAATATCTCTATGATCTTACTGCAATGATCTGGGCAGATGGAATAGTAAGTCCCAATGAGTATTCTGCGCTTCAGAAATATGTATTAATGTTTGGCTTTTTGGAAGAAAATGTAAATGACATTGTAGATTATTTCATTGAAGCGGTAAAAAACGGAAAAACCAAAACTGAAATTATTAATGCCTTAAATAATTAAATCATGAACACCATGACCTCGAATATTAAGAATCTTTTTCGGCTGAAGCCCGTTTCATCAGAAGAAAATATAACATCTGCGGCTCAGACCGAAAAGCTGTCAGAAGAAGCCAGTGAAGAAAGCAGAAAGCGTACTTATCATGAATCCGGTTACAGAGACAGCTCTCGAAATAGTGGCAACCATACTGCTTTATCCATCTGTCTGGATGCCATTTACTCCAAATTTCAAAACGAAGAAAAAGAACTTGTTGATAAGCAGAACAAGCTCAAAGAACCTTATCTGAATGAGCAGAAAAACAAGGAAACCGAAATTAAAGGTTTAACCGTTTCTTTAGATAATAAAGAGGAAAAACTGGTTAATATTGATGGAGAAATTAAAAATGTGCAGAGTATAATTGAAACTATTAAATTTGAAATTAATGATCTGCCCAGAAATCCGGAAGCATATAGCGTAAAAGCCACAAAAGGGGCTTCTACAAAATTCTGGATCGGTCTTTTTCTGCTTTTACCTATCAGTTTATACCTGTTTACATTTTATATTTCAACATCTTACTCTGCATTTTTCAAAAATTTTGATGCCAACGGCAATATTATTCAAAGCGTTCTAGATGCACAGGCTTTCAATAAAGCATGGGAAGAAGGTCCGTTGGAAGGTGCTTTTGTAACATTAATTCCTTTTGTATTTTTGGGTCTGGGATATTTGATTCATATGTTTGGAGAGAATAAAAACTGGATCAATTATTCAAAAATTGCCTTGCTATTCATTATTACATTCGTTTTCGATGCTATTCTGGCGTACGAAATTGAGTCAAAACTTTACGAACTAAGCAAGACTTTCAGCTCTGCTCCATTCGATCTATCTGTTGCGTTTACAAAAAATCAGTTCTGGGGAATTATTTTCGCAGGATTTATCGTGTATATCATTTGGGGACTTGTGTTTGATTTTGTAATGAAAGAGCATAAAGAGAAAGATAAAATTAAAAATGAACAGATAATAAGACAAAAAAATATCTTAGTACACCAAGAAAAAATTGTTGACTTTGAAAAACAAAAGGAAGAGATAAGAAACAGCATAGGAAGCATTAAAGAACTGATTGCCAAAGCCAAAGGAAGGGTGGAAGAATTGCAGAATATCATTGATGGGGTTATCATTCCCACCAAAGATTATAAATCATATGCTTCGGAATATATGCAGGGATGGATTACGTTTATCGGTGAAAAGCTTGCCGTTTCCTACCCGGTAAAACAGGATATGATTGAAGAATGTAAAAAACAATACAATTATAATCTCAATAAAGTTGGTGCAAATTCTGACAGTCAAAACTCTGTTTATATGTCTGTTCTTTAAAATTTTAATTATGAAAAAAATATTCTACATCATTACAGCTTCTGTATTTTTTATCCAATGCGGAAAACCGAAGGAAAAAGTTTCAGAAAATCCAGTTACGCCAGATAACTCGGCAAAAAATCTGAATGTAAGTGTATTAATCGATCTTTCCGATAGAATAGATCCAGAAAAAAATCCCAATCCTACGATGGAATATTTCCAGAGGGATACAGAATACATCAAAGCGATAGAAAAAGGATTTTTGGATCACATTAAAAGCAAAAAAGTAATTCAGCTCAACGATCAGATGCAGGTTTTCTTCAATCCGGAACCTTCAGATCCGAAAATGAATGAATTTACTAAACAACTAAAGGTTTCTTTTGATAAAAATATAACAAAAGATTACTTTACAACTGTTGAAAAAAGATATTCAGAATTACCTTTAAGTATTTATCAGTCAGCCATTCACGACGGAAATTATGTCGGCTCAGATATCTGGGAGTTTTTCAGAAATAAAGTGAAAGATTATTGTATAAAAGATGACCGAAGAAATATCCTCTTTATTTTGACTGATGGTTATATGTATCATGACGATTCAAAATTTTCACAGGAACAGAAAACCTCTTATTTAACTTCAAAATTGATAAAAGCAAATAATCTTACAGATTCTAATTTCAAAACTACAATTGAAAAAAACAAGCTGGGTTTTGTAAAAGCCAATGAAAATCTGAGTAATCTTGAAGTAATCGTTTTGGGAATAAATCCAGAAAAAGGCAATCCATTCGAAGAAGGTGTCATCAAAGAATACTGGGAAAACTGGTTTAAAGAAATGAAAATAAAAAAATATCAGATAAAATCGGCAGATTTGCCATCCAATTTAGAACCTATTATTTTGAAAGCAATTTCGGGGTAAACTAAAAACACTCTTCTATATATTATTCATTCTAAAGGCGAAGTTTTCTTCGTCTTTTTTGTTTTTTATTGATAAATCTATTAATATTCTTTTCCCTATTTTTGTGAAACTCGTTGCATTATGAAAAAAATTGTTCTGATTGAAGATGAAACCAGCGTTGTTTCTTTTATAAAAAAAGGACTTCAGGAAAAAGGTTACGAAATTTCTGTGGCTTTCGACGGTCGCACCGGAGTAAATCTTGTGCAGGAAAACGATTTTGATCTTGTCATCTTAGATATCATGCTTCCGGAGATGAATGGCCTGGAAGTCTGCAAAGAAATCCGGAAAACCAACAAAAGCGTTCCTATTCTATTTCTTACGGCATTAGGAACTTCAGAAAATATTGTTTTGGGGCTTGAAAATGGTGGTGATGATTATCTGGTAAAGCCCTTTAAATTTATTGAACTTGTGGCAAGGATCAAATCACTTCTCAGAAGAAGCAGTTCAGGAAAAGTGGAAGAAATTCCGGAAGAAAGCGCCGACAGTAAACATATTTATCAGTTTTCTGATCTTATCGTAAACGATTATACCAAAAAAGTAACCCGTGCAGGTGAAGAAGTTTCTCTTACCTCCACAGAATACAAACTCCTTATTTATTTTCTCAATAATCCGGAAAAAGTAATTTCAAGAGCAGAAATTTTAGATGCTGTATGGGGAGTAAACTATGAGTTGGGAACCAATGTGGTAGATGTATACGTAAATTATCTGCGGAAAAAAATTGATAATCAGGAAGATAAAAAACTCATACATACGGTAATAGGAATGGGGTATGTGCTGAAAAAACCTTAAAATATGTTTAATAGAGTAATTACCAATCAAACCAAAACGATGATTCTTCTGATGGCTGTTTTTACAACCGTCATTCTCATTTTTGGAGGTTCGGTTTACTTTTCTATCGTTAATTTTTCACATCAGAGGTTCTATGAGTTACTTAAAATCAGAACGACAACAATTGTTCAGATAGAGAAAAACAAAGATCTTCTGGATCTGCCGGAAAACTATGTACTCAACAGCAACAACGATGAGGAGCTGCCCATGGAAAGAGACTATGTTTTTGCAGTTCCTTCTGATTCCAACTTCACAGACATTTCCAATAAAATACATATTCCAAGCTCCTTTTTCAAAAATATTCTGAAAAAAGGTGAAGCCAACTTTAATGACTCGGAGTTCTATTACATCGGTCAGTCTTTTAAACACCGCAACAAAGATTATATTGCTATTGCTTCTGCTAAAAACCATTATGTAGTTCATTATCTTGGTTTTCTGAAACGTACATTAATTACGTGTATGATTCTCTCAATATTCTTCAGCATGATTTTTTCTTTTTATCTTTCTAAAACACTTTTTAAGCCTATTTTAAAAATTACAGGGAAGGTAAAAGAAATCAGCTCCGAAAATCTTCATCTAAGGCTGGAACCTCAACCGGGAAACAAAGAACTTAACGAACTGGTAGAAACTTTCAACACCATGCTGACCAGAATAGAAACCTCCTTTGAAACACAAAATCATCTTATCGGAAATGTTTCTCATGAGCTGCGAACGCCCCTTACTTCCATTATGGGAGAAGCCGATGTTGCACTTTCCATCAACCGTACTGCCGAAGAATATAAAGAAACACTGGGTATCATATTAGATGAAGCCGAAAAATTAGATAAAAAAATAAAAGCGCTTCTTCTCATTGCACAGACGGGTTTTGACGGAAAAATTCAGAAAATAGATCGTGTAAGAATGGATCAGCTTCTATGGGATGTCATTGAAACATTAAGGAAAATAGATTCCAGGAATAATATTTACCTTGATATCAGCATGCTTCCGGATAATCCTAAAAAACTGAAAGTTCAGGGGAATGAGCAACTGCTTCATCTCGCAGTAGCCAACATCATCAGCAATGGCTGCAAATACTCTGATTTTCAAAAAGTAAAGGTTTCTTTAGGTGCTACAGATACCGACCTGTATATCATCGTAAAAGATATTGGAATCGGGATTCCTGAATCTGAAATGAACAAAATTTATGATCCTTTCTTCAGAGCTTCAAATACCCGAAACTATGAAGGTTACGGAATTGGTCTTCCGCTTGCCAGAAATATCGTAAGAATGCACAATGGCGAACTTTTGGTAAGCTCACAGGAAAACGAAGGAACTACAGTACAAATGCGATTTCCCACCATTTACGGAATTTTAAAAAAGGAAGAAAATTCTTAATTCAGTTCAATTTTTCACTTAGAATAAATACGTTTTTTAAAACTAACATCAATTCTAATCTCATTTTAATCTCTTTAATTACATTTTAATTTCTTTCCAAAGAGCTTTTAATTTGGCAGCGATAGTTTTGTAATATCAAAAATGTTACACTTCTAAATCTGAAAGATATGAGCACAACCATTTTAATAGCAACAGATTATTCTCTTGAATCATTAAATATTTTAAAAAAAGTACTTAAAGAAAAAAATAACGCTGAACAGGATACGAAGTACAAAATTCTCATGGTATCTGGTTATGACATGGGAGATTCTATCAGAGATCTGCTATTCAATACAAAGTCTACCGTTTTCAACAAAATAAGAGCTCAAGAGTTTTGTGAAGCTTATGCTATTATTGCCAACAAATATTCTCATCTGGTAGATAAAATCGTATGCGACATTTTTACCGGAAGCATGCAAAGAGCCTTCAACAATTATGTGAAAGCGGAAAATATCACAGAAGCTTATTATTCTCCGTCACTGAAAAACAGGAATACAAAAGGAAAGTTTGATCTGGCTCCTTATATCAGAAAATGCAAAGAGCTGCCTTCTTTCGAGCTGGTACTGGAAACTCCTAAAGTAATGCCTGAAAAAGGCAGGCTTGCGGAAGTTTTCGCAGAAGTTTAATACAAACTCACTTTTAAATTTAAAAAAATGTTAAGGAATTATAGTAACAGCAGAACGTTGGGAGACAATATAAGACTGGGAACGCTGACCGCCTTTACGGCAGGAACTATAAATGTTGCCTCACTGCTTATTTTTTTGTCTTTTACATCCAATGTTACAGGACATTATGCTGTTTTTTCAGCAGAAATAAGCAAAGGAAACTGGACACAGGTAGCTGTAATAGGAGCATGGATTTTTCTTTTCTTTTTCGGAAGTTTTACTGCTAACTTTTCGGTCATTAATTTCAATAAAAAAAGTAAATATTTTGCCCACGCATTTCCACTCGTTCTAGAAATTATCTGTCTCTTGACAGTAGGAATTTACGGACATCTTTACTATCAGAAAACCATAGAAGAAGCACAGGTTATGGTAGCGCTTATGTTGTTTGCAACAGGTCTTCAGAATGGTTTAACGGCGAGTATCTCCAATTTTTTGGTAAAAACAACCCACCTTACCGGAACGACCACTGATCTAGGAATTTTAGCGTCTATGTTTACTCAGAAAAGATACAGGAAAAATCCCGAGCTTAAGGCAAGAGCAAAACTGCTGGTCAGCATCATGATTTCTTATGTTTTGGGAGCCGTTTTCTCAGGTCTTACATATTATTATCTGGAATTCAGTGTGTTTTATGTAATCAGCACCTGTCTTGTTGTCGTAATTGGATATGATTTTTATAAAATTCATGTAAGACATTTTAATACGCAATACAGATATTCCAAAATATACAAAAAGCCTAATCCATTGGCCTTTCTGTACGATAAAATACATGGAAACGGTGAAAAAATTGAAAGAAAAAGGACAGAAAAATCTAAACTCGTTTTAGAAGAAAAAATGACGTAATGAATTTTTTAAACACAAGACAATCATAGTTTACTTAGTTTGGCTTCCATTATTGAAAAATGATGGGAGCTTTTTTTATTTTCTTTCACTGATGACAACTTAATTTGTAACTTCAAGTGCTTTTTTTATCTCGCTGATTCTGTTGATAATCGGAAGTGCAAAAATACCACTTGTTTTAAGATAAAGCTCATAAAAATCTTTTGCCTTTTCTAAAAAATCATTGTTATTGAGGACTTTTCCGTTATAATAGAAAAGGTTTCCCAGCATTTCATAATAATCTTTATGGTCACGCTCTTGCCTTTCCTGAACGATTTCAATAATCTCTTCTTTCGATTTTGAAGAAAGCATTACAAAATCAAACTTGAAGATGTCTTTCATTAAAGAATCAAAATCAAGTTCTTTCTGCATTAAACTTTCTTCAGGCTTGTCTAAAATCAGTTTTTCCAATGCTTGAGTTAACTGACGTATGAGTCTTAAGGTGAATTCTTTATCGGTAATCATTTTTTGTATTTATCATTTTATCAATATCTGAAACCAACCGATTAATTCTACAGATTTCTCAAAAATATTATTTCTCATAATTTAAGCAAAAAACAGATACGCTAACAAAATAGAAGTAATAATCCCGACCAAATCTGCCAAAAGCATGGCAACAACGGTATATCTGGTATTTTTAACAGCTACTGCACCAAAATAAACAGCAATTACATAAAATGTAGTATCTGAGCTTCCCTGTAAAACAGCCGCCAATTTTCCCTGAAAACTATCGGGTCCGAAAGTTGCCATCGTATCCATCATCATTCCGCGAGCTCCGGAACCTGATAAAGGTTTAATTAAAGCGGTTGGAAGTCCGTCCACAAATCTTGCATCTAAATTCACTGCGTTTACAGCCCACTTCATCCCGTCAATAATGACTTCAAATACTCCCGAAGTTCTCAAAAGAGAAATGGCAATCAACATTCCTACTAAATAAGGGATAATTTTCACACTCGTTGTAAATCCTTCTTTAGCACCATCTATAAAAGCATCAAACACATTTATTTTTTTATACAATGCTCCTAAAACAATGGAAATAAATATAAATAGGATCAATCCGTTGCTCAGAACTTGGCTGAAAGTATCCAGGTTTTCTTTGCTGAGACCCATTAGATAAACAACAAGAAGCCCGACAAGCAGAGAAATTCCGCCGACGTATGCTAAAAGTACAGGCTGTAACAGGTTTATTTTCTGGTAAATTGATACAATAATCATTGCTGCCAATGTCGCCGCAAATGTGGCTATCATACAATAAAGAAATATATCTGTTGGGTTTTTTGACCCCGCAGAAGCTCTCAGCGCAATAATAGAAACAGGGATTAGGGTCATTCCTCCTGCATGCAGACAAAGAAACATGATCTGGGAATTGCTTGCGGTGTCTTTATTCGGATTCAGAGTCTGTAAACTCTCCATTGCTTTGAGTCCGAAAGGAGTTGCGGCATTATCCAATCCCAAAAGATTGGCACTGAAATTCATCAGCATGTGTCCGAAAGCAGGATGATTTTTCGGAATCTCGGGAAATAATCGTGAGAAAAAAGGCTGAATTAATCTGCTTAATAAATTGATTCCACCCGCTTTTTCAGCAATAGCCATAAAGCCCATAAAAAGAGCCATAATTCCGATGAGTCCCAGACAAATTTTAACGGCAGTTTCAGAAGTTCCAATCACACCATCAGTTTGCTGAATGCGGTAAACCTGCACATTTTGTTGAAGAGGATCTGTTTTATAGTGAATCCTGTCGTGTACAAAATCATTGCTTTTTATGAGACCATCTTTTATAACAGGAGAAAACTCGTTCATATCTTGAGTTGCAATTCGTACCGTATCTCCTCCCTTTCCAACAACCATGTCATTGAAAATGGTCTTATAGTGACCGGAAGAAATATATTTAACGCTTGCAACGGCAATTGCAATAATGATAAATGCCGACCAAATTCTGCTCAGAACCATTTTATTAAATTAATTTTAGAAAAGATAATAAATTAAAGTAAAACCTAAAAAACTTTTATTTTTTTGAACCATTAAGATGTAATAAGAATTTAAAAATATAAGCGAAACTCAACTTAAAATAATATGTTCTTAATCGTTAAAATTAAAGTTACTTTTCATCCAAATACACCAAAAATCCCTCAAAATCATCGTCTAAATTTTTTAAGACTTTTGCATTCGCCGTTTTTTTCTGCAGTTCATCAATAAAAAAGTTTTTCTCAAAAAACTGGCGGTGAATTCCCGGTAAAAGCTCCATGAAATAATCCATCCCGACTTTATTGTTGTGCAGATCCATTTTGGTTTCCAAAGGCTCATTTGGAAATAATTCTTCGTGAAGATCTGTAATTTTTTTGCAGAAATTAAACGCTTTTTCCGGCGATGACACTTTGCTGCAGTACATCATAATAAGGCAGCACCAAAAAGCATGTCTAAAGGCGTTTCCTCTTCCATTTTTAGAGGCGGTTTTAGGATACAGCTTCTGCGCAATGGAAAAAGCTTTTACTGTGGCATAAAAACTTAATACCGAAAATAGTGGATGTGGCAAAACAGCAGATAAAAGCCTGAGAATTTTCTTAAAACTCATGCTCCGTATCGTATTGAAAATAACTTTAAAAGTTCTCATAAGCTGTTGACATTTGCCTATTGCAGACGGTAAATTTTCATTAAATTACTGATAAAAACACTCAAACAAAAAATCTCTCCCAAACTGAGAGAGATCTGTTTTAGTTGGTTTCAACTTTATGCTTTTGCAGACAATAAATTTACGGTTTTGGATACCTTATCTTTTATTTCTGTTCTTTTAACGATGAAATCTACAAAACCTTTTTCCTGTAAGAATTCTGAGGTCTGGAAACCTTCCGGTAAATCTCTACCGATAGTTTCGCGGATTACTCTTGGTCCTGCAAAACCGATCAGCGCTTTTGGTTCTGCCATGATGATATCTGCAGTCATTGCGAAAGATGCAGTAATTCCTCCGAATGTAGGATCACAAAGATAAGCAATATACAAAAGTCCTGCCTCAGAAAGCTGTGCCAGTTTTGACTGTACTTTTGCGAGCTGCATCAAAGAATATGTTGCTTCCTGCATCCTTGCTCCACCAGATTGGCAGATGATCATATAAGGAAGTTTTTTCTCCAGACAGTAATCTATCGCTCTTCTGATTTTTTCGCCCATTACAGAACCCAAAGATCCTCCGATAAAGGCAAAATCCATACATGAAACAACCATTTTGGTTCCGTTAACATCACCAACAGCATTTCTGATAGAATCTGTAAGCTTTGTCTTTGCTTTCACTTCCTTTAAACGGTCTGTATAAGATTTGGTGTCTTTGAAATTAAGCATATCAACGCTTTCAACATTAGCGTCCAGCTCAGTGAATTTGCTTTCATCAAAAAGGATTTCAAAAAACTCTGCACTTCCGATTCTTACATGAAATCCGTCTTCAGGAGAAACATAGTTGTTTTTCTTCAGTTCCTCGTGTTCCACAACTTTTCCGGACGGAGTCTGATGCCAAAGACCTTTCGGCACATCTTTTTTCTCGTCTGTAGAAGTGGTAATATTTTGTGCTTTTCTTTTAAACCAGTCGAATGCCATATTGTTGATTTGAAATTATTGATTTGAAGTTTGAAATTCAGGCTTGCCAGTAAAACTTTAGTTTCCGACAGTCTCAAATTTCAAACCTCAAATCTCAAATTAATTTATTTTAAAGTATTTACGTTATTTAAATCTTCAAACGCCTGTACCAGTCTTTTAGAGAAAGTTTCCTCTCCTTTTCTGATCCAGACTCTAGGATCGTAGAATTTCTTGTTTGGTTTGTCATCTCCGTCAGGATTTCCGATCTGAGTTTTCAGATATTCGATATTCTCTGTCATATAATCTCTGATTCCTTCTGTATACGCAAACTGAAGGTCAGTATCAATATTCATCTTAATTACTCCGTAATCAATCGCTTCTCTGATCTCTTCTAAAGTAGAACCTGAACCACCGTGGAATACAAAATTGATTGGTTTCTCCGCTGTTCCGAATTTTTCCTGTACAAATTTCTGAGAATTATCTAAAATTTTCGGTGTTAAAACTACGTTACCTGGCTTATAAACTCCGTGAACGTTTCCGAAAGCAGCTGCAATTGTAAAATTATCGGAAATAGCTTTCAGTTTTTCGTAGGTATATGCTACATCTTCAGGCTGAGTATATAATTTAGAATTGTCAACGTCAGAATTATCAACACCATCCTCTTCACCACCGGTTACCCCGATTTCCACTTCCAAAGTCATCTGCATTTTTGCCATTCGTTCGAAGTATTCTGCTGAAATTTCAAGATTTTCTTCTAATGATTCTTCAGAAAGATCAAGCATGTGAGAAGAATAAAGTGATTTTCCTGTTTGCTTGTAGAACTCTTCGTTAGCTTCCATCAAACCGTCAATCCAAGGCAACAATTTTTTTGCAGCGTGGTCCGTGTGAAGAATTACCGTTGCTCCGTAAGCTTCAGCCAAAGTATGAATATGTTTAGCTCCCGCAATACCTCCCAAAATAGCAGATTTCTGCGCATCATTGCTCAATCCTTTTCCTGCATTGTAAGCAGCTCCTCCGTTGGAAAACTGAATAATGACAGGTGAATTTAATTTTGCAGCAGTTTCCATTACAGCGTTTACGTTGCTCGAACCGATTACGTTTACTGCAGGCAATGCAAATTTATTTTCTTTTGCATACTGGAAAATATCTGTAACTAACTGACCTGTGGCAACTCCTGCCGGGAAAATTCTGCTCATATTTTAGCTTTTATGTAAGATTTAAGTTTAGTTTAAAAAATTCTTGTAAAGATAATATTTTTTGATCAATAATTAATTTCTTTTGTCTCTACCCCACAGAAGCTTCTGGCGGATGGTTTCGTAGAAGCTGAGATTATCCGGCTGTACCAGCAGAATCTGAAAATCTGCCTTTCTGATAACAATTTCCTGATCCGTTTCAATGTGAATTAATCTTGAATCTAATGAAAGAGAATATTGTGGAACGCGGCTTTCAACTTTAAATTTAATTTCTACTTTATCATTTACCACCAAAGGTCTTACATTAAGATTGTGAGGCGCAATTGGCGTGATGACAAAATTTTCATTGTTGGGCGAAATGATAGGTCCTCCGCAGCTTAACGAATAAGCAGTAGATCCTGTAGGAGTGGAAACAATCACCCCATCACCCCAGAAAACATTCAGAAATTCGTTATTAATATAAGAATCTACCGTAACCATGGATGTTGTTTCTTTTCTGGAAATCGTGACATCGTTCAATGCATAAGGGAAAAAAGCGTCTGATCTTGGACATACCACTTCAATCACGGAGCGGCGGCTGGTTTTTATATTTCCTTTCAGTATAGAATCTAATTCTTTGAAAGCCTCTTCTTTGGTAAAACTTGCCAGAAAACCTAATCTTCCGGTATTAACCCCAACAATCGGAATTTCAAGATCTTCAATAAAAGTCAGTGAGTTTACGATAGTGCCGTCTCCCCCGAAAGTGAAAAACAAATCTACTTTTTTCTCAATAAGATCCTGTTTGTGAGCAAAAGTTTCAAAAATCTTTGAAAACTGTAGCGCTTCTGCCATTTCGTTATACAAAACAGATTTCACTCCCCTGCTTTCCAGTTCGGAAATAAATTTGCTTAAATATAAAAAAGTATCAAGATCTTTTTTCTGGGAATAAATGGCTGCCTTCATATTAGATTTCTATAAATTTCTGTAAAAAGCCAAACCGGTCTTTCAACAAATCTGTTTTTTCGTCAGAATAATATTTTTCTACAATTCTGTAATCGTACCTGTCAAATGTTGCATCAATGGAAGCCAGATTTTCATTACTCATCTTTACCGTAACCTGTACAATCTCATCAGACATCATGCTGATAAAGCCTCCGTAAAATTTTGAGTTGTTGCTTTCAACAATATTGGCAATTTCTGTCATCGAATATTTTCTTGCAGGAATTTCTACGGTAATAATAGCTCCTGTCTCTGAAAAAAGAGGATATCTCGATAGTGTCTGAAAAACATCATCACAGGTTATATATCCTAAATATTTTTCAGATTTGTTGATCACAGGGATAACATTTGCATTAAAAGTATAAAAAAGACGGATACTGTCTAAAATATTGTTGTCTTCCAGAATGGCAAAGCGCTCAATCTGATGTTCCAGATTTTTAAGCAGACCCTCTTCTTCGTATAGGAAGTCTCTGGCAATCGCACCATAAAAATGATGAGATTTTTTGATGAAAATATGTGTATATCCAAATGCTTCTATTGTTTCTTTTGCCGATTCTATAGAGTCAGTAAGGTGAAAACACGGAAAATCTTTTGAGATATAGTCCTTGATAAACATTGTGCTAATTTATAAAAAATTCAACGAAACCGTTTCCTAATAATAAAGTTTTTTTTCGGCATTTTAAAATTTTCAGATAAAAAATTTGTCGGATTACAAAAAAAGTGTACCTTTGTCGCCTTTCATTTTTACTTTTTATTAGATTTATTTCAAACTGCACTGTCTTTCAGACAGAAGCAGTTTTTTTATTTTAGAGCTTTTGCAAATTCCCACATCACGATTCCACCGCAAACACTTACATTTAAAGAGTGCTTGGTTCCCAGCTGCGGAATTTCAAGAAAGACATCAATATTCTCCAGAGCTTCATCACTGATTCCGTCAACTTCATTTCCTAAAATAACCGCATATTTTTTAGACTGATCAATCACAAAATCCGAAATCATTTTACTGTCCGAGGTCTGCTCAATCCCGAGAATCTCAAAACCGCTGCTTTTCAGATCATTAATTGCTGTATTAATATCATTTTCATAACTCCAGTCAACACTTTCTGTAGCTCCTAAAGCTGCTTTGTGAATTTCACGGTGCGGCGGCTGTGGTGTAATCCCGCAAAGTACAATCTTCTCAACCAGAAATGCATCTGCCGTCCTGAAAGCTGCTCCTACATTGTGCATGCTTCTCACATTATCTAAAACAACCACTAAAGGAATCTTTTCTGTCTTTTTAAATGTATCTACATCTATTCTGTTGAGTTCCTCAAGTTTTAATTTATGTACCAAAATAATTGATTTATTTCTTGTTACTATTTACGAATTTTTCTTTGGAAATGGATTTAAAACTTTAATGTTGATAAGCTAAGCAGCTTTGCATTTATTTATTTCCACCCATAATCTGATGCACATTCCTTTCAATATTCTGAGCAATAGCTTCCATAGGAATATCATTTTCATCATTATTAAAAGGGTCTTCTATTTCTTCAGCAATCAATTCCAGACTCATCAGAACATAATATACAAAAACCGTAAGCGGAATCATAAAATATCCGAGATTGATAACATATGCTACAGGCAATGCCAAAACGTACAGGATGATAAACTTTTTGATAAATGATGAGTAAGAATAAGGAATCGGTGTATTTTTAATTCTCTCACAACCTCCGCAGACATCCAGAAAACCGGAAAGCTGAGTATCCAGAAACAGCATTTCAGTATCCGAAATTTTTCCTTCTTTTTTAAGTTGATACAATTTGCGGGAAAGAAGCGCTATTAAATCCGACGGTCCGTGGTTCGTCAATGACTTTTCAATTTCAGAATAATCTTCGTCTAACGCCAGTCTGGTAGATTCTTTAGAAAGATGTTTTGCAAGAAAGTGAGGGAAATATTTCACATATCTGGCAATCTGATGTGCAGACTGTCGGTCATCCATAAGAATGGTGTTAATTTTTATGGCAAAATTGCGGGAATCATTCACAAGTTTCCCCCAAAGCTTCCTGCCTTCCCACCACCTGTCATAAGCTGTATTGGTTCTGAAAACCAGAAGTAATGACAGAACAAATCCCAGTAAAGAATGAATCATTCCTACATTGCTGACTTTTGACTTCGATGTTAAGTGAAAATATTCTATCTCAAGGTATTGTATTCCATAAGAGTACAGAGCCATCAAAATCATGGTAGGAAAAAGAATCTTTAAAGTATCACTTTTGTGTAAGCTAAGAAGAATTGTCAGAAAATGCTTCGTATTATATACTCTCATAGAATTATAGTCTTCTGCAAAGATAATTGATAAAATTTTTCCTGTGTAATTTGTTTCGGATTTTAAAATTCTTTGCTATTACAAATCCGCTTTTTCAAACAGATCAAGAATCTTACGCTCTTCTTTTTCCCAGCAAAAAAAATCTGCTGCTTTTTCCAGTTCAGTCCGGTAGCTTCTTCTGCCTTTATTTAAAACTTTTTTTACAGCCTCTGCAATGGATTCCGGTTGATGATTATGAATAATTTCGCCCACATCAAACTGATTTTTGATATTTTCCATTTCCGGAAAAGGTACAAGAATCAAAGGAACTCTTGCCTGAATACAATCTAAAACTTTATTGGGTAAAGAATAGTAATAACTTTCGCCGCCGTTTTCTTCAATACTCATTCCGCAGTCTGCCAATAAGGTTTCTTTTCGCAAATCCTCCGGCAATAGCTTTCCTAAAAACTGAACTTTATCCTGAAGATTTTCCTGAATCACCAATGCTTCATACTCTTTTTTCATCGGTCCGTCACCGGCAATTTTAAAAATAACATTTTCAAGATGATGCATTGCCAAAATGGCTTTATCTACTCCACGAAACGGATTAATAGCACCCTGATACAACAATATTTTTGGCTGATTATCCGGAATCTCCATATTAAACTCTATTTTTCTAGGCGAATTCTGAACAATAACCGGCTGAACTTTATATTGATCCTGAAACCATTTCCCATAGCTTCCGCTTGCCGTCATGATAAATTTTAATTCCGGAACAATTTTATCCTGAAGATACCGCCACAGTTTTTGAGACATTTTGCCCTGAATGGCAGGCATTTCGGAAAAAATTTCATGACTATCAAAAACCAGAGGAATATTAAGCTTTTTAGAGATTAAATAATTCGGAAACAGTGCATCCAGATCATTGGCGAGGAGAATCGTATTTTGATCCGATTTAGTTTTCAGACGTTGATACAATTTCCAGTTAAATTCAAAATAAGCCGTTTTTAAACTTTTTGAGATAAGGGAAATCCTTGAAAAAGGATAAGGACGGTGCATCTTGGTGTTTCCGCCCCAATCATTTCCGATGAGCTCAATATCATAGCCGTTTTCGTATAACGTCCTGCAGACTTTTTCTATTCTCTGATCAGTATAAAGGTTACTGAATGCAGAAACAAGAACTTTTTTAGGAGCCATTATTTCTTTTTTGCAGTCAGCAGGTGGTAAATTTGTACAAAGCAAATAATTCCGTTTGGAATTATAACCGGCCAAAGCATTCCACTGAACACGCCATAAACCACGAAACAAATGCAGCCGATAAGATTAACAATTCTTATTTTGGTTAAATCTTTAAGAATGAAACTTAAAACAATAAAAAAAGAAGCGGCATAACCGATATAAGTAGCAATTTCGGGATTCATGAGGAAAATTTGAGGACAACAAACTTAATCATTTTCAGGAAGATAAAAAACTTTTTTCTGCCATAAAGTCATTAATTGCTTTTTGGTAAAATATTTGTAATTTAGATAACGAATACAAAGCAACGTTGCTTTTATTCTAATGAGATAAATTATGGATTATAAGTTTTCACAAGGTTTGAGCCAGGTGTTCAAGCAAAGCAAAAATGAAGCTCGAAGGCTGAAAAGTGAATTTCTTAATACAGAACATCTACTTTTAGGTATTATAAAAACAGAAAACTCTGCAAAAGAAATCCTTCAGAACCTTAATGCGGATTTAACACAAATCAGAAGAAAAATTGAAACTTTAAATACAGCAAGTTTAAATCCTATTTCTGAAGAGGTTACCAATATTTCTTTCACTAAAATGGCAGATCATGCCGTAAAACGTGCTGAGCTGGAATGCAGACAGTATAAAACAAATGAAATTAATACCGTTCATTTGCTTTTGGGTATTCTATATAAATATGAGGATCCTACTTCTAATATTTTGGGAGCTTATGATGTTGACTACGAAGGAGTTTCAAGAGAATATCAGACTATGCTGAAAAACTCAGGTCAGTCACCTCAAAATTCTGCTTATGACGACGATGATGACAGAGAAGATTTTGAGCAGATGAGAAAGCCTACAGGAAATCTGGGTTCTGCTAAAAGCAAAACTCCTACGCTGGATAATTTTGGAAGAGATCTCACCTCTTTGGCAAGAGACGGTAAACTAGATCCTGTGATCGGTCGTGAAAAAGAAATTGAAAGAGTTTCTCAGATTTTATCACGAAGAAAGAAAAACAATCCTTTGCTGATTGGTGAACCCGGAGTTGGTAAGTCTGCCATCGCAGAAGGTCTTGCATTAAGAATTCAGCAGAAAAAAGTTTCAAGAGTTCTTTTCGGCAAAAGAGTGATTACACTTGATCTTGCAAGTCTTGTTGCAGGAACAAAATATCGTGGTCAGTTTGAAGAAAGAATGAAAGCCATCATGACGGAACTCGAAAAAAACCGTGATGTAATTTTATTCATTGATGAGCTGCATACTATTGTAGGAGCAGGAAGTTCTACCGGAAGTTTAGATGCTTCCAATATGTTCAAGCCTGCTTTAGCTAGAGGTGAAATTCAATGCATTGGAGCGACTACTCTTGATGAATACCGCCAGTATATTGAAAAAGACGGCGCTTTGGAAAGAAGATTCCAAAAGGTAATGGTGGAACCAACTTCTATTGAAGAAACCATTCAGATTCTGAATCAGATTAAAGATAAATATGAAGAGCATCACAATGTAGTGTACACTCCGGAAGCGATTGCAGCGTGTGTAAACCTTACCTCAAGATATATTACGGATCGTTTCTTACCAGATAAAGCGATTGATGCGATGGATGAAGCTGGATCACGGGTTTATATCAAAAACATGAAGGTTCCGACTGCAATTATTGATTTTGAAAAGAAAATTGAAGAAATTAAGGAATTGAAGCAAAAAGCCGTTAAAGCCCAGGATTATCTAGAAGCCCGAAAGCTGAAGGATGAAGAAGAGCGTTTACAAATGGAGCTGAATTCTGCGCAGGATCAGTGGGACAAAGATGTTAAGGAAAAGAAAGAAACCGTTTCAGAAGAAAATGTTGCAGAAGTGGTGTCTATGATGAGCGGTGTTCCGGTGACCAAAGTTGGTAAAAATGAGCTTGATAAATTAGCTCAGATGGATGAGAAACTCAACGGAAAAGTAATCGGACAGGAAGATGCTGTGAAAAAAGTGGTAAAAGCCATCCAGAGAAACAGAGCCGGACTGAAAGATCCTAACAGGCCCATTGGAACATTCATTTTCTTAGGAACTACCGGGGTTGGTAAAACCGAGCTTGGTAAAGTAATGGCAAGAGAACTCTTTGATTCTGACGAAGCTTTGATCAGAATTGATATGAGTGAATATATGGAAAAATTTGCTGTTTCAAGATTGGTTGGTGCGCCTCCGGGATACGTTGGGTATGAAGAAGGCGGACAACTGACTGAAGCTGTAAGAAGAAAGCCTTATGCGGTAGTTCTTTTGGACGAAATTGAAAAAGCGCATCCTGATGTATTCAATATTTTACTTCAGATTTTGGATGAAGGTCACGTTACCGACAGTTTAGGAAGAAAAATTGATTTCAGAAATACCATTATTATTCTGACATCCAACATCGGAACAAGAGATATTAAAGATTTTGGTGATGGCGTAGGCTTCGGAACCAATGCGAAAAAATCTAATTCGGATTCCAGAGCAAGAAGCACTATTGAAAACGCTCTTAAGAAAGCATTTGCTCCAGAGTTCCTTAACAGAATTGATGACATCATCATTTTCAACTCTCTTGAAAAAGATGATATCAAGAAAATTATTGATATTGAACTCAACAAACTGTACGGAAGACTTGAAAAACTTAACTATAAAGTTGAGTTGACTGATGCAGCGAAAGATTTCATTTCAGAAAAAGGATGGGATAAAGATTTCGGAGCAAGACCACTGAAAAGAGCTATTCAGAAATACATTGAAGATTTATTGGCAGAAATGCTCGTAAACAAACAATTAACTGAAGGCGAAACGGTTGTTTTGGATTTGAATGAAGCTAAAGACGGCTTAGAAGGTAAAACTTCAAAACCTAAAAAATCATCTGCTGAAAAGTCACAGTCTTAATTAAATAACTAAACTATAAAAAGAAAGCATCGGGAATCTCTCGATGCTTTTTTGATTATAAAAATTAAAGGTAATTAACTAAAGACCCACTACAAATCCCACCGTTGGAATCAATCCTCCAGAGAAAACACTTCTGTTTTCATTATAAAGTACATTGTACATAACGCCAAGCTGCAGAAAAGAATTATTTCCAATCTGCTGCATATATCCTCCGCCTAAGTACAAAGCTGTTTCCTGCTGATTATTTTTAAAATCATAAAACTTATCCTCATAATTCACAAAAAAATGCTGCAGATTTCCGCTTATAAAAAATGATCTTCCAAAATAATAATTGGCAAAAGGACCAAAACCAAACATAGAAGATTTGTAAAAATCTGAAGTCTGCCAAGAAATATTTCCCATGAAACCAACTTCAAAATCGTTGGTAAGCTTATACCCCACTCTGGGCGCAAACTGAAGGTTGAAGTAAGAATTGCTTCCAAAACCCACGCCTAAACCTCCTCCAAATGTCCAGTTTGAGGATTTTTCGTTTTGATAATTATTTTCTACCTGTGCGTTCAAGGCAATAGCAGAAAAAAGAAAAACTGATAATACTGTTTTTTTCATCATAATTAATTTATCAATTATTCAAATTTAAAGCATTTATTTTACAATTAAGATCTTGTTGAATAAAGTCGTAATTTTGCCCCGTCAAACTAAGGACTCCCGTTAAGAGTTTCGTAAAATTGAAATAACATGAAAGTAGTAGTAGGATTATCCGGAGGTGTGGATTCCAGTGTTACAGCGTATCTGCTGCAACAGCAAGGTCATGAAGTCGTGGCTTTGTTTATGAGAAACTGGAACGATGCTTCGGTAACGCTGGAAGATGAATGTCCGTGGATCGAGGACAGTAATGATGCCTTAATGGTGGCTCAAAAACTTGGAATTCCGTTTCAGGTAATTGATATGAGCGATCTGTACAAGGAAAGAATCGTAGATTATATGTTCGACGAATATCAGAAAGGAAGAACTCCGAATCCTGATGTTCTGTGCAACAGAGAAGTAAAATTCGATGTTTTTATGAAGACGGCAATGTCTCTGGGTGCAGATAAAGTAGCAACCGGACATTACGCCAGAGTCGATTCAACCATTGATGAAAACGGAAAGGAAATTTTCCATTTACTTGCCGGGAAAGATAACAATAAAGATCAGTCCTACTTTTTATGTCAGTTAAGTCAGGATCAGTTGTCCAAAGCATTATTTCCGATTGGGGAACTTACAAAGCCTCAGGTTCGGGAAATCGCTAAAGAAATTGGCTTGGTAACAGCAGATAAAAAAGATTCTCAAGGATTATGTTTTATCGGAAAAGTAAGTTTACCACAGTTTTTACAACAACAATTGATTCCAAAAGAAGGTGAAATTGTAGAAATTTTCAAAGATTCTCCCCTTTTTGCTGAAGAAATGCCCGAATTTTCATCAAAACAGGAAGAATTGGAATACCTCAGCCGAAAGATCAATTATAAAAAAACAGACGGTAAAGTCATCGGAAAACATCAGGGAGCTCAGTTTTTCACGATCGGACAAAGTAAAGGACTTGGAATCGGCGGACATAAAGAAAGTTGTTTTATTATCTCCAGAGACATGGAAAACAATATACTTTTCGTAGGAGAAGGTCATCAGTTTCCGGGATTGCTTAAAAGAGCTTTAAAAATTGATAACTCTGAACTGCACTGGGTTCGTGAAGATTTAAGGTTAAAAAACGGAGAATCGATGGAAGTAATGGCAAGATTCAGATACCGACAGCCATTGCAAAAAGCAACTTTATATCAGTTTGAAGAAGGATTCTATATAGAGTTTGAAGAACCGCAGTCAGCGATTGCAGAAGGGCAGTTTGCAGCTTGGTACATCGGTGAAGAGCTGATCGGAAGCGGTGTAATTTCTTAAAAGAATTTTATCTGAATAATAATCCCGAAGCATTTTTGTTTTGGGTTTTTGTTTTTTCTATATTATCTTTCATCTCAAATCAACTTACCAACCAGTCTTTAAAATCTTTCACGCGGTCGCGGCTTACAGTAATTTCTTCCTGTGGCTGAAATTCTAATTCAACCTTATAATTGGGCGAGGTGTGAATATTTTTAATATAATCTGAATTGATGATGAACTGCCGGTTTACGCGAAAGAATTTCTTTTCATCCAGCACCTCTTCCAGTTCATCCAGTGTGAAATCTGAAGGATATGTTCTTTCCTGAGTCTGCAGATAAACAATTTTATTTTCGCTGAAAAAACAGCTTACTTCGTGGGTCTGAACAATTTTAAGGTTATAGCCTATTTTCACCAGAATTCTGGAAAGTATTGTTTTTTCTTTTTTTATGAGTTGTTTGATATCCTGAGAATTAACCGCCTGATCTGATGGAATGAATGACTTAAACTTTTCCACAGCTCCTGCAAGATCTTCTTCCATTATCGGCTTCAAAAGATAATCTATACTGTTGAGCTTAAAGGCTTTTAAGGTATACTGGTCGAAAGCTGTTGTATAAATAATGAACGCTCTGGTTGAAATTTTATCAAAAATATCAAACGAAAGACCGTCGCCCAAAACAATATCCGAAAAAATAAGCTGCGGATGCTCATTTGCAGCAAACCATTCTACAGCAGCTTCCACAGAATCAAGATTGGCAACTATCTCTAAATCAAGAAATAAACCTAACATTCTTTCAAGCTTTCTTGCAGCCGGTTTTTCATCTTCAATTATGACAGTTTTGATCATTCTGAGGTATAATTTTAATGTTGAATCTGATGCTAAAATTAAATAAATATTTCGGTATAAAAAGCTACTGCTTTCTCAGATTATTCATTTCATCTTTAATGGCATTCTGCTCCCATTCAGAATTCAGAATGAATAATTTTACGGCTTTTACCAAGAGGATAATTGCCCAAACTGTCAGAATTATTGATCCGTGAAAGGTATAATCGGTGGTCATCCATTTAATAAAATTTCTTCCTAAAATAATTACTGCCACAATACCAAACCATATACAGTTTGTATAAAATGATTTAAGGTCTTTTACTCTTTGCTGGGTTAATGTATGATTCATGATAACAAATGATTAATAATGATTAATTAAAGTGATTTTGATTTACTTTTTTCCTGTTCGATCAGTTGGTTTATTTTTCTTTCTTCCCATTCTTTTCCGATTCCAAAAGTGTTTAAACCATGAATGGTTAAACCCAATCCCCATCCTAACATTGGCCAGTAAAACCATAAATGTTCCGGTGATGTAAGCAGATTGATGATAAGTAAAAAAGGAATGACCAAACAGTATGAGATTAAATTTCCATAAAAGCTCTTTAAATCTTTTACCCTCTTTGCCGCTTTTTCGTACGCTAAATTTTCTTTGTTGAATGATAAATTTTCCATGATGTTTTGTTTTACAATTAATTTGCTTGTTTTTGTTGAGACAAATGTATGTCAGAAAAGTATCCTCAATCAACTTTATGTGACTGAATGGTAGAAAAACAGAACTGAATGGAAGTAATCAGGATATATAAACAAAATCCCTCGTAAAATTGCGGTGGGTTTATTTTTATCCGCTCAAAGTCGGGAGACTTTGCGCAGCGGGGTATATAAATATAAAAAAACCTCGCATTTTCCGAGGTTTTGTTTTTATCCGCTCAAAGTCACAGACTTTGCGTAGCGGAGGGATTTTAAAAACAGACAATCTTATTCTTTATAAAACAAAAACCTCGCATTTTGCGAGGTTTTTTTATTATCAGCTCAAAGTTACAAACTTCGCAGAGCGGGGCGGTCATTTGGAAGGTTGATATGAACAATTTCGGAATATAGGATAAATCATTTTTAACTTATCCCCAAAATTATTCTCTTCATCTTGGTATTGACTTATTTTTCCTTTTTCCACAACCCACCATCTATCATAACCATCATAGTACATTGTGTCATTTCCTTTATTATTATATAATACAAAAGCAAAATCTACATTATTATAATATTCCGGATCATTGTTACCGATAAATTTAAATGTTTTAATTTTCGTATTAATTTCTAAATAATTTGCTTTAGAAAATTTTTGCATAATAAAAGAATTTTCATCAGAATTAATTTTCCAAAACAATTTCTTTTCAAAGCTAAATGATGCATCGTTTGCAGAAGTTGACTGTTTGTAAAGAATGACTTCTTCATTACTATCCTTTCTTATTGAACACGAAAAAATTATTGCAAAACACATAAATAAAATAACTAATCTAATCATAACCTACTTTGCTTTATTACTTGTTACAGATTCTGTTGGTATTTTAATACCCCAATAAACTTGACGTTGTGGTTCATTTAATGCTTCATTCACTTGGTTGGAGAGAATAGTTGTTCTTATTTCTTCATTATTAGTAAAACCATTTTTATCTACATTTTTAAACGGTTCTTGTCTTTGAAAATAATTAGCATTATCCAATAAAAAATTTCCAGCGTGTATTATTTCATGTCCTAGCCCTGCAGTTGGAGAATTTATTTTATCATCTTTGCTAAATTTACCACTTTGATATCTTGATATTAAGCCTTTTCTATTCGCATCGTTATCCTCAGAATTATTGAATAGAATTCCTTTTTTACTATTAAATGTAATTTTACCTATATCAATAGGATCTTTTGTATTCCAATGTTTATACTTTTCGTTATAAGATAGCCCCATATAAAATCTTGTAGTTTCACCTTCAACTACACTGAGAACTCTTTTGTCATCAATTATTTTTTGTAAGTAATTTGTATCTTTTTTCCCGTCTCCGTTTGTATCTAAATTTAATGCATCAGATGTATAAAGCTTATCTAAACCTGCAATTGCATTATCAAGAAATTCATTACCTGTTGTTTTCCTATTCTTAGAATATGAATAACTCCATTGTTTTTGTCTACCATCTTCTGTCTGGTAATAAATTATAATCTCTTTTCCATTGGGATCTTTAAAAAATATCGGATTATTAAAGGCATAATGGTAGGGACTGGCTTTAATATATCTTTCCGCCAGCGGATCCACCACACCCCAACGTCCAATATCCGGCATATAGAATCTTGCGCCATAATCATACATTCCGGTCTCTTGTAGCTCCTTGCCGTTGTACTTGTATTGATAGGGATTATAAAAATTATAAAACATCATGTTCTTATGCATCATTCCAAAGGGATAGTAATCGGTGACTTCCTCAATATCTCCCATTATAATTCCTGGCATACACGGCTGATCAGGAGGTGAATTATCACAATTTTTAATACCATCTCCCTTAACTATTCCATCTCCATCTGAATCACTATAATTTATCCTTACGTTACCTAAGTGATCAGTATAATTATAATAATATGTGGCTCTTAATGAATCGTAAAAACCTTCTGATGTCGGAATAAAGCTTAATTTCATTCCATTATTTGCTGCATTTCCATACGGATCTACCCAATATCTATATTGAAAACCATCTAAATAATTTGTCTCTAAACCATCAAAGAGCTTCTTTATTTTCACTCCATCCGCTCGATAAGTATAATTGGTTATCTCCGAATTCTGAGTGATCTGCTTTGGTAAATTTAGAAAATTATACTGAATTGATGAAATGCCTTTATCTACAAATGAGGTCATATTTCCATTTATGTCATATGCTATATCTGTTGGTGCAGCCTTGTAAGGATAACCATATGTTGTAGTAACGGCATCTGTTATTTTCTGCAAACGGTTGCTTGTATTGTTGTTTTCGTACTGATAGGAAAGATTATCAATGAGCATAGCGGTAGTTCCAAATCTATGAGCAGTTCTCTTCATAGTCTTTATATTCCCATTGAGATCATAGGTTACTTTTTCATAATATTCCCTGATTGATGGATTCATTGAGTTCTGATAAAATCCTGCTGATAAACGGCTGAGTCCATCATACACATATCCATATCTTTTGAGAGGATCATTTTCATTCCCAGTTCTCCAGTCAACTTCAGCAATATTCCCATTGTACCTTGGAAGAACCTGTAAACTTGGATCAGATGCATCAGGAGTTTGCAGACCTTCAACCTGATTATATTTTATCTTATATCCAAAAAGATCATTTCCCAAATTGTTAGGATCATTAATTCCCGTCATCCAGCCACGAATATTGTAAGTGTAATCAACATTTTGAAGCCCACTTCCTGAAATTTTCCCACCAACTTTCTTGGTTTTGAGCTGTGAGAGCTCGTTGTATTCGTTCTGAGCGAGATATTCAACAGGATTATTGTCAACCTGATGGGTATGGGTTTTTAGTCTGTTCTGATGATCATACGTAAAGTTTTCGGTAATTACTTTTTCGGTATCAGAATTAAGCCTTTTATGACGGGTAACGGCTTGTTTGGTTACCCCGGCAAAGTCAAGCTGAGATTCTGTTTTGGTGTAGCCTCCGAGGTGATTGATGGAGTGGGTGCCAATGGCTCTTCCTCTCTGGTCGTACCACGTATAGTTTTTTGTCCAGTTATCGTCTTCGATGTTTTTGACATACGAAGCGGTTGGAAGAGATTTGGTGCTGATATTGGAGTTCTGGGCATCTTGTGTCAAAACATTCTGACCTAAAATCTGTGTAGGAAGAGTTGGGCTTCCCTGTGGATAGGTGTCGTAATAGTTGATAGAAAATACTTTTTCCAGATAAGGGAACATTACATTGGAATAATAAATCTGCATTCCGTTCTTTGTAAAACCTGCTGTATCCCTGTTTTCTGTAATCACCAGATCTCCAATCATATTCTGCATTGGAGATCTCTCAGTAGTTCCTTCAACAAGGCCTGTGAGAATTACTCTTCCAAAACGATCATATTTGGTGAAAAGCCATTTTCCGGTAGGTCGCATTACTGCATCCTGGGTAAAGATCAGCCGGTCTGCTTTATCATACACCATATATTCCCAGCCTTTCCCGGGAAGCTTCTTTTCAACTAGACGGTTTCTGCCGTCATAACGATATTGATAGCAGAGATTGTTTAATATGTCATCAGGTATCTCATCATCGCTTCCTGCTCCATATTCATTATAAAAGCTAAAAGAGGCTTTTGGAGGGATAACCAATGCCAGTTGATTATATTCGTTATACACATAGTAGGTATCTGCATTTTCAGTTGCGCTTAAAACTTTTCTTACCAGTAAAACTTGCCCTTCACCGTTTTTAAATTCGATGGTTTTGTTGCCGTCTTCGTCGGTAACAGTATTTTTATATAACTGCCCATTTCCATAGTACAAGCTGCTTGCTGCTCTAACAGAAGTTTTTGTAGCATTATTTAACCAAGTGGTTGTTGGAACAAATTGCCCTACCTGATCATTGGTATTACTTGCATCATAAGTGAATTGTATAGGCTTATTGTTCCATGCATTTCCCACCTGCTTTTGCTGGAGTAACCGATCCAGTGGAGAATTTTCGAGGATTTTTTCTGAATAGATTTTCTCAGAACCATAGATCGCAGGGTTTGAAGCGTAATCCAACGGCGCAGTAAAAATGCTGCCGTTGGCTGTAAAAGTTTGCGGAACAGGAAGATAATCTCTCACCTGTCTTCCAAAGCCATCATATTCGATATGCGTAACAACATCCCTTCCCAGTGGTGATGCTTTTACATTCACCACCTGTTTTGGTCTTCCTAAACCATCGAAATACTGAACGGTTTCTGAGGTTTTAGGATTGGAAAGTGTAGGATCGGAGAGATAGGTCTTCGAATATACATAGTTTTCAGTATTGGTCAGCTGTGCCTGAAAAAAGCCTGACACGAGCAAAGCACTAATGGGAATTAATATTTTTTTCATTTGGGTTTTATGGTTTATAGTTGTATTTGAATTCTTTTAATACTTTACCGTTGATATCTACAATCTTCTCCAGTCTGTTGGCTGCATCGTATTTGTAGACTTCCCTGATTCCCGATGGCGGAGTGATGCTCGTGACGCCAATTAAAGGATCGTAGGTGTAAGTAGTAATAGGATATCTGTAGTTACTCTTTCTAAAATTATCAAGAGTGTTAATAAAATTTGATTCAGATGATGAATCAACATCCGATGTTGATTCAAGTATTATATTTGAAAAATCAACCAGACCGGTTGTCCCATCATAATCTATACCTTCAACCATAGCTATAACTTTCGTATTATTATATCCCCAAATCAAACTCACCGGTATTCCACCTTTCATTGTGTATTGCAACAAATTACCTTTCGAATCGTATCTATCATATGTAACTTCTGTTTCCATATTATTGATCGAAAAATTTCGGGACATGACAGATGAAGGTAAATAGTTTTGTAAGTTATCATACTTGGTTTCTACGTGGCTTATTAAAATATTTGAATTAACGGTTCCCTTGTAAGTCTCAATACTCAACGGTATTCCTGTCATACCCTTATTAACTAATCTGGTATTGTTTACATCAGCAGCATAATCATAGTCTGTCTCTATAATTTCACCATCACTTGTTGTTGCTTTACTAGTAGCTACTTCACCGGAGTTGGTATAAGTAAATTCTGTTTCTTTTATTAAAGTTTTATTACCAAAATATGAGATATCCGTAGTCTTCATAAGTCTTCTCTTTCCGGTAATTAAAGGGTTAAAAATAAAATGATATTTTGAAACTGGATCTTGATTAATAACAGTTGCTCCTGTATAAGATATACCGACTTCCCAATTTCCTCCACTACCACAACCTAATAATAAGGCTGGGTAAGTAGTATACGTCGGATCATAAGGGCCGGTTGATGTATTAACTATATAAAATTGTGGATATACTGCATAGGTGTTGGGTAGATTTGAGTAGAAATAGTTTGTTTTAAAAACTTTATTTTGATTCTGATCGTATTTTTCAACATATAAACCTTCACCATTTGTTGTAATATCTCTTTTAGGAAGCCCTTTATAAGAATATATAAAAGATAGATAATCTTCATTACTAAAACCATATTTTGTTGACCCCTTAGTTGTGCCATCAAATATATTTATGTCGGTTTCGGTAACTTCACTATATCCAAAAGGTTTATTTCCACCAGTTCCAAAATCGTTGGAATTCACAGACAGCTCGTTAAAAATTGATATTTGATATTCCATAAAACAGCCGCCATCCTGCATTGTCGGCTGAGATTTATATGTTGATGCTCTTACTACGCCAATTGGTTCAAATTTGTAGATAAGCTTACCATCCGAATAATTATACGCCTTATGAGATAATAAAGTATTATTCTCATAATTTTTAATAGATTTAATTCTTACACCATGACCATATGAAACCGACTTATCAATTGCTCCGTCATCATTATATTCAAAATCACAAGAAACTACGGCGAAATGGATTCCGTCATTGGCATTATACTGAATTCCGTTTTCAACATAAACATAATATTCTGTTGTAGGGTCACTATCAAATGGCAGAACATAATCTTCATTCCATTGTTGTTGATGAGTCTGCTCAAATACGCTGCCTGCCACATCAATTTTCCACTCTTTTAATAATACCTCGGGTTGGGAAGCTTTCCGTTTATACAATTTTATCTTGCACTTTACCATTTCCGAATATGGATAATGTGTCTGTGGATATACGGAGCCCATATATCCATCAAAAATGGTATTCTTAAACTTTATTGTAACAGTTTGTGAAGGCTTAAATACCTGACTGACTAAAAAATAATATCCCCCAGGAACTGTTGAAGCTCCACGATGAGTTATACTTTCTGATCTACGTATTGCGTCAACCTGACTCCTTGTTGGAATAAATTGATTGTTAAATGTATTTGATTCGTATTCAAATTCTGTTCTTGCCTTAGTAGGATAGGTTATTTTTTTTAAAATATTTGTTGGAACATATGACTGATTTACATATCTGGAAGTTGGAGAATATGGATATGTAACATTCATATTGTAATTTTTATACGGATTAGTATTAAGGTAGTCAAAATAATTTAAATCAGGCAGTAAAGAAAGGCTATTATTACCATTATTGTATCCGTAAAAATCTGAACTTGAAATTTTAGAGGGCATCACGTAAGATAAATCGTATTCAAACAGGTAGGGTGGAGTATTCTGAATTGCCACTCCTGAACTGTTATAATTTATTTCCTGAACAGAGTTTAATTTTAATCTCTTATGTCTGTAGCCTTCTTCGACTGTTTGGATTTGAATTGTTGGAAAATAATCGGTATTAAAAACAAAACTTTTTATCATCTTATTTGGAAATTTCGATTTTATATCAATAGAAGCTAATTTTTTTATTGGAACGGCTGAAGAGTTAGGTTTAATATCTTCTCTGTTAGCTAAATTAAAATCAATTTTTGTATCTTCTGTTTCGATAGAAACTAATGTTTTTTTATCGTTGATTGTTGCATTGTTACTTGTTGTAACCTGTTCACTTTGGGACAAATGAAAACTGGGGAAACGAGCTACTTGTGCAGGATACAACTGGTAGGTTTTTTCGTCTTGATATGTGAAATTAATTGTCTTTCCAGTAGTTAATGTAATTTTTGATATTTTAAAGGTAATCCCAATGTCTGTATAATCTGTTTGGTCTGTTCTTGATTTTTCAACAACATAAAAGAAAAATTTGTCCCCTTTATTTGTTGTTGCCAGCCAACCGTCAAAATTTCTGACAAACTTAACATCTTCATTACTTTCTATAAAAAGTATTTCATTAACATCTTCAGGGTTGTAAAAAAACTTACCTGAATATCCGTAAAAATTATAGGTAAAAATGTCTGGCTGCCCTTTTTTTGCTTTTAAATCAATAATTACATCATAAGCATCATCATTCGGTTGTGGTAAGATAGACGATAATCCATCATTTGTTTCTTGCCTGCCTTGTTGTAATCTATAAGATGGGGTCTCTGAATTAAGTGTTGCAAAATTATTCTTAAATGCATTGTACCCACTATTATTAGAAAATCCATCTCCTCCATAAGGATTGTCTTCTTTACCCCTGATTTCCTGCGTTATCGTTCCTTCAGGCATAAAGCTCCATCCTAATCCTACCCATGTAGCTTCATCCGCCACTTTTATACCTGAAGTATGATAGTTTAAGGCCAAGGGTATTTCAATGTTATCTACTTTAAGATTATACAAGGGAACTGATACGGAAGCTGTCCCAGTATAGTGTCCCACCGGAATGTCACCAAACCTTCCTAGAAGAGCGACTTCGGGAGAAGTTGGAACATTAGTTTTGCTTGGATTAAACTGACTTTGATTGCCAGAATTATTCTGACCAAATATTTTACTAATGTTTGCTAGTAATATTATTGATATTAAAATTTTTCTCATTTGTATTTATTTTTTTATAATTTTCGCACTCGCCGTTTTATTATCATTGGTTTTCACCACCACCAGATACGCTCCCTGAATGAGGTTCTGGGTGTTGATCCTGGTGATTTTGTTTTTAGTTTTCAGGCTTTGCAGCTGTCTTCCGCCCATGTCGTACACCGTAATGTCCGCTTCAGCTTTCCCATCACCCAGCTTCCAGCTTGCGGATTCCATTCCAATCTCCTCATAACAGCAATCACTCATCGGACTCGGATAGATTCTGATGTCCTGCTTCTCAATCAGCTGGTCAATCTGACTGTCACCCAGCTTCTCGATCTTCCAGTTTTCTTTGCCCAGTTCTTCAGCACTTTTTCCTTCCACTTCTCTGCTGTTGGTCAACACTGATGATAGAAGCCTGTATCCCC
>NZ_JBVYOF010000044.1:0-983 GCF_056133985.1 Chryseobacterium sp. L12 | reverse complement strand
TTGAATATCCGCAATTAATCATAATCCTGTAATATTAGCAATAACGAGCCTTTCAAAGAGTCTGTCTCCAAAATATCTACGGTTTAGTTTGTAAATGAATTCATTGAGATACAATTGAAGATATTTCCTTTTAATTTTATGATAATTTCCTAATAGGTTTCTCTTAGCATTGCTTATAGCAATATGAACCCATTTTAGTGTCTCTTCTGTTGTTTCTTTTGAACTCTTCTCCATAATATGCAATTCCACAAAGTCTGCAATATCAACATAAGAAGTACTTTTATCTGTAAAAACAATGCTTTGATTATCAATTGATTCTTTAATAGTTTCGTTTATTTCTTCTCCATCATGCCCATCTAAAACTTTCGCTTTAAAGAAACGAACTTGTTTTTCTTTTTTTCCTGTATCAATATCTTCTAAAGGTGTTGATTCAGCCATCATGGCAACATTTTGTTTACCTACTGCTCCTTTTCCTCGGGTGCCTTTTTCTTGTTCAATTTTGCTAGATTCAACTGTGAAATAAGCTTCATCAAATTCAATCATTCCTTCCAAAGTATATCTCGCATCACGATTTCCCATCGCTTTGCGAAGTTTATGAACCATTGCCCAGACTGGCTCATACCTCTTCAATCCCAATTGTTTTTGAATTTCCTTTGCAGAAAATCCTTTCTTCGTTACACTCATTAAGAACATCGTCTTGTACCATACTAAAAAGGGCAAATTTGAATTCTGCATAATCGTTCCACTTCTGAGTGAGGTTCTACTTCTGCATTTTTTACATTCATACTGCCAAATACTTTTTATCCAAAAATGTTCTTTGCTCCCACATTTACAAACAAATCCCAGCTTGTCTCTTTCTGCTTTAAAGTGGCTTCTGCAATCTTCTTCTGTGCCAAAATGTGCCGTAAAACTAAATAAATTCATCTCAATAATCTGATTTTCAACAAATATACATAAATTATTACTAATTACGGATATTCAAA
>NZ_JBVYOF010000043.1:0-40280 GCF_056133985.1 Chryseobacterium sp. L12 | reverse complement strand
GATTACTGTTATGTGGAGATCGGAATGGAATCCGCAAGCTGGAAGCTGGGTGACGGGAAGTCTGAAGCTGAGATCATTATTTATGACATGGGCGGAAGACAGCTGCAAAGCCTGAAAACAAAAAACAAAATCACAAAGATCAACACCCAAAACCTCATTCAGGGAGCGTATCTGGTGGTGGTGAAAACCAATGACAACAAAACCGCTAATGCGAAAATCATTAAAAAATAAATACAGATGACAGTTAATAAATTATTAGGTCTTTTAATTATGACATGCTCTTTTGTCTTATATGGACAAGCATATGAATCCACGATTCCTGGATTAAACATAACCGCTCCCACAGCATCTGGGGTTGCCAGTAAAATAAAATCACCTTCGGCAATATCTACCGGAATACCGGATATTGGCATTCCGTTTTTTACCTTGCCGACACATAATAAAAACGTAAGCATCAATATAGGACTGAGCTATCATCCCAATAACACATTTATGGGAAGCAAGGCAAGCGATGTAGGCTTGGGATGGAATGTGTCAGGAGCTTCAAATGTTATTTACAGAGAGATTAATTCGATAGATCATAGTCCTACTAATAATTATCATTTTAGTTTTATGGGAAAAAGTGGAACATTTTATTTTGAAAAAGATATTTTCGGAAATCTAAATGTTTACAACATTACAGAAAATAAATATACAATCACTGCAACGGAAACAGGAACAGATCTTTATAAATTTACCATAAAAGATGAAAATGGCATTACATATTTTTTTGAAGATTTAGATGTCTCTTATTATAAAAACATTGTTTTTTCAAACTCAGCAGAGAAAAAATTTACGAGCTGTTATTATCTTACCCGAGTAAATGATGTGAACAATAATGAGATTGTATCATTAGAATATACAAATGACAGTTATAATTTTACGGCTAATAATAATGTTGTAATTCCCGTAAAGACACTCAAAATTCAAAAGATTACGGCTCATAACTTTGGAAGCATTCATTTTGACTATACCCTGAATATCAATGACAGAAAGTCATATCAGGATCCATTTGCACTCAACAGCATTACTTTTAGAAATACAGCAGGAAAACAAGTAGAAAAATACATAATGGAAACCGTTTCCGGCGCTATAAGTTACCCATTAGGATACCTTTCGGGATATACAGCTCCTTGTTCACAGGTAGAATCTCAACCAAAAAGGCTTTTAAAGAAAATTTTAAAATATGGATCCGGATCAGCATACGAAACTACAGAAATCAAATATCCCCATCTGAAACAGAATTTTGATTTTACAGATTACTGGTCAGAGTTTTCTGACATTAATCCTTTTGTTACCTGTTTTCCGTACGAGCATTATAATCCTAAATATTTGGGAATAGCTTTACTGCAATCTATAAAATATCCAAATGGAACAGAAGTAAAATATACTTTTGAACCCAATCAATATTATGTGGATAAAAGCTTTCCCGATATTAAAGTTACAGCACCTCCTCATGAAGTTGTAGACAGAGATGCCCAATATTTTGAATTCATTGGTGACTTTGCTTTTAATAACAGAAACGGCGGAGGCAGTGTTACATTTAATTTACCATATAATACTGATGAACCTGATGGTTATAGCTATCTTTATTACTATCTGGCTGCAAATGGAGTATCTCCTAATGACCCGATACAGCCCACAAACGATTATCAGGCATATACTCCAGAGCTGAATGGTGGGGTATTAGATCCAAATGGTCACAAAAAATATCCTCCGGGTACTAATTCTCTTACATTGAATGCTATACAAAAAAGTGGAACTCTTTATGTAAGAAGAATACGCTATAAATCTAATCCTCTTCCCAATTTTTCTACCGGAAAAGGAGTGAGAATCAAAAGAATCGAATATCTCGATAATAATACCATTAACCCTGCTTTAACGAGAACATACAATTATCAACTGTTTAATGAAAGCAGCCAAACCAGTGGTTACCTTAATGATAATGGCTTTGAGCAATCCGTAACTTACAGCAACGTAAAAGAAACCGTAGGAGAGAATTCCGGATACACAAAATACTATTATAAAACGCTTAAAGATGAGCCTACTTTTATTAGTCCGGACACTACTCAGCCAAATGTCGTACGATATGAAAATATCCTTAAGCCTGGTTTACTTGAAAAAAGAGAAGTGTATAATTCGAATCATCAGGTGATTCAAAAGGACAGTATTGTATCTGATATAGCTACGCTTAGAGGTTATTACAGATATGAGCATTTGATTAGAAATGGAATTGTCCGAAATCAAAAAACCATTTCAACATCATATACTTCAACAGGATCGTATTCCAATATTTCTGAAGTGACCAGAAGTGTAAACGATTATAATGTAACCCAAGAAAAAAATACAGGTGCAGACGGAGTTGTGAATGAGGTAAACCTTACCTATCCTTTTCAGCATGTTGCTTCTAATCCCAAACTTTGGAATGCACATATTAAAGACATTCCCCTGACCGTAGAAACCAAAAGAAACGGCACGGTGATTTCCAAGGCAGAAACCAAGTTTGAGAACGCATCTCATTTTTATCCGACTTCGCAGATCAGCTTTTTGCCGGATAATCTTTCGCAGTCGCTGAAAAACGTTTCGTATGACATTTATGACGATAAAGGCAACCTTGTACAGTTTACCGCTTTTCCGGAAGTGGGTTCTGTGGGCGTTCCCACCACCATTATTTACGGGTACAACAAAACCATGCCGATTGCCAAAATAGAAGGTGCAAAACTGTCGGATATTCCTTCTTCGCTGATTACTGCCATTGTCAATGCATCCAACGAAGATGCCAATGCTCCGGCTGCTCAGGAAGAAGCCAAAGAGCAGGCTTTGATTGCTGCGCTGAACACCTTTAAAAACGATTCGGCACTTGAGAACTTTATGGTGACCTGCTACACTTACAATCCTTTGGTGGGAATCACCACTACCATTCCGCCTAACGGGATGATGGAGCTGTACAAATACGATTCCTTCAACAGACTTTTGAAAGTAGTTGACGTCAATGGCAATACAGTAAAAGAACACCAGTATAATTATAAAAACTAAAAACAGAAATCATGAAAAAAATAATCATTGCGCTGTGTCTATTTGCAGTCAATCTTATATTGGCGCAAAGTCTCACAACAAGCGAAAATTACGTCTACACCAAAGTCTACCTTTCAGCCGATGGCAGCAAGAAAAGCGAGACCGTGCAGTATTTTGACGGTTTGGGAAGAGCGAAACAGGTCGTTCAGATCAAAGCCACACCACTGGGGCAGGATCTGGTGGTTCCTGTAGAATATGACCAGTTCGGGAGAGAATCCCGAAAACTGCTTCCCATTCCGGCAGCGACAGGAAACGGAGCCATACACGGTGCTGTCAACCAAACAGCAGTCAATACCTATTATGGTGTTGCCAACGCGTATTCTGAACAGAAAATTGAAGCTTCGCCATTGGCAAGAGTGCAGGAAACCGCTCATCCGGGAACCGAATGGGCAATGGCAACCGGGCACACCGTAAAAATGGAATATCTTACCAATACTACTTCGGATCAGGTAAAAAAATACAATACCACCACTTCATGGAACAGCGGAACACTTACCACTTCTATCAGCGGAATAGAATTCTACTCCCCCAACCAGCTGTCGAAAAGCAAGGTTACCGATGAAGACGGGAATGTAACGCTGGATTTTAAAAACTCCGAAGGCAAAACCGTCCTGCTCAGAAAAGAAGGGGCTTCCGGAAAGCTGGATACTTATTATGTCTACAACAATTACGGTCAGCTCGCTTTTGTGATCTCCCCCAAAGGCAACGAAAAAATCACCGCAAATAACAATGTGGTCACGCCGCAGATCCTCAACGATCTTTGTTACCAGTATGTATATGACAACCGTTTCCGTCAGGTGGAGAAAAAACTTCCGGGAAAAGGCTGGGAATACATGGTATACGATCAGCAAAACCGTTTGGTTGCCACGCAGGATGCCAACATGAGAAACAATTCCCAAAGTCCCAACCGCTGGCTCTTCACCCGGTATGATAAATTCGGACGAGTGGCGTATACCGGAGTTTTCACCGGAGGAAGCAGACAGCAGGAGCAGGCTAATGCCAATGCCAAAGGTCTGAACAATGAAAACAGAAGTACCTCTTCTTTTTCCCTGAATGGACAGCAGATCTTCTACACCAACACCGCATATCCTTCCACATCTTTTGTCCCGTATTCGGTTAATTATTACGATACGTACCCTTCGATTCCGGGGAATATGGTAAGCACGCCAACAGCCATTTTAACGCAGACTACCCTTTCGGGTACAGTTAATATCACCTCCAACGGAGTGAGCAGCATAAGAAGCCTTAAATCTATGGCTACCGCTTCCATGGTGAAGAATCTGGAAGATGATGCATGGTCTTCTACCCAGATCTGGTACGACCGTTTGGGAAGAGCCATCGGAAGCCATGGAAAAAACCATCTGGGAGGCTATACCAAAACAGAAAAGCGGCTGGATTTTGCAGGTGTTCCACAACAGGTTATCACAAAACATAAAAGACTTAATTCTGACAATGAGAAGGTAATTACAGAGTCTTTTACTTACGATAACCAAAACAGATTATTGCTTCATAAGCATAAAATAGATAATAAACCGGAAGAAATTTTATCCCGTAATAAGTATAACGAACTTTCTCAGCTCGAACACAAGAAAGTAGGCGGAACTGTACTGACAAATCCCTTACAGCAAGTGGATTATACCTATAACATCCGGGGTTGGATGACACAGATAAATGATCCTGCAAATCTTGGAAGTGATTTATTCGGTTATAAAATTAAATACCATCAGGTTGATGGTTTGGAGGTTCCTGACACTTCAGATACAAGTTTGAAAGTTCTACCGAGATATAACGGAAATATTGCTGAAGTAGACTGGAAAACAGCTGCACAAGCCAATGAGCCTCTTAAAACATACGGATATGTTTATGATGACATGAACAGGCTGTCTGCAGGGTTTTATCAGGATGAAACAAATCCCTCGCTCAGAGAACATTATGAGAAAGTTACTTACGACAGCAACGGAAATATAATGTCAATGAAAAGAACCGCCCAGAGAATGGGTTCTACTGCTTTATTGATTGATAATCTTACGTACCAATACGAAGGCGGTAACTCTAGTAATCGCTTACAGAAAGTGAGCGAAGCAGTTCCTTTGCCATTCGGGTATCCTTACCAGACAACTCCTGCCGATATTACTTATGATGATAATGGGAACATGACCTCTTATCAGGACAAGGGGATTTCTTCAATTCAATATAATTATTTAAATTTACCCAAACAAGTTACCCGAAACTCTTTAGTGACAGATTACACCTACAGAGCAGACGGTGTAAAAGTGAAGAAGCTCTTTGGAACTGTAGAAACCCATTATGTAGATGGTTTTCAATATAAAAGTGTAGGGTCTGAAATAAAAATGGTTATTATTCCCACTTCAGAGGGTTATTACGATGCGCAGAGAGATGCTTATTTCTATAACTTTACTGATCATTTAGGTAACATAAGATTAAGTTACAGCGATGCAGACGGAAATGGTTTGGTAACGGGAGATCTCGTTGTTGAAGAATGTTTCGGAGGCAACTGTAGCAGTTACATTATACCTGGAGAAATAGAAGGAATTAGTAATTATTATCCGTTTGGGATGTTGCATAATACTAATAGCCAAAATATTAACAATGCATATCAGTACAAGTACAACGGTAAGGAACTCCAAGAGACGGGCATGTATGACTACGGTGCAAGGTTCTACATGCCGGATATCGGAAGATGGGGAGCCATTGATCCGCTGGCGGAGATGTACACACGACACTCGCCTTATCACTATGCTGTCAACAACCCAATGAGGTTTATTGATCCGGATGGGAGATCTTCACAGACTTTTGAAGGACAGGATGCTGTAAATGCGTATTGGCATTTGGTATTTGGCGGAAGTATATCAAGTCTTAGTGGCGGAAGCAGTTTTGGTTCTTTGGGTGGACAGGAATTTAACCTTTCATCATTTTTTCATTATATTGATCCGGGAGGTTCAAGTGGCGGTGGTAGCTCACTAAGCCCGTGGATGCAGAGTTATTTGGGAAATACAGGAATTAAAACACTATTTCCTGCAACAACACAACAAAACGACCTAAGCAAAACAAGACAATTAATAATAAAAAATGCTATGAAACATTATGACAGTAAAGATTGGGCTTACGATGTTAAAAGGGGAAGATTTTCAGCAGGAACTAATAAATGTAATTTGTTTGTTGATGAAGTTTTAGAAGAAACAGGAATTTACACCCCTAATGATAATGGAATCTTAGGACTCGTTGGCTTTGGAACACCTGTTACGGCTGGTCAGTGGGCAGATCCTAATTTTATAGTTCCAGGCTGGGAAATTGTTACTTCCCCTCAAGCAGGTGATATTGTAGCGATTTCTGCTAATTTTTCTGATGCCACAGGTCACGTAGGTATCATGATATCTAATAAAGAATCTATATATGCTGAACACAGTAGAATCAAAATGTCTGACTTCGGTTATAGTCATCGACATTTTAAGAACTATCCAGGAAACAGCGGTTATGTATATCGTAGATATATGGGTTACCCAACTTTTAATTCCTCATTAAATAATATTAAAATTTTTGGTCAATAATCACATGAAAAAGTTTGTTTTAATTTCTATAATATTATTGTGTTTAGTATTTTTTTACATAATACAAAGTGGTACCTTACTTAAATATGAAAGCAAATATTCTTTATTAAATGATAGCGGAAATGTCGTTCCGGCAAAAATATACTCAAGAACTATAAAGTCAAAAATAAATGGTAAAAATCAAGAAATTTATCAAATACTCGTTTTTTTTAATGATAATCAAAATATGAAATCATTTAATCCAATTTTATTTATTCCAAAGCAAAATATAGTTGGAGTAGTAGAATCTGGTAAAAAAGATTTTTTGTTTTTTGGAAATAAAGCCTTTCAAAAATCTGATAAATCTAATAAGTTTACTTCATTAACAAATTCATTATTTTTTGACAGTAATCCTCCTATTTATAAAATAAGTTTTAATGATAAAGAAATAGTTTTTAATAGCTTTAATGAACTGAAGGTCTATGGGGAAACCTTAACCTTAAAATTGCGGTAGTGTTTCAAATGTGTTGATTTGATCCCGGATGAAAAAAATCCCAAAAACGCAATAGATAAATGGATAGATTCTTTAAAAAAAGACTTTATTGATAGTTTTGCAAATTTTGGAGATGCCCTCCGCTCGCGGAAGTAACCCCGCATTTATCTCCTTATCATTACGCCAACAACAATCCGATCATGTATAACGATCCTACGGGAATGTTATCTCAATCGTTTATTGATCAAGTATGGAATTCTCAGGCTGAAACAGCACTACCATAAAGTAAACACCAACGCAGAGGAGCTTCTGGCAGATTATACCTACAACGAACTGGGACAGGTGACCAACAAAAAAGTGGGAAACAACCTCCAGAGCATCGACTATGCCTACAACATCCGAGGTACGCTCACCAAGGTCAACAATCCCGACAACCTGGGAACCGATCTTTTTGGGTATGAGCTGAAGCTTGCTTCCACTTCCAACGCCTCTGTAGCCCAAGCCCGCTACAACGGGAACATTACCGAGATGACCTGGAAAAGCAGCGGTGACGGTGTGCTAAAAAGATACAGTTATCAGTACGATGCTTATAACCGATTAAAAGCAGCAATCTATCAGGAGCCGGAATCTTTTGTTCCACAAAATGGGTTTTATAACGAATTCATGAGTTATGATGCCAACGGAAATATTACGAGCCTTAAAAGAAACCAGAAAGGCTACACCGGAACGGTAGAAGAGATTGATGAGCTGGTATACAGCTATCCCAGCGGCAACAGGCTGGAGTCTGTAGTGGATCTGAAAAACAACTATGCAGGTTATCCCGAGACTTCCGGCAATATCATTTCGTATGACGACAACGGAAGCATGACCAGCCATATTGACAAAGGCATTCTGGAGATTAAATATAATATTTTAGATCTTCCTTCTTATGTGAAGTTCAGTAATTATGTAAGAAGAACTACAGGAGATGTTTATCAGAACACAAGCTACTCTTACCGTGCAGATGGAGTAAAAGTAAAGAAAGTACATCATTATTTCTTTGGCAGGGGTAAAACAGATGCACTTGCCACTACAGAATACATTGATGGATTTCAGTATCATCAAGATACAGGTACTACAGGAAACATAAGCGGTCTTCAGTTTTATGCCACTTCGGAAGGGTATTTTGATTTTGCAAATAATCGTTATATTTACCACTACAATGATCATTTGGGTAATGTAAGAGTCAGTTTTGCAAGAGAAGGAAATACGGCGATCATTGTACAGCAAAACGATTATTACGCATTTGGATTAAGACACAGCATAGGGATTAGTGCCATTGGAGACTACAAATACCAATACAACGGTAAGGAACTTCAGGAGGAACTTGGGATGTATGACTACGGTGCAAGGTTCTACATGCCGGATATTGGAAGATGGGGAGTGGTTGACCCGCTGGCGGAAATGTACACAAGACACTCGCCTTATCACTACGCTGTCAACAACCCAATGAGGTTTATTGATCCGGATGGGAGGTCTTCACAGACTTTTGAAGGACAGGATGCTCAAAGCGTTTACTGGTATTTTTACTTTCATGGCTCCATGGGTGGCTTCAACGGAGACAACTTTAGTTCTTTAGGAGGCAGTAATCAAAGCTCAAATCTTTCTGCAAGCTTTAGTTATATTGATGCAGGCGGCTCAAGCGGTGGTGGCGGAGGCGGTGGTAGCTCGCTGAGCCCGTGGATGCAGAGTTATGTTAATAACAACCCAATATATAATAAGTTTTTAAGAGATATTTCTAATTATAAAAATAATAAACCTGGGTTTGGTGATGATGGTGGGTATTTTGGTTTATCGAATTCTGATTTAAAAAATGCCTATTTTAATAAATTAGTGAAATCATTTTATCAAAAAATTACGAAATAACACATAATCAACTAATATTCAATATCAAACGTATGTGTTTTCAATCGAGGGGTACGATTTAGAGCGTTTCCTATACCATTTTTACTAAATGGATGTCTACCTATTGTCTGCAAACCACTCATAGTGCAAATTTAGCTAAAAAAATTCAAAACTCCAATCCTTTATTCATCGGCATTTGGGACTGGTGCAAGGTGCAAGTATTATAAATACTTGCACCTATGCACCTGCCCTGATGAGCCTGAATTTCACTCTTTCAATAATATTCTTCCTTTTTGCTGATGCTGTCAAAAAAATTATTGAACTTAAATTCTTTATCCTATCCGGATAAAATTCATTGTCTGCTATTGTCTTTTTCCTGTCCGTTATTGACCGCCTTTCAATTGGCATTTCACGATTACTACTACTAATTTTGGGGATTGAACTAAAAAACACTAATGGAAGTAATCACTATTGAATCTCAAGCATTTAAAAGCTTGATGTCAAAAGTGGACACAATCTTCGATTATGTTATTTCCCAACAAAACACACAAGATGAGGAAGACTGTTGGGTAGACAGCCATGAGGTATGTACCTTTTTGAAGATTAGTGACCGAACCCTACAAAGACTACGCAGCGAAAAGAAAATCGACTATTCCCGTATTAGAGGGAAAAACTATTACAAAATCAGCGAAATCAAAAGGATGTTGCAGGAAAACCTGATCCGCCGGAGTGAAGAATGCTTACAAGACCTGATACAAAACCACCAAAAGAATGTTAGACAAAAACAAAGTGCTGAGCAGCACCCGTGACGGACTGGATATTTTCAAACACTACCTTCCGGGAGACTGGCGTGTAGGCAGAAACTTTAAAAATCCTTTTTATGAAGATACCAAGGCATCCTGCAATATCTACTTTGACCGCAGAAGCGGTATGTACCGTATGAAGGATTTTGGCGATTCTCATTATGACGGCGATTGTTTTTCAATCGTAGGAAAAATTAAAAGCCTGGACTGCACCAAAGATTTTACAGAAATACTGAAGCAAATCAATGAAGAAATGAATTTGGGATTGGAAAAAGGATATGCTTTGCCCCAAAAAAGATACCCCTCAAAAACAAAAACAGAGAGCAGAAATGAAAATGTCATAAAGGAAAAGGAGCAGTCCTATAACCCTAAACCATATTCCGTATTTGAACGCAGCTTTACCCAGAAGGAAATTGAGTTTTGGAAACAGTATGGTATTACCCGTGAAATTCTGAAATTATACAAAGTTGTTTCATTGGACGAGTTTTCGAGTGAAAATAAAGACTCAAAACCTTTTACGATGTATTCATCAGAACAGGAACCTATATTTGGATATTTCGGTAAAAGATATGTGAAAATTTATCGCCCGTTTTCTCAAATCCGATTTCTATACGGTGGAAATCTGCCCGAATCCTATTGTTTCGGGTTGGAGCAATTGCCCGCCAAAGGAAACACTTTGTTTATTACCGGAGGGGAAAAGGATGTATTGTCACTGGCTTCCAAAGGATTTTATGCAATTTGCTTCAACAGTGAAACCAGCTCGATACCTGAAAGTCTGATAAAAAAACTTTCCTATCGTTTCAAGCATATTCTGATTTTGTATGATGTGGATAAAGCCGGTTTGGAAGCTTCGCTCAGGCACCAGAAACAATTATCCGGTTTCGGTGTAAATCGTTTGAAGCTCACACTTTCAGGAACCAAGCAGGAAAAGGATATTTCCGATTTTTTCAGAATGGGAAATACCAAAGATGACTTTAATCAATTATTCCTTGAATTTTTAGACCAATTATATAATGAAACTATGGCTATACTGAAACCTTGCGAAATCAATTTTACCCAGCCTCCCATAGAATCACAAACGCTCATTTCCATTAATGATGTTCCTCTGGGTACACAGGGAAATTTAATGGGATTGACAGGAGGTGAAGGTACCGGAAAAAGTAATTATGTAGGAAGCCTGATAGCAGGAACTCTGCGTCAGGACGATTACATTGATACATTAGGAACCAATATACTCCCAAATACGGATAGCAAAGCCGTATTACTTTACGATACCGAACAATCCGAAACCCAGCTGTATAAAAATATTTCAGGCATCTTGAAACGCTCCGGAAGAGAAAATATGCCTGACTATTTCAAAGCCTATTGTCTGGCAGGTATGTCAAGAAAAGAAAGGATGCAGGCAATCTTGCAGAGTATGGATAAATTTTTTTACCAATTTTCAGGGATTCATATGGTGGTTATAGACGGAATAGCCGATTTGATACGAGGTGCCAATGATGAAGCGGAAAGTGTTGCCTTAATTGATGAACTCTACCGTATGGCAGGAATTTATAAAACCTGTATTATCGGTGTGCTGCATTTCACACCCAACGGACTCAAGCTTCGGGGACATCTCGGAAGCGAGCTTCAGAGAAAAGCAGCTGCTATTCTATCCATTGAGAAAGATGATAATCCTCAAATATCTGTAGTGAAAGCTTTAAAAGTAAGAGACGGAAGTCCTTTGGATGTACCGCTTATTCAATTTTCCTGGGACAAGGAAAAAGGAATGCATGTTTTTGTCGGAGAAAAAACCAAAGAAGAAAAAGAGAAACGCAAAGAGATAGAATTGACAAATATTGCCCGAACTCTATTTTCACAGCAAAAGCGTTATACCTATGCCGGATTATGTGAAAAGCTCCAAAGTATGATGGCAGTCAAAGACCGAACGGCAAAAAGCTATATTAAATTTATGCGGGAGAAAGAATTGATTGTCAAAGATTCTGAAAATTATTATGAGCTCAAAAAATAAGAGGAATGGTAATTCAAACCGTCTGAATGTTAAAAAACGAAAAACAATATGAATATCGATCCGAAAAAACCACTTCTTCAGCTGACTGTCGAAGAGTTCCTGAAATTACAAAAACACAATGTTCCGGAAAAAAAGTATGAATACGGTCTTAAAGGTTTAGCCAAAACGCTGGGATGTTCCCGCTCGAAAGCAGCGGAAATCAAATCCAGCGGAATACTGGATGATGCCATCATCCAAAACGGAAATCTTATCATCATTGATAAAGAGAAAGCAATGCAGCTAATGGCTCTGCATAAAAAATGAATGAATTGGGATTAATCGGAAAGTTTTGGGAATACAACGAAAAAGAATCATTGGGAGCAGTTGCTGCTGCCCTCTATCTTTTTTTGTTGAAAGTATGGGGAGAAAACGAAGAAAATGACTTCAGTCTTTCGGATACCGAAATTTGCGAACGGCTTAAAATTACAAGACCAACCATTATTACGTTACGCCAAAAACTTTGTAATCTGGGAATGATTCAGTATCAATCCAAAAACGGACTTCCCGGACATTACAAAATTCTTCCGGAATATTCGCCGGTATTATCCGTTCTTGAAAAACCTGAAACCGACAAAGGAGATTCGACGACTAAAAGGAGTCAAAAGACAATTCCAACAAAAAAGAAACCCATCGGAAAATCATTACAAAAAATTGAATCTCCACAGAATCAAAATTTGTCTTCTGATGAGTCTGAGGAAAATCAGGTTCCCATACCCATTCCGCTTTCCGGGAATATTCCGTCCTTGGAAGAATTTACGGAGTATGCGAAAACATTGGAAAACTATATTCTTGAATTAGATTATCTTATTCAAGAAAAATACGACAGTTGGCTCGGAAACGGTTGGAAAAATGGTTACAATAAACCGATAACAAATTGGAAGTCTTCCATAAAAAACACAATGCCCTTTCTTCAGAGTGAATTGCAATCGGGCAATGCCACTTCCCAGAAGATTGCCCTGCAAACCATAAAACGCCCAAAATCAACTTCAGATGAATAAGAAGACAGTATATCATCAGACCGATACAAAATCCGTTTGCTGACCTCTAAATTTATGAATTGATTTTTCCATTTTAGTTTTTTATTGTCTGCTTTTTCACTAAATTAGATCGGAATTTATGATTACCACACAATATATGAAAAACTTACTTGCAGAGTCTGAAGCATTTAATCCTATTATTCATTATGAAGCCAAAATCCATTGGATCTCCTATGTAATTCCTATCTTCTTTATTATAATCGGTTCTTTAGGAGTTATCTCATTTTTATTATTAGGCTATAAATATATGGTTGGTTTTGTGGGTCTTATTTCTCTGTTTCTTATTTATCTTTTCATCAGAGGTTTATTACGTTTCTTGAGAAATAGAAGCACCAAAATTTATGTCACTGACTATCATCTTACATTTTCCACAGGAATATTAGGAAAAACACTTTCCGACCTCTCATTAAATAAGCTTGAAGGAATGCACCTGCATCAAAGTTTTTTAGGAAAGGCTTTGAATTTTGGAACATTGGTTGCAACTACTGGAGATGTAACGAATACCTATTTCATTGAGCATCCTATGGAACTGAGAGATGCTATAATGATGCTAAAAGATAATTCAATCAAATAATTATCTGTTTCATTCGTATTAAATTTTAGTAAAATCAGCTTTGCAATCTCTTTTCAAAAATATCTCAAGGAAAAAGTACCGGAAATGTTTTAGAAATGTGATTGCTTCCTTTTTTGCAAAAATGCGTTTCCGACCATAGGGAGGAATTGCATTTTTGCCTCCTGCCAGAAACCCGAAAAGATTTATGAGTGTAAAAATGAAAAAAGCGATAGAAAATTAATTCCTATCGCTTTATAAGTCTACTTTACAGATGATTGAGTAAAGTTCCCATAGTATTTATATGTATTGAAAAAAGTTTAATAAAAAAGCCTTTCCGCTTATATCGGAATACGTGCCACTACATCCTAATTTTGCACAGTAGGCAGAATGCTCTTTTTCGGTACATTCAACTTCCAAAACAAAGCCTTCCTTTTCTCTGAAAGGGTGCTTTATTAATTGTTTTGCCTTATTCATATTTTCTATTTTTCTTGCTCTATACGCTGCAAGTTCTTTCTTGTTCATATCATTGTTATTTTAGAGTTATTAATAAAAATACGATTGCCTGTACATCGTGAGGTTTTATGGTTTTAATGTTCACTTGGAAGCAGTAGTACATTACCTTCTTTCCAAATGGTAAATTCATTAAAGAAGAAATCTGAAAATTCAATGTCTTGGGTAACTAAGATTTTATTATTCCCATTTGTTGCTGAGAGTTTAAATCTGGTATCTTCAATCCTTTGAATTTTCCAGACCTGAAATTCTTCCTTTTTAAGTTTTGTTTCAAACTGGTAAGATGCAATGGCATCAAGGAACCAATAGCATTTTTCTTCGTCAGCGACAGCTTTCACGCCGTCAGTTAATAGTATTCCAAAAGGGTACTTGTAATAGTTTTCTGTACCTATAAAATGGTCATAGAACTCATTTGCTGAAATGTTTGGATTTTTCATAGTGTGAAATTTTAAATTGTTATTATTCATTTTTTCGACACTGTCGGTTTTTTAAGATTTGATTTTTAATTTTTCGGAAATGTCAAAGAACGCTCTGCTTTTTTATCTGACCGGCTTGTCGTTTTTCATTGCTTTCTGACGATAGAAATTCCGTTTTAGCCAAAACCGAAATGGAAGCATTGGAATGAAGGCACTGAAATCTTTTTGTCCGCAGGATTCAGGAAAGTCTGGGAAAATTATCGGAGTGAAGCGCAGAGAATTTTTTTAGAAACCCAAAAAGATTTTTTTGAGCAGAAACGGGATTTATACTTTTGCAAACTGAAAACGAACTGACAGTCAGAGAATAGAGCGTATGTCTGAGGTATTTGTATCAGGAATGAGGGAAATCAGATACTTTGAAAATAGATATTTGTCGATTTCAGGAAATGAAATCTTTTAGTTTGATTTTGACTGTTTAATATATTAATTACAAAAAACGTATTGCTTAGTTTGATAGCTTCAGAAAATGAGTGTTGAATTTTACACCTCTTTTCCGAAGTTCTTCAGCGATTGGTTCTGCTTTGTCTTTAATTTTCCATTCAGGCGGATTTTGGACTTTTAGTGCGTGGTAAGCTCTCATTCCGTAACCAAAGCCAATATTTGACGGCTTGCAAACCGCTTCATAGTATTTTTGGTCATAGTTTTCCAGCCTTTTTAGGAGTGTTTCTGTTTTATAATTTTTAATTACCATAATTTGTAGTATTTAATTTGAATGATTGTATATTATTTCTGTTCATATTGCTACAGCTTTAAAAGTTAAATGATGATTGAAAAAATCTTGAAACTTTATCGCCATAGAAATCAAAAACATCTTTTTTCAGAAGCCCCTTAATATATTCCCTTTCATCTTTCGGAACATTATTTTTATCTGCCAAAAAATTATGATGCAGAATAGCTTCAATGTTACCTTTCCAGATTTTCTCATTGATGAAATATTCATTCTTTGAAAATAATCTGTTACAGTATTTAGCATCTTTTGTTTCTTCATCTGTCTGTAATCTCTGATAAATGACCTTCATTGCTCTATTGACATATCTGTCATTTAATCGTGAACATCCATTCTCATAAAGGATTATTACGGAGGGTTTCTTTACTATTTTCTTTGTCAGTTTTTTAAATCCGTAAAATACCCGAAGTGGATATTTGTTTTTTTCTGGATACCCATGACATTTAAAAAAATCATCAATAGTATCTAAAACAATCTGAAATTTTTCAGGAGGAAATTCGTTTAATCCTTCAATATTCAAAATATTAAGGTACTCCTCGGCTGTAAGCGGAAGACCTTCAACCATTTTCTCTGCCTGTTTTAGAGTTGTTTTCGCTTGGTAAGTATCAATTTGATTTTTTTGACAATCAGGTAATAACAGACCTTCCGTATTCAGGAAAGGGGAAACAAAACCCAAATAGTTGGGTTTGTTTCCTTTTGTGCATTGTGTTTTAATTGCTAACTCTTTCATAGTAAGATTTTAACGTGATTATTTGATGCCGAAATAGGGATGATTCTCAACGAATGTTTCTGAATCTTCGATTGAAAAATCCAGAGATAATTTATTTTTTCTTGCATATACATTAGCTTCTGTAAATGCCTGTTCGAGATTGTAGGCGTAACAAACTTTTCTGAACTCTTTGAAATAGACAGTGTATCTGAACATTTTCTCGATGAAAACAGGTTCATTCTGTGTCATAGAAATTGTTGGGTTTGCACTTTCAGCATAACACAGTATTCTGTTTTTCGATTCATCCGAAATTTTACATAAAAATTTCACTTCTCTGTATTTCGATATGTGAGCTACTTTCTTATAATCTCCGTTAATTTCTCTATTGGTATCGCAAACCGAGATACCATTTCCTAAACTGAAAAATTCTATTTGTTCTGGTTTTTTTGTTTTCATTTTTTTGAATTTTAAATTGTTAATATTTTGTTTTATTATTTTCGGAAATGTCAAAGAACGCTCTGCTTTTTTATCTGACCGGCTTGTCGTTTTTCATTGCTTTCTGACGATAGAAATTCCGTTTCAGCCAAAACCGAAATGGAAGCATTGGAATGGAGGCTCCGAAATCTTTTTGTCCGCAGGATTCAGGAGAGTCTGGGAAAATTATCGGAGTGAAATGCAGAGAATTTTTTTAGAAACCCAAAAAGATTTTTTTGAGCAGAAACGGGATTTATACTTTTGCATACTGAAAACGAACTGACGGTCAGAGAATAAAAAGCAAAAGAAGTACAGAGTAATTTTCTGATTAAAAAATCAAAAAATACAAAGCAAAAATTGTATTTTTGAAATTCTTATATTTACAATAAACTAAGGTATTTTAACAAAAACAAAATGATGAAATTTATACTCCTGTCAGCACTAACTGTTACCTCATTAATGGCATACGGTCAATCCAATTGCGAGGCTCTCAAAAAAGAAAATGAAGCTTTGCAATCAACAAATAAAATTTTAACTTCTGAAAACGAATATCTAAAAAGTGTTCTTGATATTAACAAACCAATTCTTGAAACAGAAAAAGAAAATTCCTCTTTCAAAATAACAAAAGTGATTGGAAATAAAGCCGGAAAAAATATTGAAATTGCATTTCTTATTGAAGCTAAGGATGAGAATAAAAAAATGGCTATCGAAGACATTGCCATTGTAGATATTGAAGGAAATGAATATAAAGTTGATTTGTATAAATCAAGCAAACCATATCCCGAATTAGCAAGTAATACTCCTTTGAAGCTTACTTTCTCATTTAAAGATATACAAGGTGAACCTTTATTTATAAAATTATTCAGGTTCAAAACAACATCACAACCTGTAAGAAATCTGTTTGAAAAAACAAAATCAAGCTTGGAGTTCAGAGATTTAAAAGTCCTCTGGAATTAAAATAACTTAACAGTTGATTTTTAATATCGGTTACTTTTAAATTTAAAATTCAATGAATTTTCAAAATAATTTCGCAATCTCTTTTCAGAACATGCAAGGGAAAAGTATGGAAATGTTTTAGAAATGGGGTTGCATCCGATTTAAACTGCAAAAATGCGATTCCGACCATAGGGAGGAATGGCATTTTTGCCGCCCGATTTTTCATCGGGCGACTTTTATGGGTTGGGAATGAAAGTTTTTCAGATTAAGGAAAAATCCCCTATTTTCGGTCAGTCCGTTGCGGAATAAGTTCCATAAAAGAGAACATCCCATTTGTGCAAGTGTAGAGTTAATGTATAAATCCTGCTTTTCCAATGCTTCTGCAAGTGAACAACTCGGCGTATCATCCTCCTGCTCGGACTGCTTTAAAAGTTCTCCGAATTCTTCCGTGACAAATGGAAGATTTGACACAGTTTCATATTTCTCGGATTTGGGTTGTCTGATTGTTCCAACTGTTGATAGCAATACCTGTCCTGTAAATTGGCTGTTCCCGAAATCCAGCCAATATTTCGGTTCGTTACTGTAATTCCTGTAATCGCTTTTTCCTTTCAGAATTCCTGCAACGTCAAACCTTGCTTTTACGCTGTCCACACAACTAATGGTAATGGTTGCCTTTGCATTTTCGGGAAATCTTTCAAAACGGTCTTTCTCAAATTTCACAGTTTCAGCTTTCCAATTTGTTCCCATAAAACGGTTGGCTCGGTTGATTAATGCCACAGATTTGTACAATCCTGTTTCACTTTCAGCAAAACGCTGTCTGCCTAAATTCGCACTTGTAATGACATCATCATCCCACAATCTTACAAACAATCCTGCGTGTCCTAATTCAATTAAACTGTGATTCATTTCCATTAAAGCGGTTAAAACTTTAGAACCTGTTCCTCCTGCTCCGATAAGGTTTACCGAAATCGGATTGGTCGGACTGATTAACTCATTGTCCGTAAAATGGACTGTATTTTTTATATTCATCGCAATAGATTTTTAAGGGTTTTACTATTTTTTTTCAATACTTCCACAGGAAAGGTTTCGCCTGTTTCCATTAATTTTTTCCAAAGATTTACACAGTTTCCTTTTATCGGATTGTAGTTATCCAATAAGTGACTGAAATAGGAATGGAAAAAATAATCTTCCCACGCCTTTATAAATTCTTCAACGGAAGCCGAATTTTTGATATTGACATCTACTGTTCCCATACAGACCGCACCGTCCTCATACACGTTAAAAAACGGTGCGTAATGTAATGTTGTTTTTTCGGTTGGTCTTTTGTCACTTGTCAGAGCAAAAACCGAAAGGTTTTCTTTATCGGCAAACCAAAGCATTGCAGGAACCTGTGCTTTCCCATTGGGAATTTCCAAATTCTTCACAAAGTACATCTGTCGCTCCTGTGATTTAGTATACCAAAGTACAGAACCGTTTTGGCTCGGATTGATATTCAGAATGTTGGTAGGTAAAATTCCTTTTGATTTTAGAAAAGTTTTGTCCTTTTCTTCATCAATTTGCAAAGATTTTGCTAATGCTCTGGCTTCGTTTACGGTCAAAGGATGGGCGTTGATTGGATTGCCATTCCTGTCCATATCAAAATGCTCAACATACATCGTTGCATTTTTATCTAAGGATTCATAAAAAACCAATGCAGATTTAGGTTCATACAATGTTCCGAAGTCTTTGGCTGTATCAATTATATCGTTCATTTTTTATGAGTTAATTGGTTAGTGTTAATACTCTGTATAGGTTGTCCATTAAGGTAAACAGGCGGTGCTCAAAATCAAAATCTGCTTTGCTGATTGTAGTTCCGTTAATGGGTGTATATATGGTAGGTTCTTCAATGCTTCCGTATTCACCAAACTCTGCATTAATACTTTCTTCAATATTGCTATATAAGTAACCTTTTGTATCGGCAACAAACGAAATATACATATCCATACCGATTGCTTTATTACAATCATCATTGTATGGGTCTTGTTCAGGCGTTGGTTTATTTCGGAAAATGCTTGTTTTCGGATATTCCGTATAAAGGGTAAAAGCATCGGAAGCCACTTTATAGCAATCGTGGTCGAAGGTGGTATGCGTTTTAAAACGGCTCAAACGCTGTTCAAATAGTTCCAGATTTTTATGATTATATAGTTTTTTCTCTATCTTGTCGCCTATGGTTTTTGAAATTCTAAATTCACGTCTGAACTCCTGCAAATCTTCTTCCGCTTCATCGCCCTGTTCTATCCAATCCTCGTGCATTTCGTATATCCAATACAGATAACTGTTTTGCTTCCTGTAATACGGTACATCGGCAATATGACACAGATAACTGCAAACCGAAAGTAATAGTTGAGCATTCTTTTTACATTGCTTGTCGTGGAGCATTTGGAAAAGCGGTACAATGGGAATATAGTAAAGAGATGTTCCTGTATAATACCGTTCCTCTTTTGAAAAATGAATTTTCTTATTGTTCCGAATGAGTTTAAAACTTTTCCAATCTTCATTAACCTGCTCCAATTTGGGTTCCATATCCCACAGTGCCAAAGCCAAATTATAGGGAAATTCAAAACATTTGGTCTGCATTGGTTCCACGCCATACTGTTGGGAAAATTGAGAAAGGGATTTATAAAAATCCCTCTCTGTTTTCTCCATTTCTTTGTAATCCTGTATCGTTGGTACTTCTTCCAGTTTTGGCAGAAACCTGCATTTTAGAAAACCATTGGAAGCATTGCTTTCGGTACGGATTTCTGTTTGTCTTTCCGTATTTCGTTCGCTGTCTTTGGTCTTTGTAGCCACTTTGCGAACTCGCCCAACTGTCGGTGCAATCTTCGTTGTTGTAGTTCTTCGGGAAGTTCTATTTTTCCCGATATGATGTTGTGTTGCATTCATTTTTGTTTTGTTGTTGGTTGTGAGTTATTGGTTGTAGGCTTTGGCTATTAACCATCAACCGACAATTATTATCCTTTAGTTCCCATTACGCTTTCAAATCGGTACTCAATGTTATCATCTTTGATTTGTGGGGCAGAAACTTTTGCGGTAGTTAAAATCGGATAAGTGTTAGCATAAAAGTTCATTACCGATTCTACGCTCCATTTGGGTTCGGGGTCTGGTAGTTTGATTTCCTGTCCGTTGTCAATTAATATGAATAATCGGATTAGTTGTGTTGCTAATAACATAATTTTTGATTTTTAGGATTCTACATTTTTAGTTACAGTTTCGGTAAAAAGACTTGGGGCAAAATGTCTTTCGTATTCATCCTGTTTTTTGCGGATAGCTTCACCGAAATCAGGGTTTTCCGATACTTTTGGAAGTGCCGACCACGCTTCTTTGTATTTGCCCTCTTTTTCGAGTGCTTCGGCTTTTTGGAATGCTTCCTTGTACTTTTTCTCTTTGGCTTCCTTTTCCTTTTTTTCCATATCCGCTTTTTCTTTTTCCATTGCGGATTTTTTCCTGGCTTCTTCAAGCTGTTTCATATAGCTTTCCATATCCACCATTAATCCCGAAGTGGTCTGTAATGGTACTGTGATACTTTCAAAAAATCCATTGTCCAATTCTTCGGCTGTTCCACGAAGATTTAAAGGCGGAATGAGTTTTCTTGCTTCATCTCCACACTGCTCGTTATTGAGCAGTACGGAAAGGACGAAGTTGTTTTCTGTGGTTGGTCTTAGAGTTATCTGTAAATCCCCGATAAGGTTAAGTTTGGCGAGTTGTCTGAAAAAATTGGTTTGCATTGTTTAAAATTTTTATTGTTGTTTAATAGATTTTAGGTAACTGTTATAGCGTTCCGTTATATCCTTGCCTTTTCTGAAATTAAAGTTTGTATAGCTGAAATGCTCTTCAAAAAACTTAACTTCCTTAGTAATTAGGTTAATTGTGTAACGGTAAGTTGCGTTGGTTCGCCTTTCATCCATCGTACAATGTTCCGATAGTAGAGCCATTTCCTGTTCGCTGTCGTTAAATGAAAGAAGTAGCAATAAAATTTGTTCTAAAATATAACCTTGTTCGGGCGCGGAACTGCTATCGGCAACACATATAATGGATTTTCCATTGCTCAATTTGATATGTAAATTTGAACGTGTCATGATTGCTGATTTTTAATAATCTTAAACTGATTTTTGATTTTTCGTTCCAAAAGGATTTCCAAAATTTCGCTATCGCTATTAAATTCTTTGTCCTCAAAATGATAGCAATCGTTTTCTTCATCATACTCATATTGTTCAAAATCTTCGTCTTCGAGATAAATGTCTTGAAGTATTTCATTGTGATGTATTGCCTGTCCGTAAATAAGATTTCCCATCTCTTCGTAATCCTGTACAAAATCTACTTTGTAATATTCTGCTATCTCTTGGATAATTTCAATATTGGGCGACCATCTGGTCTGATACTGAAATACTGCTGTTTCTTCATTATCAAAATACAAATCGAAGAAATATCCGCCATTGTATTGATTTACAAAATCGGGAAGTTGCCCTTTTTGCTCCTGCTGTTCTTTTGTTGCCATGCTTTGAAACAGCCATTTTATTTGTTCAATTGATTCGGGACTTCCCTCGAAAACAACTGTGTTACTGCACCAATTTGCCATAATTTCTGATTCTTAAAGATTATTCGATTTCATAAATGTATGTTCCGCTTGCTTTAAATGGATTTGCTCCTTGTGTCATTCTGATTTCTGATTTGAATATTTTGGAAAGTTTCCTTGCATAGCGTATTGCTGTGATTCTGTCACAAAAGATTTGATAACCTACGGCTACATGTTCCCAATCTATTTTGTTATTTCTGTGTTTTACTTGAAAATTAAATTGTGCTTCCATAATTCTCTGTGGTTGGGTTAAAATGGCAAATCGTCATCAGTTTCATCGGAAAAAGGATTGTCATTGACATTCTGTTGATTAGCTATTGGATGGCTATTGGGTTCAGATTTTTGCTTTCCACCATGCAATTTGATGTTTGATGTACGGAAGTTCAGTCCAGACTTTATTTCTCCGTCCTTTCCTATCCACGCACTACTGCTTGTTCTGCCCGATAATTCCACTAAAGTGCCTTTGGTAAGAAACTCTGCTATTTTGGTATTTATCCAATAAGAGCAATTGTAGTAGGTAGTTTGTTCTCTGCGTTCCCCTTGTTTGGTTTTGTAGCTGTCATTAATGGCTACTGAAAAGTTTACTACTTTTTTGTCGTTTTTTAAGATGTTGATTACTGCATTTTGAGTAATTCTGCCTACGATGATGTTCATGATTTTTCGATTTAATTTGTTAATTTTTTAGTGAATTGTTGGTTAAAATCTTCGAGTGAATTGATTTGGTATCGAGGACACTCGGCTTTTGCCTCTACTGGTTTATTTTTTTTTAAGGAATCGGCGAATCTCATTCTTCGATTTCTCTTTTATTTTTTTTGGAAAAGCAGTATTTATCTTTATTTTTTTGTTGATTTTTCCGTTGATGTCAAAGAACGTCTGCTGTTAAATTGATTCGTATAACTGAGGTTCCGGCTTTTTCTTTGCCGATGATTATAGGACAGTATCAGACACACAAAACCCGATTCAACTCCCATAATTGCTTACAAGTTTTGAATCGGGCTTGAATTTTTTTTGTCCGAAGGATTTAGGAGTGTCTGGAAAAATTGTTGGAGTGGAGCGGAAAGAATTTTTTTAGATACCCAAAAAGATTTTTTTGTGTGAATGATGCTGTCCTACATTTGCAATAGTAAAAAACCAAACCACAGTTGGAAGCGATTTGGCAGATGTTTTTGAGTCGGAAAAATTAATTTGAAATATGAGTATAACAGCTTCTGTCAATAATTAGGTTATCTAATTAAAAGAATCGCCCTGGTGACAGATGCGTATTCCAAGAAAATTGTCGGTTTCAAACTCGCAGACCACCTGCGGACAGAAATCGTGGTCGATACGCTTAAAATGGCTCTAAAACAGCGTTTATTCCCAAATCGGAAACTCATCCATCACTCCGATCGTGGAATCCAATATTGCGTTCCGGAATTCACCGATTTTACAGATAAACAACAAATTTTGCTCTCTAACACGCAGAATTCCAATCCCTACGAGAATGCTATTGCTGAACGAATCAATCGAATGTTGAAGTATGAATATGGTCTGAAGGAAATCCTGCTCGACTTCAAAACAGCAGAAAAGATGGTGAAACAGGCCGTTGAAATCTACAACAATCAGAGTTTACATTTTTCCCTCGGGCTTCAAACACCTGCAAAAGTGCACGCCAAAGAAAATGTAAAATATAAATCTTACAAACGAAAAAAAATGCTAATTTAGAACCATCAAATAACTTAAAAATGTGTCAACTATTTCAGGATAATACACACACGATCCTTTTTGAGAATATGCCCTATTAAAATAATTACTCAGACTAAGAATACTGCCTTCGTTATAGGGGGGCATCTTTTTTCAGATTCTGTATAAAATAGAAAGGCGTCACTCTATATACTCTCTTGAATGCAGTTGCAAAAACCTGTGGAGAGGCAAACCCGCATGCCTCTGCCAGATAACTTATTTTATATTCTCTGTATTTGGGCTCATTGTATAGCTTGTGAACGATATAATTTACTCTTAATTGATTAATGTAGTTATTGAAATTTTGAGATTTATTCTTATTAATGATCTCTGATAAATATTTTGTATTGCTGCCAAATTGGTCAGAAAGAAAGCGGAGCGTGATATCTTTTTTGAGAAATAGCTCAGATCCTTCAAAGTCTTCAAGGTCGGACAATAGCTTTTCTTCTGTTTCGCTGGTGATCGTATTGCTTGTTTGAGAAGCAGATGATTTGATTTTCTTACCTATTTCATCATTTTTCAGTTTTTCAATCATCTGTTCATATTTTCTATGAATGTGTTTGTTTTTTCTTTTCCATAGTAATACTATAACCAGAATAACAATTAGAGTTGATATGAAGATAAAAGCTAACATTTTTTTTCTTTTTTCTATATATTCATCATCAACTTGGGTTACCAGCTTTTTCATGATCGTATCGGCATTATTCTTTTGAACATAGGCTAAGCTATCTTTCAGATGGGAATATTCCTTCATATAATATCTCGATTTCTCATTTTCACCCAGTCTAAGATAAGAATCCGTCAAAAACTCATAAGACTCTATCCTGTCATGCGGATCTCTATTCACCTTTTCCAGCTGCAATGCGCGGTTGGCATACTCTATGGATTTTTCTGGTTCTTTTTTCTCCATGTACAGCCAGCTTAGCTGATTCATCAGTATTACCTTATATCCCGGTAGTATATCATGCTTTTCGGCTTCATAAATTCTCAGAGCATCCAAAAGGTATTTTTCCGCTTTCTCAATACTTCCTTTTACATCAGACTGTTCAAGAAAGAAGATACCCAGACGTATATCTATAAAAAGAATCTGACTATACTTCAGTTTTCTGGTTATTTCCTTATCATTATCATGGATACCTGTTGCCATGTCAAGACCTTTGTTCAGATAATGTCTTATAGAATCTCTATATTTTGTATTACCGTTAAAATGTTCATTGTTATAGATTACAGTCATATTTTCATAGCACAGAGAAAGATTATACAACCTACTGCCTTCTTTTTCTATCTCCTTAGCATAACCAATCGCTTTTTTGAAATCCCTCATACCGGCATCATCAAGTCCCAGAGAACTCAAAGACAATGCATTCCGTCTGTATATATTAGAAATAATATGTTTAGGAGTACTATTATACTTATTTATTTTGCTCTTCAGCTCACTCCCCAGTTCCACGACCATCTTGTATTTTCCTTGTTCATAGTATACTCTCATCAGCAGATTTCCACTTCGCAGTATACCGTTTTCATAGTTCAACCTTTCTGATCTTGCTTTTAACTGAAGTAATATTTTTTCATAATGCTCTATTTTACTGCCATCGGAGTTCATTAAGGAGGTTGTTTCCGTTATTTGTTTATCAATGGTCTCGTTCGGGATAGAATTGTTAGAAATTTCTGATTGATAAGCAATCCCTACGAGGGTAGAAAAGAATAAAAAAAGGATAAGAAAAATATAAAATTGCTTTTTCATAAGTACTCTTTATTTTATAGTGGATTAATATGAACTGCCTATACGTTCATTCTCGAAATTAATTGAAAAAAAAATTCACTATATCGCTTCACCTTCATTTCCATCGCCAGCATTATGAAATTATATCATAATTGAATATTGAATCCCCCAAAAATACAATATTCATAAATTATGTCAACTGATGTCCGAAAAAAAATACTTTTGAAGCTTACATAAGTAAAAAAAACACTAATACACTGATCATCAATACCTCTTATTTGTAAAACAATCAATTTCGCATCTGTGAAAAATTCATAATTTATGAATCATTCAAACATTTATTTGCTATTCATCTCTTAGTCCGCCCATATTTGTAGAGTCATTCATATTACATCTATAATATAATGACCAATCAAAAACACAATACATTATAATAATCATGATAGGCTTTTGGGAGAGATTTGATTTTGATTATGAAAAAAAACAGGATCTAAACTCTGTTCCATATTCCTGTCATTTTTATCAATGCTATTTTCTTCGGTATAAAATAGTATTTGGTAAAACGATATGTGATATAAAGGCTATGATTCTGAAAACAAAACTGAAAAAAAATTTAGCATTGAGGTTTCCTAAAAATCTAAGGAAACCTCTGTTATTGTCATTGCTTTTTTGTTTTTCCCTTGTTTTTGGAGACCAAAAAAATCCCGACTCCGAAGTTGTTGCCACAGGAAAAGTATTCATCACAAAAGGAGCCTTTATTACCGTATCCGGTGATAACAATTGCTCAGGATTGCAGATTATAGAAATAGAATCTGTAAAAAAAATACCTGCACCATCTAAATCAGTCTCCCAAAAAAAATCTGAAAAGAATGCAGGAATACATACAGAGCCTCGTAAGGCAGAATACCATCCAAAACCCCGATTTCGTTTTACAGGTGACACATCAGATTTTTTTTTTCATAGCAGCCAGGGCAAAGGGCCACTGGCTACAGCATCATCTTCTCAATATTCATTTAAGCATGTAATTAGCATGTATGAAGCTGGGGAATCGTTTGCTTCTTTACTTGTTCGCTTCAAAAATCTTTTTTCTAAAGAATTTTTTATCATCTCTCTTCATTTTAAGGGGCAGAGATTTCACAGGCCGCCTCCACATGTTATCAATGTCTAATTTATAGGTCCGGAAAAGTGCATATGCTCCACAGTGTATCTGGTTATACATGAGGAGGCAGCACGATAGGACATATAAATAATAGAAATGATCTTCAAGTTTCATTTCGGGAAATCATTTCTTTCAGGTTACCAATACTTTTATGAATACTTCTGCAATCCGTAAGGAAGTATTTGTATTAACAATAAACTTAAATAAATAATGAAAAATAACAATTTTGTAAAATCCAACGGCAAGGGCTTGCGATATAGTAAATGGCATCGTTTGTTCCTGTTGGCAGGGATGCTGCTTTTTATATCTGTGCAGGTAAGGGCACAGCTTTGCGGCTTTGCAACAGGAGAAGGCTGTAGCAATACCAACTACGACAACGCCTTTCTTAAAACACTTACGTATAACGATCCCGCTACCATAGAGTACGACAACTTTGTGTCTTCCTACCATGCTTCTATGATACGTACCTCTTCCGGAGGGTTTAAAGTATGGGGAGAAGCTATTACCAATACCGGAACTTATGGAAATAATTTTTTAACTCCTCAAGATCTAAATAGCACCAATTATCCTTCATTAGGAACAGCTAAAGTATTAAAAGTAACAGCTGGTTCCGATGGCACCTCTGTAGGTTCAGGTTATGCCAATTCACAATTTATTGTATTAGCATCCAATGGCCTCTATGCTTGGGGACAGGAAGGACGTGTAATCGCTAACAGTATTACAAGCAATACCACTTTTCAAAAAATATCTGTCAATGGAAAAGCAGATGGGTTACCTGTTGGGGTTACTCCTTCGGACGTTAAAATGATTACCGCCGCTTCTACCAGTTTAGTTATTGTTACTTGTAGTGGCGATGTATGGGTCTTATCTCAAGTAGCTGCGAGCCGTGGAAATGGTAGTACTGGCTCCAACACCGTATGGTCTCAAGTGGAAATTAGTGCAGGCAACTACTTGTCAAATATAATAGCAGCTAGGATTGTTTTTAATGACTTTAATGGTGGAGGATCAGATAATACTACTACACTTATGGCTTTGAAATCAGATGGCACTCTGTGGACATGGGGAAGTAAAACTTTTTTAGGAAATACCACTGCTGTTACAAGTAGAACAAGAGCCACTGAAATGATAAAACCCTCAGGAACTCCCAAAATGATTGGCGTAACCGTTGGTCCCTCATATTACGTTTTAATGACAGATGGGAATCTTTATTCATTAGGGATGAACTCACATAGACAACTCGGAGATTGGAGCACTACTAATAGAACAAGCTGGGTACAACCCCGATATACTTCAACTACAGGACAGGTGATGGACAATATTGCATGGATCAGCCCTCAGGAAAATGATGGTTTATTTCCATCTATGAATGTACTCACAACCTCTGCTAATTTATACACATGGGGACGTAACTCAACTAATATGATTGGAGGGACTGCTAATCCTGCTAATCCTCAAATGCCACTAGGAGTTACCTCAACAGATAAAATTATAGCCGTGGAAAGTGGTGGTCATACCACTATGCTTGTAAAAGAATGTAGCAGCAATTTCGGGTATGTAGGGCATCGTATTAATGGATCTATGGGAAATGGGTCTGCTGCTAATGTAGATGAAGATTCATATACTTTTAATACCGCCCCGGTGGAAATATGCGCTGCAGAACCAGTAAATGTTACCGTACCTACTGCAGGCCCCTATTGCAGTGGAGCAACTCTTCAGCTGGCAGGATCACCAAGTGGTGGTACCTATTCGGTTACCAGCGGGCCTGCCACTGTAAGCAGTACAGGGCTTGTTACCTTTACCGGTGGAGGCAATGCAGTTATACAATATACATCTCCGTCATCTTGTGGCGGTACTATATCAAAAGAAATTACACTTGTGGCCAATAGCGTTACACCAGGAGTAATAGCAGCAAATCAATCTGTATCAACAGGAGGTGATCCCGCGGCATTTACTACAACCACTGCTGCTACAGGATCTGGTACGCTCAGTTACCAATGGCAAAGCAGCACCGATAACGGAGCTACATGGAACAATATCTCCGGAGCGAATTCCACTACCTACGATCCCCCTGCTGGCATCACGACAACCACACAGTATCGAAGAGCAGATACCTCTACTCTATCCGGTGCCGTATGTACAGCCTACAGCAATGTAGTTACTGTATCGGTTTCTCTGGTAGACATACAGGTGAACAAAACAGGACCTTTGTCTGCACAGACAGGCAGCACCATCAGCTACAGCATACATGTTACCAATAATGGTTCAAGCAATGCTGCCAATGTCATAGTAAAAGATCCTGCCGTAGCTAATTTTACGGCAACAGGCATCACCTGTACTGCAGGTTCCGGTACGCTTGGTTCAGCAGTTTGCCCATCATCCGTTACACTCGCTGCATTACAGGGAGCCGGGCTTACCATCCCAAGTCTTCCGGCAGACAGTGGTGTTACCTTTACCGTTACAGGTACGGTAGGTACTACAAGCGGAGCAGTGATTACCAATACCGCTACAGCAGAGTATGCTGCTGATACCAATATCGCAAATAACAGTTCCGCCATCAGCACTACTATTTATACCTGTACAGGAGATGAATCTGTTTATACCATAGATTCAGATGCCACTGTGGCTGCCAATACCATAGCACCGGACGGAGGAACGATAAACCTTGTGTACAAGCTTACAAGCGGTACTGCCGTACCGGGAATAGGTAACCAGTTTAGTTTACCGGTAACCTACACCGATCTCAGCAACCAATTTGGAATAGATAACCAGTGGGAAGGATTAGGTGTTAATTCAGGAGTTACTATATCACCCAAAACATCTGTTGGAACAGGAAGACTGTATAATGGCCTGCCTTCCAACAACAGTACCAACGAAACCATGGTTTCACCGGACACTACAGACAATCTGTTCACAACGAAAATTTTTGATGGTAACTTAGATCCTCTAGGTAAATTTAACATTACCATTGGGAATTATCCGGTAGTACCGTCAGGATATGTTATCAAATCAAATACTCTGTCATTGATAACCTCTAATAATAATACCACTGATCATGTTGCTGGTTTGTACCGCTCCGGTTTTTGGTTAAAGCCTTTGATGCAAACGGCTGTTAATACTACCGGTGATACTTCAACTCGTGCTATTAACGCAATACCGGGACAAACATATGTTTACCGCTATTCGGCCTATTCGAATGGAACTGTTTTTACGGAAAATAACTATCCTTCACTCGCAAGAGGATTGCGTTTTAGTAGCACCAGCTCTATTACGTTTGCAAATAGCAGTTGTACACTGCCATACTGCTACAAGCCGGGCTTGTTGGATGCAAGTAAAGAGCTTCCAACCAAAGTAGGTATCACTTCATTGTCAAGAGCCGGAGCAGATGACCCGGATAACTGGCCAATGGTACGTAAAGGAGGATACATTGCTCTGGAATCACAAACCAAAGGATTTGTACCGAACAGAGTAGCATTCAGCGGAGGTAATCCGGTAGGTATCCCTACGGCCAACTTTGTAGAAGGGATGATGGTGTACGATACCACCAACAAATGTATGAAAGTATATACCCTGAAAGAAGGAGATACCTCTATGGCTTGGCATTGTGTAACTACGCAGGCGTGCCCGGATACAGATTCTTCTTATCCTCTTGCCCCTAGAAATGTAAATATAGGTTTCTGGGGAACTTCAGGATATAATTTCAACAGCAATCATGGCCAATTTAAAAGTCAGCTCGAAAACACAGCCAACTATAGTGCTTCCGGAACTTTTAAAGGAATCAATGGCTGGACGTGGATTAATGCCAATACGGATATCAATGCTACAGCCGCCGCATTCAGTGCAGCACAGCTAAAAGCAAAATACGATATCATCGTTACAGGCTATAATATTATGACTGCCGCAAGCGCAACGAAAATCAAAGAATACACCGATTTAGGTGGTGTGGTTTTCGTTTTGATGGATGGACTTAATGTGGGTAATGTAATCAATACCGCTTTTGGAGGCAGTGGCTTCGTAAGTCCGGGACCTGATGCTCCGGCTGGTGCTAATGCTAAGGCAAGAACGCTGAACAATGCGGTAAGCAACAGTACTTTTGGTACAGGAGGAGGTATTACCATTACCGGAGCTAACGGCTCCTCACTGCCTCCGGTTGCCAATATCCCTGCAGGATCGTCTATTATCAGCTATATGAACTACCCCACAGCCACAGATACAGGCTATATTGGTGTATATACAGCAGGTAATGGAGGCAGAGCCATCTTCGTGTACGATGAAGGCATATTCCGTAATGCTTCTGTATCGGGAACGATTATCGATACTCCACAGGAGATATTTATCCACAACCTGATGTCGTATGCGTTGCAAAAAGCAGGCTTCTCGGCAAATTAATAAAATAGTAATTCTTATAGTCCTCCACAGGAGGGCTATAAGTTACTTTTCAACTTATATAAAAAACGAAAATTTAAAATATTTACTGAAAAATGACAAAAATTAATATAACTGCTATACTGCTGCTCGTGACGTGCTCGCTGATGCAGGCACAAGTCGCGATAGGCAAACAAGAAACTACCAATACCTCGGTATCATTGGAGTTTACCGATACCGAAAACAAAGGATTAATACTTCCTTATGTAGAAACCAAAACAGGTATTACCGAAGAAGGTACGTTAATTTATGATGTTACCGACCATAAGGTAAAGTATAAGAACGGAGCATCTACCTGGGCAAACCTAAGCGAAGATGATGGTACGACAGCTACTATCGGAGTGGTAGACATCAGCATCCAAACCACCAAAGACGAAAAGGCATCTGCCAAAACGGTAATCGGAGCAGACGGAGCTACTAATTCCACTCCCGGTATTTTGGTACTTTCGGATACAAACAAAGCAATGATTCTTCCCAAAGTAGCAAGTCCTCATCTGAATATTTATAATCCTGCACCGGGCATGATGGTATACGATACTACTGCTAAGCAGCTTGCCGTATACAACGGAAAGGTATGGTCTTTCTGGAAACCTTAGAATGCGGTTCTAAATACATAAATAATTTTTTAGGTTGCAGAAGATTTTTTCTGCAACCATTTAAAAAAAATTGAAGGTAAAAACAATAACAGATGAATTTCAAAAACATCCATATCGGACAAATGATTGAAAAAAGAGTTGCAGAAAGCGGGATAGAAATATCCCGCATCTGTAATTTTCTGCGTTGTACCGAGGAGAAAGCAAAAGAAATGTACACACAGGAAAACCTTCCGACTGATATTCTTCTAAGATGGAGCAAGCTGCTGGAGTATGATTTTTTCAGGCTGTATACCCAGCATCTGATGTTATATGCATCAACATCGGCAAAAGAAGATAGGAAAGAACAAAGGAGAACATCTACTCTTCCGCAGTTCCGGAAGAATATCTACACCAAAGAAGTCATTGATTTTATTCTTGAACAAATAGCAACAAAAGAAATGACTAAAGATGAAGTGATGAAAAAATACAGAATCCCTAAAACAACCTTGTACAAATGGATAAGCAAATATAAGAAATGAAAAAGTCTGTAATTGGTTTTCTAGATTCGGAAGACTTTGAAAAAAATATTAAAGGTAAAAGAATTGAAGAGATAGAAAAGGTATTGGATTTTCCTTTAGAAAAGAAATGTAATGAAGAATGTATTTTTATACTGGAACGCTATTTTTTCGGACTGTTCAGAAAAAGACTTTACCTGTACTTCCACAAAGGGCTGGTACGGGATTATTTTATCGGATAAAACCGGGCTATACTAATTGAAACAATTTAAACCTTATGAAAATTTCGGATTATCAATATTTAATTGGTAAAGATAAAAAAGAAATAATAGAAGAATTGGGTTCCGATTTCAACTATTACCATTCCAAAATATGGTCGTATCATCTCAAAACCAATTGGATAGGCAAAAAAACATTTCTACTCATTCTGTTTAAAGAGGAAACAGCCCATCAGATTAAAATAAAGAAGAGCTATGCAAAACTCGGATATTGATTGCAGGCAGAGCGGATAATTTGTAAGGCTTTTAAAAGACCTACAATAATACAGATTCCTTAGGAGGTTAAGAAAAAAATCATAATAATACACTAACATAATCCATAAAATCATGACAGAACAAAATTTAAAAGGAAAAGTAGTTTTAATAGCAGGAGGTGCTAAAAATCTTGGCGGCTTATTGAGCCGGAATTTTGCCAAAATGGGAGCCAGACTCGCCATTCATTACAACTCCGATGCTACCAAAGCAGATGCCGAAAAAACATTGGTAGAAGTGCAGGATCTGGGTGCCGAAGTATTTTTGTTTCAGGCAGATCTTACCGATGTAAAAAATATAACTCGCTTTTTTGATGAAACAATTGCCAGGTTTGGAGCAGTGGACATTGCCATCAACACCGTCGGAATGGTACTGAAAAAACCTTTTGTAGAAACGACGGAGGAAGAATATGATATGATGAGCGATATCAACTCGAAAGTGGCCTATTTTTTTATACAGGAGGCAGGGAAAACCTTAAGTAACAATGGTAAAATTTGTACAATTGTTACTTCACTTTTGGCAGCATATACAGGACTTTATTCTACCTATGAAGGTATGAAGGCACCTGTGGAGCACTTTACCAGAGCCGCATCGAAAGAATTTGGGAGCAGGGGGATTTCGGTAACTGCCGTAGCTCCCGGTCCTATGGATACTCCGTTTTTTTACGGACAGGAAAGTGAAGATGCGGTAGCTTATCATAAATCTGCTTCGGCTTTAGGAGGTTTAACAGATATTAAAGACATTTCTCCTTTAGTAGAATTTTTGGTGACAGACGGTTGGTGGATCACTGGGCAAACCATTTTTGCCAACGGAGGTTATACCACAAGATAAAATCCATCTTTTTTGAAAAGTAAAGTCAAATGTGATGGATTATACTATTATGTTTCTGTTTGTCTTTACTTTTTATTTAACCTGAGGTCGGTATAATATTTTCTAAACACAAAGTTAAAAAATGAATCATATGTCATTTATTTTCAGTAATTTAAGAAAAAAAAACAAAGGTAATTCGGCTTCGATCAGTATAAACTAAACTTAAAAAAAATACAAAGTTTTGTAGTACTTCAATAAATGAAGTGACTTGCTTTAGCTTAAAAGGCATTCAAAAAAGTAAAAAATTTTTGTTTCGCTTTGCGATAAATTATTAGTAGGTTATTAAGTTTATTCCTTAACCCGAACTCACGTTATTTATATGGAATATGAATATAAACTTTTCAAAATCTGGAGTATTAGATTTCAAAAAGACAAATTCTCACAAGCATGAAAAACCATCAAAAAAAAGATTTCACATAGAGAGAAAAGGGAAGTTGATTTTCTGTAGAAACACGGAAAGTCCAGATAATAGAATGACATAGAATCCCGAAAACGATACTGCATAAATAATAAAGAAATGCAAAAACTCAAAATATTAGTTGAAAAACACCTTCATCAGTCAAAGGAAAAGATTAGGAAAGAGTGGAAAAAACCATTGAAAAATTCTGATGCCGAAATATGGTTCTACCACAAATACCGTTGGGGGATTTTCAAGGACGAAATTGCATTCATTTTCGAAGAAGATAAGGTAATTGATATTGCGCTCACCGAATATATTTTTTGGATTGAGTACAAAAACTTCTTCTACTATAAAGGCGAAAATCCTGAATATAAGGTGATGAATTTATTATAATACAATTGTGAAATGAACAGCCAATCACCCAATTACAAATTGATATTCGCTGATATTTTGGAAAAAAATATCCAGAAAAAACAAAGAAGTGTGAGGAGATTCTTCATAAAGACAACTTGTCGACTCTAGATATTTTAGCGTTAAATCAAATAATTTTCGATTTAAATATTTTTTATGAAAATAACCACAAATACCGTTCTTATAAAAAGTCTGATGTTTTGAAAAATTTAGATTATCAAAAAAGTCAGGTAACGATTTAGTAACGGTCTCTATCTTTTTTGATTTTCAATATTTTTGTTCGATTATAGCATAATATACAAAAAAACAAAAGATAGGTTTCAAGTTACCTATCCTTTAATTATCACTCTTAAATATTTTTGATTCTTATAACTAACTACTAGAATAAAACATTAATTGCCTGATATTCCATTAACAAAAGTTTCTACGAACCCTAAGATTTTATTTAGAATACGATCTCCGATTTCTTTAGATTTTAATACACTCGGTCTGCCTTCTTCTCGAAGTGCTAAAATTTCTTTTCGTAATGGTTCACGCTCAGTAAAAAGATAGTTTTCGATTAATCTTTCCGTTTTTTCTTCAGATAGATTTTCAGTTTTGACCAATTCTTGAAGTGCTTTATCTTGTTCTATGTTCCAGAATTTTTCAAATTCTTCGGGAATAGTATCCGTATTTTCAATATTTGGTAGGCTCTCTTGAATAAATTTATCAATCAATTCTCTTTTACTTCTTAATGAAACCTCTGTATTCAATAAGTTGGCAATCTCTTTTTCAATACTTTCTTTATCTTTAGCACTGTGTTTGGATTTGAATTTGACCAACAATTGAATAATATACGTAACATTAATCGTATCACGTCTTATCAATTCTAATTCAAAATCTATATCATTGAGAATAGATGTTTTTTCAGGTGAAGGACCTGTTCCCAGTCCATCTTTTAAATCCAAATACTTACTGGTGTAATCTGCAAATAGTTGTTCTTCAATCTGTAAATCATCCCAAGTAAATTCTGTATAATGACTCATCTTTTTGTGCAGGCGAATCAAAGCACGAAAAGCTAAGATAAACTGTAACTTATCTTCTTCCGAATATAGTCCATCAACAGACGCAACTTCTGGAACGATTTCTAATAGTTTTTGTGTGGCTTCATTAAATTTATCAACATAAATCTCATAAGGTTCAACTATGATTTCATCAATAGCTTCCTTATTACTGAACAAAGCAATAGCTTCGTCTGTTTTATCTTTTAAATTTCTGAAACAAACAATATTTCCTTGGGTTTTGTTCTTATCTAATATACGGTTGGTTCGGCTAAAAGCTTGTATTAGTCCGTGATATTGAAGGTTTTTATCAACATATAAAGTGTTCAAAGATTTACTATCGAATCCTGTCAAAAACATATTGGCAACTAATAAAATATCCGCTTCGTGTTTTGGATGTTTCGATTTTTTCGCTATGGCATTGTAATAATTGTAGTATCCTTCCGTATCTTTGATGTTTTGTTTTTCACCAAACATTTCATTGAAATCTTCGACATAATTTTCCAATAACTCCCTGCGATGTGGTTTATATCCGTATTGGGTTTGAGGTTCAGCAGCCATATTGATTTGAGCAGCTACTTGTTCTTCCATTTCTTCCTCGTTCTGAGTAAAACTAAAGATCGTTGTTATTTTAAGATTATGCTCCCCATTTAATTTTTTACGCTTAAAAATTTCATAGTATTGAATAACCGAATCAATATCCTGTACACACATCATCGCACAGAATTTCTTGCTTTGTGTTTTCTGATCATGATACTGAATGATATAATCTGCGATGGCTTCTTTACGTTCAGGAGCTTCAAAGACTTCTGTCTCGTTGATTTGCTCTATTTTCAAATCAATGATATGTTCTTTCTGTTTAAAAGTTTGAATGTATTCAACGGAGAATTTCAAAACATTTTCGTCACGTATGGCATCCGTAATTACATATTTATGTAAACACTTTCCAAATAAGCTTGCGGTTGTTTTTTCTCCATCGGCATTCTCTGCCAAAATAGGTGTACCTGTAAAACCAAACAACTGGATGTTAGTGAAATAATTGATGATGTTTTTATGGGTATCACCAAATTGCGAGCGGTGACATTCATCAAAGATAAAGACCATTCTTTCATTCTGAATTGTTTTCATTTTAGATAGGTTTCTACCTGAAATCGCATTATTCAACTTTTGAATAGTTGTAACAATGATTCGAACATTCGAATCATTAAATTTTCGAATCAAATCATCTGTATTCGTAGCTGAGCTAACAGAACCTTTACTGAAATTATCATACTCCTGATTGGTTTGATAGTCTAAATCTTTTCGATCCACCACAAAAACCACCTTTTTGATGGCTGGAATATTCGATAGAATCTGACTAGCTTTAAAACTGGTTAAAGTTTTACCACTTCCTGTTGTATGCCAAATATATCCGTTTTTTTCAATATTATAACCGTTCAGAATTTCATTTTCTTTTACCTTTTTTATTATATTTTCTACTGCATAGTACTGATACGGTCGAAGCACCATTAAAGCTTTAGCAGTTTCATTCAACACAATGTACTTACATATCATTTTGCTGATGTGGCAAGGCTCTAAAAAAGCATCCGTAAAACCATTCAGTATGTTGTTGAGTGGATTATTCTGTTCATCTGTCCAGTGAAAAGTTTGCAGGTATTCTTGTTTGTGCGAACCAAAATTGCTGAAATATTTGGTATTTACACCGTTACTGATAATGAATAATTGTACAAAGTGAAACAAACCTTTTCCAGCACCAAAGCTATGTTTTTGATAGCGGTTTATTTGATTGAAAGCTTCCTTCATTTCCAAACCTCTTCGCTTTAGTTCGATTTGTACTAAGGGTAAACCGTTAATCAACAGCGTGACATCATAACGATTCTGATATTTTCCTTCCTGTGTAATCTGATTGGTTACCTGATATTCATTTTGACACCAATGTTCCACATTAAGAAATTCAAAATAGAGATTATCGCCATTATCCCTAATGATATGATGCTTCTTTTCTCTTAATACCTTGGCTTTTTCAAAGACAGATCCCTTATTGAGAATGTTTAATACTTTTTCAAATTCACTCTCGCTAAATTGTATATGATTGTGCTTTTCTAATTGCGTTTTAAGGTTTGCTAACAAAGATTTTTCATCAGCTATCGTAACGTATTTATATCCCAATTTTTGTAATTGGCTAAGGAGTTGTTCTTCTAAAATTTGTTCAGACTGTTTGCTCAAAATAATTATGAATTAGGAGTTAACCGTGTTTTTTATCTACACACAAATTTAACAAAATAAAGTAATCTCAATTCATTACTACCTCCTAATTCATAATATAAACTTATCTCAAAGCTTTAAACATCTGTTCGATGGCTTTCTTCTTTTGTTCCATATTTGGATGAACATATAAATTTAATGTTGTACTTATATTTGAGTGCCCCAATAATACACTAACTGTTTTGTAATCACAATTACTTTCAATACATCGGGTGGCGAAACTATGTCTTAACCCGTGAAATTTAAGCTCAGGCATTTTTAGTTCCTTCATTAAGTTTTTGTAATAGCTTCTATAGGTTCTTGGCTCCGTTGGTTTGGCATCGTTTGTCAATACAAAGAACGAGGGATTAACTATCTTTTTAAATGGTTTGAGTATTCGTAATAAATCCTTACTTATTGGAATCTCACGAATAGAGTTTTTAGTTTTAGGAGTGTCTAAAATTAATTCCGTTCTACGAGTTCCATCTTCTATCACATAAATACGCTGGATGGTTCTTTTAACACTGATAATTCCGTTATCGGTATCAATATCTTCCCAAGTTAAGGCGCATACTTCCCCAATACGCATTCCTGCACTTAAACATATATACACACCTAAATTCCTAAATGTAAAATGCTCTTGTATGTAGTTCATTATTTTTTTCTGATCAGTCTTGGTTAGCACTTCAATAGTATGCTTTTCTCGTTCAGTAGGAAACTGAATATCAAAAGGGGTATACTGTAACCATTTGTTTTTAGCTCCAAATTTCAAAATCATTTTCAGAACAATTAAAATATCCTTAATTGTTTTATGACTTAAACCCGTTTCCAATTTTTGAAAAACAAAGCTTTGGACATCAGCTTCCTCAATCGCAATTTTGTTGCCGAAATTAGGCAGTAGATGATTTTCAATCAATAGCGTATAAGCTGAGAAACTGGACTTTTTTACATACTGTTTTTTGTCTATTTTCCATAGGTTAATCACTTCTGAGAGTTGTTTTTGTTCATTCATTATAATTTAATTTTTTAAAATCTCAAAGGAAAGTAATTAAGGACACTTTATCCCCCAGATGGATTTGGAACTAAGTTCCCAAATTTGAGATTTCCAGGGTTTGAAGGAGAGTGGAATAGAGAAAAAATAGGAAGTATTTTGACTATTGGCAGTGGGAAAGATTACAAGCATTTATCAAAAGGTACTATTCCAGTGTTTGGAACAGGTGGGTATATGACTTTGGTTGATGATTTTTTATACGAAGGAGAAAGTGTTTTTATTGGGAGAAAAGGAACTATTAACAAACCCTCGTATTTCAATGGGAAATTTTGGACCGTTGATACTCTTTTTTATACTCATTCATTTAAAAATGTCTTGCCAAAATTCGTCTATAATATTTTTGAACAGATAAATTGGTTAAAATATAATGAAGCATCTGGAGTTCCAAGCCTTTCTAAATCTACAATCGAACAAATAGATGTTAATATTCCATGTGTTGATGAACAACAAAAAATCGCTTCATTCTTATCTCTAATCGATGAAAGAATAGAAACTCAAAACAAAATAATTGAACAATTAGAAACCTTAATTAAAGGGCTTTGTCAGAAACTAATTCTAAATCAAGTACCAAATAAGAAAATAAATAATTGTGTTTCTTGCCATTCATCATCATTAACAGAATCCGATGTAATTGATAAAAATGGAATTTACCCAGTTTATGGAGCTACAGGTGTTATTTCATTTACGGAAAATTCTCAAATTAATGAAGATGCGATTTTAATAATAAAAGATGGTTCTGGAGTTGGAAAGGTTCAATACGCATCAGATAAGTTTTCGGTTATTGGTACTTTGAACTATCTAACTGTAAAACCAGATGTTAATTTGAAGTATATTTTTTTCTGTTTAAAATTCTTCAACTTTGAGAAATACAAAGTTGGCTCTGGGATTCCACATATCTATTTCAAGGATTATGGAGAATCATTAATTTTTTGCCCATCACTTGATGAACAAGGTAATATTGAGAAATTACTATCATCACTTGATGAGAGAATAAATCTTGAAAAGACGTTATTAAAAAAATATGAGATACAAAAAAAGAACCTTTTAAAGAACTTGTTTATATAAATAGGTTCTGTAACAAATATTGTTTTTGAGAATGGTATTTATCTAAAATATTTTTTTCTGTTTGAATTTTTGTTTCAATAACAGAAAGAAAATTGGCAATGGTAGTTTGCTCATCTAAACAAGGAGATTTGATAGGCATAGATTGAAACATTGGCAATCGTAATGACTTTACAGTAGAACCAACTGCTTGTGATTGTAAATATTTATCATCATTAAGTAAATGGTAATATAAATATTTTCCATATATTCCTCTGAAATCAAAAATCGCATATGTTCGTTGATGAAGATCAAATTTTCCTATAAAATATTTAGGGATAAATTCTTGCCCTTCTCCTGGAACAATTACTGCTTCTTTATCAAACAAAAATCTACTACTTGTTCTAATATCTTGTGACCTGTCAAAAAACGTATATTCTCCATTTAACATAGAATCTTCTCGATTAGAAGAACCAGTTGTTATGGTTGATATGTCTCCTAATTTCTTCAATTCCCATTTGTCTGTAAATTCCTTAAATCTGATTTCTTGCGAAAATAGCTTTTCACTTAGCCCTTTAATTAAGGTTTTTTTTTCCCATGTGAATACGCTTAGTAAGAAAATAATCTCTGTTCAATTGAAATTTATAGATAAAA
>NZ_JBVYOF010000042.1:0-209 GCF_056133985.1 Chryseobacterium sp. L12 | reverse complement strand
TTCTGTGCGGTCGCAAAACCCTCGTGCTTCAGCATATCTTCGTAAATCTTGTCGATACGACCCCGTACGTTATCCAGCTTTTGGTTAATGTTCAAAGCGGTGGCACTCTTGCCCTCAACTCTTCCGTATTTTAAATCCCAATTTTTCGGGTTAATTTCTAACTTTGTTCCCAAAGTTTTAGCTGTTCCATCAATGGTAATACGTGCCAT
>NZ_JBVYOF010000041.1:0-15605 GCF_056133985.1 Chryseobacterium sp. L12 | reverse complement strand
TGAGTTTAATGGAAAACCTTTAATCAGAATCAAATTACTATCACAAAATTTACCACCTCAGACTTTTATGTAACACCTAATCTGATATATTACAACAAAATACAGATTATGTCATAATCAACTAAATTAAAGATAATTGTCATAGATATTATATCATTGATTAAAGTTTAGAAATTTGTAAATTTGCAGTATGATTAAAATTGGCAATATAGAACTGCCCGAATTCCCATTACTTTTAGCACCAATGGAAGATGTAAGTGATCCTCCATACAGACGATTGTGTAAAATGCATGGTGCAGACCTTATGTATTCTGAATTTATTTCTTCTGAAGGATTGATTCGGGATGCAATAAAAAGTAGAAAAAAACTGGACATTTTTGATTATGAACGCCCAGTCGGTATTCAGATTTTTGGTGGAGATGAAGAGGCTATGGCTATGTCTGCAAGAATTGTGGAAACAGTAAATCCGGATCTTGTTGATATCAATTTCGGCTGCCCTGTAAAAAAAGTTGTTTGCAAAGGTGCCGGAGCAGGTGTATTAAAGGATATTGACCTTATGGTAAGACTCACTAAGGCTGTGGTGAATTCTACAAGTCTTCCAGTAACTGTAAAAACTCGTTTAGGCTGGGACAGCCATTCAATTAATATTGATGAAGTTGCGGAAAGGCTTCAGGAAACAGGAATTAAAGCTTTAACAATACATGCCAGAACAAGAGCGCAGATGTATAAGGGTGAAGCGGATTGGGAACATATTTCACGTATAAAGCAAAATCCGAATATTGAAATACCCATTTTTGGAAATGGAGATATAGATTCTCCAGAAAAAGCATTAGAATATAAGAATAAATATGCTTGTGATGGAATTATGATAGGAAGAGCAGCCATTGGATATCCATGGATATTTAATGAGATTAAACATTTTTTTGCAACAGGAGAACATCTGAATCCGCCTACAGTTGCTGACAGGTTACTTGCCGTAAGACAGCATGCCGAATGGAGTGCCGAATGGAAAGGAGAAAGATTAGGATTGGTTGAAATGAGACAGCATTACAGTAATTACTTCCGGGGCGTTCCTCATTTTAAAGATTTCAGAAAGAAATTTTTGGAAGTGTTTACATTGGAAGAAATGGATGCTGTAATTGAAGAAACACAGGATTTTTACAAAGAATATCATGCACAAATATAAAAGACAACCCATCATTTTCGATGGGTTGTTTTATTAATAATCTTTTTCTGAGGAAGAAGTAGTGTCAGACAATAAGCCTAGAGCAGAAGAAGTACCAATTCGTTTTACACCCAGCTTAATCATTTTTTCTGCATCTTCTTTCGTTCTTACTCCACCGGCTGCTTTTACAGGCAGTTTGCCCGCATTTTTAAGCATTATCTTGATTCCTTCGGAAGTTGCTCCATTGGGTTTATTGTCGTTTGTCTCAAAAAAGCCTGTTGAAGATTTTATAAATATTTTTTCTAAATAATTTTCGGGAAAATTAGTTTCAGCCCACTCAGATATTTTTTTTGTAAGATCAGCAATTTGTTCATTGTTTAAAGCCGCAATCTCAATGATCCATTTAGCTATTTTATTATGTTTAAAGCATAAATGAGTGCAGGTAATAAATTCATTTTCTACACTACTAATATCTCCATTAAGATACGCTCTGTAATTGATGACAAAATCCAGTTCATCAGCACCATTTTCAATGGCTTTAGCAGCTTCAGCCAATTTCTCTTCCATTGGAATGTTTCCTTCATGAAAGCCGATTACAGTACCTACAACCACTTCCGAATGTTTTTCTTTAATCATTTTTTTTACCTCAGCAACATAATCAGGTCTTATCATCACTGCAAAAATGTGATGATCAATAGCCTCCTGTGTAAGCTGTTCTACTTGCTTTAGGGTTTCATCTTCTGAAAGTCCAGACTGATTGGGAGTTTTTAAATACGTAGAGTCTAAATACTGAGCAATATTCATATGATTAAACTTTGAGTTGTCGGTAAATACCTTGCTCCAAAGATATGAAAGTTTCCGTTCTTGTTACACCTTTCATTTTCTGTAAAATTCTTAAAATTTCCATAAGGTGATCGTTATCCTTACACAGCACTTTAAGGAAAATAGTGTAATTACCTGTTGTGTAATGTGCTTCTACAACTTCATTCACTTCTTTCAAATCTTTTACAACATTAGAATAATGGCTGGGTTGATCTAGAAACATTCCTATGTAGCATACAACTTTATAACCAATCATTCTGGGGTTTAGAATAGAAATCGCATTTTCAATTACACCTGCAAGTTCAAGCTTTTTAATTCTTTGATGTACTGCAGTAGTAGAAATCCCTACTTGTTTAGATATATAAGCCAATGAACTTTTAGAATTGTCCATCAGCATATAAATTATCTCTTTATCAAGAGGATCCAGTTCGTAAGTAGTTGTGCTTGTGTTTTTCATATTTATTTTATCTCAAGTTTTCTTTAATTGTTACTAAAACAGGATAATGATCACTGAATCCTCCCAAATATCTTGTTCCGGCAAATGTTCGGAAAGGTCTTTGATCTGATCCTTTTATTTTAACGCTAATATTTTCGGAGTTAAAGACAGCTGCTTTTTCAAATCTTAAGGAAGAATTGTCCTCAAAAAAGGAATCTGACAGTAAAATTTGATCAAACAGCAATCCCGATTTATAATGAAAGTTAGAATATTGCCTGCTTGAATACAGCTTTTGGAAAGGATTATGCATTATTCTGTTTTGATTCTCGTCATACAGGAATTTGATCAGGTTTTCTTCGTCCGGATTTTGGTTAAAATCACCACAAACTACTACTTTTTCCTGATCAGAACGGATAATATTCAGCACTCTGTTTTTTACTTCATTGATAATAAAAGTACGTTTCGGAAGATTGATGTCTTTTTCTCTTTTAGAAGGAAGGTGAGCTACAAAAACATTGATTATTTCATTTTTAAATTTCAGCTTTGCAAAAAGCACGTCTCTTGTAGTGTCATAATTGTCGGGCTTATGATCTACAATTTCGAAGAAAAAAGTAATCGCTTCAGAATCTAAAATCTCAATTTTTGAGCGATCGAAGAGTAAAGCAACATCTACTCTTCTTTCGTCCAGAGAGTTGTAATGTACAATGCCATAACGGGAACTGAAAGGATCAAGTTTTACCAAATCTTCCAAAACTTGTTTTCCGGAAATTTCGCAAAGACCAATAATGCACGGAAGCGTCCCGTGCTCTTCTTTTATAAGGCGAAATACATGAGCTATTTTGGATAGTTTTATCCTGTATTTTCTTTCATCCCAGTTTCTTAAGCCCGAAATGGTAGGATCAAGTCTGTGAACCGGAGCGGGATCAGGAAGGAATAGATTTTCAACATTATAAAAAGCAAAAAGTTCCATCCTCTTATTTTCGAATTGTGGTCATTATTTAGTTGAATAAATTTATTAAAAAAATCATTTACAAACTAATGATCTTATAGTTTTGTACAAGAAATTTTTATTTACTCTTTCAATAATCAATCAAAAATGAAGTTGCCGCTAAAAACTTATGATCAGGAGTGAAAAATGGTTTTAAAACTAAGTAGTATTTGTAATGATAAAAACATATTATAAAAGATCTGGTCTTTTTTCAGTGGTAATTTTTAAAGCCTGCTCATGTCTCCATTCTTCAATTTTTGCAAAATTTCCGCTCAGAAGAATTTTCGGTACTTCCAGTCCTTTGTAAGATTCAGGACGTGTATAGATTGGCGGAGAAAGGAGATCATCCTGAAAACTGTCTGTAAGTGCGCTTTGCTCATCATTCAAAACTCCAGGAACCAGTCGGATAATAGAATCAGCTAAAACACAAGCTGCTAATTCACCACCTGTAAGAACAAAATCTCCAATAGAAATTTCTTTAGTAATATGAAGATCTCTTACGCGCTGGTCAATTCCTTTATAGTGACCGCACAAGAAAATAAGACTTTTTTTGATGGATAGCGAGTTAGCCATTTTTTGATTTAAAGTTTCGCCATCCGGAGTAAGATAAATGATCTCATCATAATTACGCTGAGATTTAAGCTCAGAAATACACTTGTCTAAAGGTTCTACCATCATTACCATTCCTGCGCCGCCACCATAAGGTTCGTCATCAATTTGCCTGTGTTTGTTGACCGACCAGTCTCTTAACTGATGAAAATGTACTTCTACAATTCCTTTATCTACTGCTCTTTTCAAAATAGAAGTTTTAAACGGACTTTCCATAAGTTCCGGAAGTACGCTTATGATATCAATTCTCATTGCTGTGTGCTGTTTTTCTTGTTTGGGGCAATTATTAAACGTAATGAAGAATCTTTATTAAAATAGCTCCACATCCAGTTAAAAAATATTGCCAGTTTGTTTCGAACGCTCAAAATAAGCATTAAATGAAGAAACATCCAAAAATACCATGCAAAAAGTCCCTGAAATTTTATAAAAGGTAAATCTACAACGGCTCTGTGTTTTCCTATTGTCGCCAGAGAACCCTGATCCTTATATTCATATTCTACCCATTCGGACTTATTTTTCCGGAGGAAATTTCTTCCTAAATTTTTGGCCTGATTGATGGCTACATTGGCAACCTGCGGATGACCCTGTGGATATTTTGGGGTTTCCATGTAAGCAATATCACCTATGGCATAGATATTATCGTAACCTTTCACTTTGTTAAAGCGGTCTACAATATACCGGTTTCTTATAAGATTTTCGGCGGGAAAACCATCAATCACATTTCCTGTAACTCCTGCTGCCCAGATAACATTGTTAGAAGGGATTTCTTTACCGCTTCTTAGGTAAACTTTGTCACCATCATAGTCGGTTACTACTTCACCGCTCATGAATTTTACACCAAGTTCTTTTAGATACTGTTCGGATTTGTCCTGCGCTTCCTTGCTCATCACCGCCAAAGGCTTTTCAGTAGAGCTTACCAGAATAATTTCCAACTGATTAAAATTCATGTAAGGATAATCACGCGGAAGAATTTCTTTTTTCATCTCAGAAAAAGCTCCTGCTAATTCTACGCCGGTAGGTCCGCTTCCTACGATGACAATATTCCAGTTTCCGTCATCGCTGCGGCTTTTTTCGAGAATAAGCTTTTCAAAAGTCATCAGCACATGATTTCTGATACCGATTGCTTCCTGTGTGTTTTTCATACCGAAAGCTTTAGTTTCTAATTCTTTGTTGCCAAAAAAATTGGTTTTACATCCTGTAGCGATGATTAGTTTGTCGTAAGTAAACTCGGCGTCATCTGTGATAACTTTATTTTGTGATGGAATTATTTCTTTTACTTCCGTTAAGCGGAATTGAGTATTTCTGGACTGCTGAAAAATTTTTCTGAAAGGAAAAGAAATGTTGGACGGCTCAATTCTTCCGCAGGCAACCTGATAAAAAAGAGGCTGAAACATGTGATGATTCACTTTATCCAGCACAATTACTTTTTTATTTTTATTGTTGAGAGATTTAGCAAGCTGAAGTCCGGCGAAGCCTCCGCCAATGATAATAATCTTTTCCCGTGTCTCCATAGTAAACAAATTTACTGATTTTATTTAGTATTTTAGGAGCTTAAAAGCTAGTTTTGTAAAACTTTATGAGTTCTGGAAAATACACCAAAAAAACTGCCAAAAAAATACATAAAAAGAGATGGAGAAACTATTTTCTCCGTCGAAGAATTTTATTGTTTATTCTTATTGTTGCTCTTATCGGAACCGGCTTTTACCTGAAACAGTCTATTTCTTATTACTATGCCCTGTATTTTAATAAATTTACTCATAAGAAACTTCAAAACAGTGAAAGCGAAACCTTTAGAATTCAGAAAATACTTTCGGATAATCTTGATAAAACTTTCGGATTTGATATTTCACATTATCAGAATAAAGAAGACATACAATGGGACAGCCTGAGCATAGGCAACAAAACCATTCCTCTAGAGTTTGTGGTGATGAGGGCTACGATGGGAAACCGCAATGCAGATAAAAATTTTGATGAGTTTTGGGAGTCAGCGAAAAAACACAACCTGATTCGAGGAGCATATCATTTTTACAGAGCAGATGAAGATCCGGTAATTCAGGCTAATAATTTTCTGGAAAATGTAAAACTGGAAAGCGGAGATCTGCCTCCTGTTTTGGATATTGAAAAAATTCCGAGAAAAAAATCCAAACAAAAACTGATCGAAGATTTAAAAGTCTGGTGTAAAATTGTGGAGGAAACATACGGCAAAAAACCGATTATTTACACTTATTATCATTACTATAAAGATTTTCTTAAAGGCGAATTTGATGGTTATCCAATCTGGCTTGCTAATTATAACGATGTTCCGGAACCTTCTCCTGAAGATCAATGGTATTTTTGGCAGTTTACTGAAAATGGAATTGTCTACGGAATAAATTCTAAAATAGATCTCAATATTTACAATGGCGGAATCTGGTCGCTGAAAAGTCTGACGTTGGATTGATTCTGTTTTAAAGTATCATTATAAATCACCCAAAAGGGTGATTTTTTTATTTGGTGAAAATTTAAATATTTGTAATGACTAAAAAATACCAAAACAACTAAAAAACTAAATAATTATGAAAACAAAAATTGTATTATTGTTTCTGCTTGGGTTGATGATTACTGCTTTTGGGCAAGAAAATTTTAAAAGAACCTATTACATACCTAAAAAATTTCAAAAGATCATATTAAAGAAAGATGAATCTGTAAAATTTTCTAATTGGGATAGGAATGATATTGAGTCTGTAAAAAAAATATATCCACAAGGAAATTTAATTCAAGTTAGGGAACAAATTGAAATTAATGGTAAACCTCATACTATCTTCAGAGAAATAAAAATTGATGATAGCTTTTATGAAAATTTAACTACAAAAAAAGAAAAAGATGTAGAAGGTGGTTTTTGGGGATATGTTAAGTTTGATGAAAACAAAATCATTATAAATAAAAATATTTCAGAAAGTAATGAAAGAGAAGATTGTATTTATCACTATGATCTAATAAACAGAGATAATATTGGGCTATATTTTTATGAAGGAACAATTTCTGCATTTACAATTCCAATTAAATATAGATTCAAACAATCTAATATATCAGAAGAATTTTCTACAGCAGCTTTAAATGCAAATTTATTCATAGGTTTTTCTGTTGGAAAAACTAGTTTTTTTTACAGAGAAAAAGTAGGTAGCATTACAAATAATCATAAGCTTACTCTCGGAGTATTTTTAGGATCATCTACTGTCGAACTCAATAAAAATAATACTTCAGCTGCAGAAATTCCTTTGTCTGAGGATGTTAAAATAACTAAAGGTTTAGCAAGTATTGGTTTTGGCTTAGCTTATTCATATAATAAAATTAATATTGGTGGATTTGTTGGATGGGATTATGCAATAGGTCTTGATTCTGAAAAATGGAATTATAATAAGCAACCTTGGATTGGTATTGCTATAGGATATTCTTTATTTAATCTTTAAAAAAGAGTAACAAAAAAAACCTTCCAATCGGAAGGTTTTATTTATATATCTAAATTGAAATTAGTTAGACAAAGAAGCTGCGTGAATTAACATATCAACCAATTTGTTTGAATAACCCATTTCGTTGTCATACCAAGAAACCAATTTCACAAAGTTTGGAGAAAGCATAATTCCTGCATCTTTATCGAAGATAGAAGTTCTCTTATCACCTACGAAATCCTGAGAAACTACAGCATCTTCAGTATATCCAAGAATGCCTTTCAATTCACCTTCAGAAGCAGCCTTAATTACTGAACAGATTTCTTCATAAGAAGCAGACTTTTCGATTCTTACTGTTAAATCTACTACAGAAACGTCAACAGTTGGTACTCTGAAAGACATACCCGTTAGTTTTCCGTTCAATGAAGGGATTACTTTTCCTACTGCTTTTGCAGCACCTGTAGAAGAAGGAATAATATTATTTAAAGCGGCTCTACCACCTCTCCAGTCTTTCATTGAAGGACCGTCAACAGTTTTCTGAGTTGCCGTTGTAGCATGTACTGTAGTCATCAAACCTTCTACGATTCCGAAGTTATCGTGGATAACTTTAGCCAAAGGAGCTAAACAGTTGGTTGTACAAGAAGCATTGGATAAGATTTTTACATCATCAGTCAATTCAGTGTGGTTTACACCCATTACAAACATTGGTGTATTATCTTTGGAAGGAGCAGAAAGAATTACTTTCTTTGCACCTGCCGTAATATGTTTTGCAGCGCTTTCTTTATCTAAAAACAAACCGGTAGATTCTACGATATACTCAGCACCGATTTCGTCCCACTTTAGGTTGCTTGGGTCTTTTTCAGCAGTTACTCTGATTTTTTTCCCGTTTACGACAAGGTCATTACCATCTACAGATACTTCTCCAGGGAAAATTCCGTGTACAGAATCATATTTAAGCATATAAGCCATGTATTCTGCATTGATAAGATCGTTGATTCCTACAACTTCAATGTTGTTTCTCTCTGTCATTGCTCTGAAAACAAGACGACCGATTCTACCAAACCCGTTAATACCTACTTTAATTGTTGACATAGTGTTTTGATTTTTAAAAATTATATTAAATATTAGATTGCTAAAATTTCTGAAATCAGCAAAAGATCTTTATTGATTTCGTTATGCTTTTTGATGGCTTCTTCAATAGGAGTATACACAATATCATTAGATCGCATTCCTGCCATTACATTGTTTTGTCCGTCCATCAATCCTACTACTGCACCGTAGCCAAGTCTGCTTGCCAACACTCTGTCTGCACAGCTTGGCGAGCCTCCTCTTTGGATGTGTCCTAAAATCGCTACGCGAATATCATAGTCCGGAAATTCTGTTTTAGTCTGCTCTGCCAATTCATAAATATTAGCCAGCTTTTCGCCTTCTGCCACAACAACGATGCTTGATGCTTTACCTGTTTTTTCAGCATTTCTGAAAGTAGCAAAAAGCTCATCCATACTATCCTTTCTTTCAGGGATCAAAATATCTAAAGCACCTGTTGCCAAACCACTGTTTAATGCAATAAAACCTGCATCACGACCCATCACCTCAACAAAGAATACCCTGTTGTGCGAAGTTGCCGTATCACGAATTTTGTCAATAGCATCCATTGCGGTATTCAGAGCCGTATCATAGCCAATAGTATTATCTGTTCCAAAAATATCATTATCAATAGTTCCCGGTACCCCGATTACACGAATTCCGAATTCTTCGTTGAAGATCTTTGCTCCGGTAAAAGTTCCGTCTCCGCCAATACACACCAAAGCATCAATTCCATATTTTACACAATTGTCATAAGCTTTCTGGCGACCCTCTTTGGTCATAAATTCTTTGGAACGGGCAGATTTCAGAATAGTTCCGCCTTGGTTGATTATATTTTTTACAGAACGAGGTCCCATCTTAAGGAAATCATCATTAATAAGACCGTTGTAGCCTTCTCTCACTCCGTAACATTCGATGTTATAATAATTAGCAGTTCTTACAACTGCTCTTAATGCTGCATTCATACCCGGAGAGTCGCCTCCTGAAGTAAAAACTGCAATTTTTTTTACAGCACTTTCTCTCATTTGTTAAAAAATTTCAATCACAAATTTACAAAAACAAGTTCAGATAACAGCAGTATGTTTCGTATTAATCTCCCGGCTCATAATCCAAAGGCAGCAGTTTATCTATTTTATCTGTAGAAAAGCTTCCCTGGTTCATCAGTCCGGCAGGATCTGAAGTATTCCCGTTGTTATAAATCTCAGAAACATCACCGTTGGAATGAAGATAAGAAGTCTGCTTGATGGGATATCCATCTTTTATATAACCGTCTTTTTTAAGTACATAACGGTATTTGTAATAGTTTACCTGAAGAATATCGTTGAAATCAAGCAGGAGTACACCGTCAGTTTTCTTTGTGTAATCTGAATCAGGAATATTCATTTTATTGATTACTGTTCTGTACGGCATTTCATTGCTCTTTCTTCTGCTGATATCCTGTATATCTTCAGGAAATGATATTGTTTCAGTGGTTTTTACATTCTTTAGGAAATTTTTAAGGCGCTCCAGTTCATCGTCTGTAGGATAATTATCATTAGGGATTTTGCTTAATGCATTTACAGTATAACCTTCTTCCTTAGTATTTCCTTTATAAACACTTCTGAAAAAATGAACCTGACTTCCGTAAAAAGCATTGAGCCTGTTAAGTTTTATTTTATCAGAGCTTTTGGTTTCTTTAAAGAATGATGTTCCAATGAAAAGGGTGGTCTTGTTTTCAAAATCTGCTTTAAACTCCTGAAGGTTATAATCAATAGTGTATCCCAGTTTTTTGTTTTCGATAATTAAGGTTTGCGGAGCTTTTACACGCAGAACTTTATTCTCTTTATCATAGGAAAATTTCAGGGAGCGTTGATTCTTTATTTTTACGTTTTCTCTGTCTTCCCCGATAAACGCACTTAAAAAATAATTGATGTAATTTTTGTATGCTTTTTCTGTAAACGGAATAATTTTCAGCTCTTCAATTTCCTGTACTCTTAGAAGAACCACTTTCAGTGTTTTATTGGCTACTTCTGAACTGTTGATTCTGAAAGTCTCATAATAATCTTTCTGAAAAACAATTGTATTGTTGTTTTTTGAAGGCAAAGCCAGACTGAAGCTTCCGTCTTCTGCAGAAATGGTTCCTGTTGTGGTTCCGTCAAGATAGATGTTGACATTAGCGATCGGTTTTTCAAGGTCATTGACAACTTTTCCTTTGATGATCTGTGCAGACAGGAAAGGGAAAGTAGAAAATAAAATTAGTAGTAAGAAATGTTTCATCATATCACAATATTACTAAATTTTTAGTGATAGAAAAAATTACATACTATTGAAGTTTTTGAATAAAAAAAGGGTTCAGATTATAGTATAATCCGAACCTTTCGATTAAAAAAACATTTAATGAAAATGCCATTTTTGGCTTAATTATTTGATTATGCTTTTACAAACTGTAATTCACCTGCAATTTTCACATCTTCACCTACCATTACACCTCCTGCTTCCAGAGCTGCATTCCAGTTAAGTCCGAAATCTTTTCTGTTGATTTTCCCTTCAAAAGAAAATCCGGCCTTAGTATTTCCCCAAGGATCTACATTGATTCCTCCAAAATCAACGTCCAGAGTGATCGGTTTTGTAATGCCGTTTACCGTAATATTTCCGGTAACAGAACTATTTAAAGAGTCAGCTTCAAAAGTAATCTTAGGATTAGCTTCTGCATTAAAAAACTCAGCAGATTTCAAATGGTTGTCTCTGTCCGTATTATTAGTGAAAATTGAATCTACATCAATAGTCGCAGTTGTTTTAGCGTTCTGGAAAGAATCATCTTCCGCTTCAATTTCTGCGTTGAATGTTCTGAAGCTTCCTTTAATATTGGAAATCATCATGTGCTTTACTTTAAAAGTGATTTCGCTGTGAGCTGGGTCTAAATTCCATTTTGTTGCCATTGTAGTAATTTTTTTTTGTTAATTATATTGCAAATTTACCGCAAGATTGATACCTAAAACATTGATTTAGGATAAGAAAAACGATTAGCTTTTAGAATGATGATAAAATTTGCAATTATTTTTATTGTGCAGCTATTCCGGCTATCCGCTCATACTCCTCGCTCGGTCGGCTCCGCTTTGCTTCGCCGCCTCACTGCGGGGTAACCGCTTCTATCCGGGCTGTAAAGATGTAATAAATACATTTTCAGACATCATTTTCATGGGTGATAATTCTATTTTGCGGTCATCACCTCACATTTATTTCTTATTTTTGACAGATTCAAGTTTATACAATGAAATTACATCAGTTTTCTTTATTAATGGTAGTTTTGGGCGGAACTGCTTTAGCGCAGACTCAGAAATTTACCATGGCTGAAGCGGTCAACGGGATGAGAAGTAACTTAGCAGTGAAAAATATTTCTCAGTTTTCGTGGTCAGCTGACAGCAAATCATACATTCAGGGAGTAAAAGGCGGGTATTTAATTACTGATCTTAAAACCAACAAGCAGGATACTTTGATTTCGCTTTATCAGGTCAATAAGAATTTTCCCGATAAAAAGCTGAAAGGACTTCCTCCTGTGAAATTTATCAGCAGCAGCAATGCTTATTTTACGGCAAATAATCAGATGTTCTGGGTAGAAAAATCTGGAAGCGAGTGGAAAATAAAGAAAAATTATACTCTTGATCCTGAAACTGCCAATGTAAAAACTTTAGCAGATAATCAGACAATTGTTTATACTGTAAAAAACAATCTTTTTATCAATAAAAATGGTAAAGTTACTGCCATTACAAAAGATTCAGATGAAAATATTGTCAACGGACAGGCGGTGCACAGAAATGAATTCGGAATCAATGAAGGGATCTTTGCTTCTCCAAACTCAGAAAATATTGCATTTTACAGGATGGATCAAACCATGGTTGCAGATTATCCGGTAATAGACTGGTCTGTAACGCCTGCGGAAAATCATAATATTAAATACCCGATGCCGGGAAAAACTTCCCATGAGGTAACTTTAGGTGTTTACAATATTAAAAGCCAAAACACCACTTTTCTTAACATTGATGGAGAAAAAGATCAGTATTTAACTGCCGTAACGTGGAGTCCCGATTCTAAATATATTTTTGTGGGAGTTCTCAACAGAGGTCAGAATCATCTGAAAATGAATCAGTATGATGCTGTGACGGGAAATCTGGTAAGAACACTTTTTGAAGAAACCAATGATAAATATGTAGAACCGCAGCATCCGCTGATGTTTTTCCCAAATTCAAACACAGATTTTATCTGGCAAATTCAAAGAACGGGCTACAATCATTTGTTTCATTACAGCCTGGAAAAAGGTCTGATTGCTCAGATCACAAAAGGCGACTGGCTGGTTACGGATGTATTGGGTTTTAATGATAAGAAAAAAGAAATTTATTATGTTTCTACTCAGGAGACGCCTTTGGAAAGACATATTTACAGAATCAACTGGAATACTTTTAAAACGCAAAAGATAGATAATGCTGAAGGAATGCATTCCGCAGTTTTGAGCAATGACGGGAATCATTTGTATGATACTTACAGCAATGCAAATACTCCGAGAGTTGCCAATATCATCAATACGGCTAATTTAAAATCTACCAATATTCTGACTGCGGAAAATACATTAAAAAATTATCTGCGTCCTGACATTAAAGATGTTACCCTGAAAGCAGATGACGGAACATTATTGTATGGCAAGATGATTCTTCCGACAAATTTTGATCCCAATAAAAAATATCCTACCATTGTTTATTTGTATAACGGACCGCATTTGCAGATTGTTACCAATTCTTTTCCGGCATCAGGAAATCTTTGGTATGAATATATGGCTCAGAATGGTTACATCATCTTTACGATGGACGGTAGAGGTTCTTCCAACAGGGGATTAAAATTTGAGCAGGCAGTTTTCAGAAATTTGGGTACTACTGAAATGAATGATCAGATGCAGGGCGTAAAATATTTAAAATCCCTGCCTTATGTAGATTCTGAAAGAATGGGAATTCACGGCTGGAGTTTCGGAGGATTTATGACGACAAGCTTTATGCTCCGTCATCCGGAAGTTTTCAAAGCAGGAGTTGCAGGCGGACCGGTTATCGACTGGAAAATGTACGAAACCATGTATACCGAAAGATATATGGATACACCTGAAGAAAATCCGCATGGTTATAAAACTGCCAATCTTCTGGATAAAGTGCAAAATCTGAAAGGTAAGCTATTAATGATTCACGGAGCGCAGGATGATGTGGTTGTTTGGCAACATTCTGTAAAATTCTTAAAATCTGCCGTTGATAACGGAGTTCAGATAGATTATTTTGTTTATCCGGGACATCCGCATAATGTGGTGGGTAAAGATAGAGTGCATTTGATGCAGAAAGTAACAGATTATTTTGATCTTTATCTTAAAAAATAAAATTAAATCCGGTCTACCAGCCGGATTTTTGTTGTTTTAAAACAAATTCTATTGATATTAATATGAAGAATACAAAAATATTTGCTATGCCTTTTGTAAGCGTTTATCCCCATTATATTGCAAAGGCAGAGAAAAAGGGAAGAACAAAGGAAGAAGTTCATCAGATTATTTTCTGGCTCACAGGGTATGATGAAGAGAGTCTGAAAAAAGTTTTGGATCAAAAAAGAGATTTTACCAGTTTTTTTGCTGAAGCACCGAGAATGAATCCGAATGCGGAAATGATCAAAGGAATGATCTGCGGGTATAGAGTTGAAGAAATTGATGATGAACTAATGCGTAACATCAGGTATCTGGATAAATTGATTGACGAGCTTGCTAAAGGAAAGAAAATGGAAAAAATTCTACGTCATTAGACGTCTTTAAGACAGAACAACTCATCTGAAATTTGAACTTCTGGATTTATTAATTTGATGGTCATTATAAAAATAATTTAAAATATATTGGATAATATTTTATCTTTATTTAAAAATTCAGCCATTATATTTTTGATAATTAAATAAGATATAAAAAACTGATTGTCCGCTTTTTATCATATTAGAAAAAATATTTGTGCTCCTTCTCGTTAAAAAAGCATTATGATTAATACCAGATATTCATTTAAAAAACTATAAAAGATTAGATACATGAAAAAACATTTACTATTTATACTTTCAGCAGGGATGTTTTCTGCACAGACAACAATCACAAAAGCTTTTCATGATCCCGTAATTGGTGATGTGGTAAACAATGTGAATGTTAACGGAACTGTAAACAATTCAGCGACAGGCAATAATGTCACATTTAACAATGCTGGTCTTACAGCTGGTACTGCTTCAATATCTAATTATGTTGCTCCCACGGCTACTGAAATATCTACCTTTCCAGGAACTACAATCAAGATGACAGGTAACGGAAGTACAGCATATTATAAAGCTACGGCATCAAAGCTGGAAATTACAGGACTGGTAACACCTGATGCAACCCTTAATTTTATTACAAACAACGGCACTTACATCAGTTATCCCGCTGCTTTTGGGTATTCGGAAAATGATACTGCGGCAGGAACATTCACTTCTTCATCCGGATCGGGAAATTTCACCGGAACTATTGCTATTACTGCAGATGCAGCAGGCACTCTTTTAATAGGTTCCAAAACATACAGCAATGTTCTGAGGATAAAATCTGTTCAGAATCTTAATCTTACCATTTTTGGTTTTCCTGTTGGTTCGGTTTCCAATACTTCTTATGCTTATTATGATAATCTTCACAAATTTCCTTTACTGAATACAACTACAGCGGTGATTACTTTTCAGGGGAACCCGCAGACAACTAACGGTGCGCAGGCTTTAAATGAAACATTCTTGTCGGTTTCAGATGTGAATCTGAAAGAAAAAATAAGCATTTATCCTAATCCGGCTAAAAACTTCATCAGTATGAAAGGTGATGTACCCGAAGGTTCGGTCATCAATATTTATAGTCTGGAAGGAAAACTTGTGAAAACAATCCGTTATAAATCGGGTAATATTGATATTTCTGACCTGCCTGTCTCTTCTTATTTTATTGAAGTTTCAGATTCGAAAAAAACAGAAAAAACTAAATTTATAAAAAATTGATCTAAAAAATTTTTGAATATCCGCAATTAA
>NZ_JBVYOF010000040.1:0-4888 GCF_056133985.1 Chryseobacterium sp. L12 | reverse complement strand
CAATGGACCCCGGCCGTAAGCAGTAGATACCCCACAAAAAAGTAAACTGTGTTTTGTTGCTGTTTCCGCAAGGGCATTGCCCGCCATCGTTCGTCCAGCTTGTCAAAGTACCTGTCCATATTTGCTCTTAGTTTTTTCATAACCTTACTATTTCTGTTGTTATAGCTTGAAACGCTTAGGACTTTGACCTGCCTTTTGCTTCGGTTCTTCATTGACCAAAGCGACTGCCTCAACCGCTTTGGGTGCGGATATGACTGACAGGTTTGTCAGTTCCGATTTTTTCAGCAGTTGCCCAAATTGGTCTTTCCTTGCAACCTCCATTCTGTTAAGCGAGAATTTGCCGTTCAGGTATTTTACCCACATACTGCATTCTACACTTGGCTTGTCTTCGCCCGACCATTGCAGGTAGCCCGTCAGCAACAAGTCCTGTTTAGGCAAACTATCTGTACCTTTTTGGCAGTTTTCGAGGTATTCGCCGATACTTTCCTTCAACTTTCCAGCATACGCTCCCTGCGTATGGAAATAGCCGTTATATCCTTTATCGGTAAGGATTTTTGCAAACGTGCTTAAATCTGATAATGCTTCCATAAGATTGTTTTTTTAGCGTTCGATAACTTCTATATCCCTGTTTTCTATCACTGCAAACTTTTCGATGTTGAAGCCTTGCGGGTTGTTGTCCGAACGGACAGAGTTCACGAGATAACAGGAAGTAATCAGGTTACGCCTGGTCACGTTGCTCGAACGGATAATGAATTGTTTGGCGTAGGTACGCACCGCATAAGGATAGGTGTCGAAATTGCACACGACACTATCCACCTCAATGCGTTGCTGTACATTCCCCGAAATAATCCTGCTGTAATAGCCCTTTTCCGACAGGTCTTTGTAATAATCAAAAGCTGATTTATCGGCAAGGTTGAATGCCCTGCTCATATTGCTTTCGATAGCGTTCTTGTCGGGAGCAAGCGTAAAAAAGAGTTCGTGAAAACGCCTGACGTGTTCCCTTGCTTCCACAGGTCGGTTGATACTTGCATCTTGCGATAAGGCAAGCATCAACGATTTTCCATTATCCAGCACATAGATTTTTTGGCGTTGTTCGTCTGCAAAGCTGTAAGATTTCCAAAGTGAAAATCCTACCACGCTTAGGCAGAGAACGGCAAATACAATGGCATACAGCCGTATTTGCCTAAAACTGTTTTCGATATTTCTTAATGTTTTAAATTCCATTTTTAAATGATTTGATTGTTTTTATTTCCCCATTAACTTGCCACCGATATTTCCAACTGCCGAACCTGTTCCTGCTCCGGCGATATTTCCGGTTTTCATTGCGGCTTGGTTTACGTTACGGGTAAAGTTCCCTGCACCGCCTGCCTGAATAATCCAGCCTGTTACCGTTGGGATAGTGAAGTAGCCCACGATACCGATTATCATAAAGATGATGTACACGGTATTTGAGGTATCAGGAATGTAAGTCGGGTCGGCAAGCATTGCTATATCCTTTTCGATAATGAGGGATTGTATTTTGGCAAGCATAGAGCTGAACAGGTCTGCCACAGGCAACCACAGGTAAACGCTGACGTATCGGGTCAGCCATTGCGTGAGCGTGGACTGAAAACCGTCCCACACGCTTATCGCAAAGGCTATCGGCCCGAGTATGGACAGGACAATGAGAAAGAACGTCCTTATGGTATCAATAACCAAAGCTGCCGCCTGAAACAGTACCTCTAACAGATTGCGAAACCAATTCTTAATAGCTTGTTCGGTTTGGTAGGCAAACCTATCCATATACATTCCCGACATCGTAATCAAATCGCCGGGCGACCAGCCCAATTCTTCGAGCTTTTTATCAAATTCCTCATTTGATACGAGATAGGCTGTTTCAGGATTTCGTAGCATAGCTTCCCGTTCGAGCAGGTCTTTTTTCGCCTGCAAATTGTTGAGGTCAAGCACCTGATTTTCGAGGATTGTGTGAGTACCCTGTACCACCGGACTTAACACGGCATTGATTGTTCCCAATACGATAGTTGGGAAAAACATAATGCAAAGCCCCAAAGCGAAAGGACGAAGCAAAGGGTACATATCAATGGGTTCAGCCCTGCTCAAAGCCTGCCATACTTTTATGGCAACATAGAACAAAGCCCCCAATCCGGCTATCCCTTTAGCCACTGCCGCCATATCGGCGGACAGTGGGAGCATCTCATCATATAATGAGCGTAGGACTTCGTGAAGATTTTGAAATTCCATAACTACCAGTATTTTTGGTTAGGAGTTCCATAGAGGTCAAGCACTCTTTTGGTATTGTTCTGCTTTTTTGCTCTTAGAATACTTACAGAGATATTCTTATTGGTATAGTAGCGTACCAAGCTGTGGTATTCCTTTACTTCTTTGTACACTCTATCAATAATATCCATACGCTCTTTGTCGTTCAGCGAAAGGCTTGATGAGGTTACAATCTGTTTGAGTTCTTTCAGCAGTTCGGTACTTTCATTCAGCAATGCCGAATAACCATTGCTGATAGCTGCCAATTCCTGTGCAGAAAAATTCGGGTCGTTCATCATCTTACCGAAGTTGGTAACATACATTTCGGATACGTCACCGACAAGCAATACAGTCTGCTGTACCTTACGTGCATCTTTTACAAGATTATTTACAGCTTGTAGCTTGTCGTAATACTCCTTACCCTGTTTATACACCTTTTCCACTTCCTTGAAATTTTTAATTACATTGGATACCGTGGAAGAAGTCTGTACGATTTCATTCGCACTGTTGAGAATACCCGATGCCAGATTTGTGGGGTCGGTTACTACCCATTGTGCTTTTGCGGACGGTGCTACGGCGAGCATTAGTGCCGTACACACCATAAAAAGGAACTTTTTCATTTTTATGAATTTTAAAATGTTAATGACTATTGATTTGCTTTGTCACGCCTTTGCATTGCGATATGCTTAATGGCGAGTTCTACGTTACCGTCCAATTCGGAAGCTAATTGCATTACCTCCATTTTTTCGGTTTCTTCGGTGGTGTATGCGAGGTATTCCTCCAAACTAACTTCGGTGGCATAGACTGCCGAGTTCGTACCACCTAAGCCAATCCAAACCTCTTTGTACAGTCGGCTTGCATCGTTGTTCATATTGATAGAAAGTACCTGACCTTTTTCCTTATCTGTAAGCCCCAACATTGCCTGTATGTCATCGAATTTATTCATATACTTACGCTGGTCTAAGAGGATTTTACAGTCGGAATTGTTGATGATACTTTCTTTTACAATGGGCGACTGGATAATATCATCTACCTCTTGCGTAACGACAATCGCCTCTCCGAAGAATTTGCGGACGGTTTTAAATAAATATTTTATATATTCCGCCATTCCTTCTTTGGCAATCGCTTTCCACGCTTCTTCAATCAGGATGAGTTTTCGGATACCTTTCAGCCTCCGCATCTTGTTGATAAAAACTTCCATAATGATAATTGTGACTATGGGAAAGAGGATTTTGTGGTCTTTAATCGCATCAATTTCAAACACGATAAAGCGTTTGGAAAGCAGGTCTAACTGCTTGTCGGAGTTCAACAGATAATCGTATTCGCCACCCTTGTAGTAGGGTTCGAGGACGTTCAGGAAATTTGCAATGTCAAAGTCTTTTTCCCTTACCTGTTTTTCTTCGAGTACCTTGCGGTAATCACCTTTGACATACTCGTAGAAACCGTTGAATGATGGGTAAACATCATCTGTTTTGATACGTTCAATATAACCTGATACGGCATTGGATAATGCCACTTCTTCCGAACGGGTTGGCGGTTCATCATCACGTTTCCATAGTGTCAATATTAAGGTCTTAACACTTTCTCTCTTTTCGATGTCGAAAACCCCATCATCCGTGTAAAATGGATTGAATGCAATCGGGTTGCCTTCGGTGTACGTAAAATAAACACCGTCTTCACCTTTGGTCTTTCCTTTGATGAGTTCGCATAAGCCCTGATAAGAATTACCCGTATCTACCAACAATACGTGTGCGCCCTGTTCGTAGTATTGCCTTACCATATGGTTTGTGAAGAACGATTTTCCCGAACCTGACGGACCAAGTATAAACTTGTTCCGGTTCGTGATAATGCCACACTTCATAGGCAGGTCGGAAATATCCAAATGGATAGGTTTTCCTGTAAGCCTGTCAGCCATCTTGATACCGAACGGCGAGGGCGAATTGTGATAGTTGGTTTCTTCTGTGAAGAAGCACAAGGCAGGTTCGATAAAAGTGTAAAAACTTTCCTCACTCGGAAAATCGCCTGCATTGCCGGGCATTCCAGCCCAAAACAAAGTGGCTACGTCCGTAGTGTTGTGGCGAGGCTTACACTCCATCAATGCCAATGCACTACCGCAATCGTTCTTTAACTGTTTCAGCTCCGCAGGGTCTTCCGACCACGCCATAATGTTGAAGTGTGCCCTGATAGACGACAGACCGAAGCTGTGGGCTTCGTTCAGGTATTTTTCTATCCACTCTTTGTTGATTTGGTTTGCCCTGCTATACCTTGCCAAAGAGTGCATATTGCGGGCGGACTTTTCAAACTTTTGCAGGTTGTCTTCGCTGTTATCCAAAAACAAATATTGGTTGTAGATATGGTTACAGCTAAGGAGTAATCCCACGGGAGCAGCGAACGACAAACGGCAGTCGCTCCGGTCGGTGGATAGCTTTTCAAAACGGGTATCAGCCGATACCGTTCCGGGCAAATCGTCTGTATCGGACAAGGTGTGCAGGCTCAACCTTTTGTTTCCGATACGGACTTCTTCCGTTCCGAGTGCGATGTCCTGCATCGGTGTTCCGCTTTCCCTTGACAGGGTTAGGTACTGTTCCAACAATCCCTGCTTTTCGTCCGTTCCGATGATTTCATCTTCGGT
>NZ_JBVYOF010000039.1:0-43885 GCF_056133985.1 Chryseobacterium sp. L12 | reverse complement strand
AATCGAACTCACGTTAAATATGTTCAGCTTAATTGCTTTGGGAGTAACTGCAGCATTCATTTTTAGCGTTATCGCGCTAACGTTTCCTGATTTGCTTCCGCACGAAATTCGAGGACACAACCATAAAATTCCTTTATATTTTGAAGCCGTCTGCGTGATTATAACTTTGGTAATTCTTGGTCAGCTGATGGAAGCTTTAGCCCATAAAAAAACAGGAAATGCCATTAAAGAACTGATGAATCTTTCTCCCGATGAAGCGAATCTGATGATTAACAACGAAGAGAAAAGAGTTCCGCTTTGCGAAGTGAAAATCGGGGATATTATAAAAGTAAAACCAGGTGAAAAAATTCCTGTTGACGGAAAAATTATCGACGGAAACTCTACTGTTGACGAAAGCATGATCACTGGAGAACCCATTCCTGTTGAAAAAAATAAAAATGATCTGGTAACATCAGGAACCATCAACGGAAATCAGGTTTTCATCATGAAAGCAGAGAAAGTAGGCGATGAAACTTTGCTTTCCAAAATTATTAAAATGGTGAATGATGCAAGCAGAAGCCGCGCTCCTATTCAGAAACTTACCGATAAAGTTGCAAAAGTTTTTGTTCCTGCCGTAATAGTTGCTGCTGTTATCACTTTCGTGCTTTGGCAGATTTTCGGACCGGAAAACCAAAAGACGCTGTACGCTTTTATCAATGCTGTGGCGGTTTTAATTGTAGCCTGTCCCTGTGCTTTAGGCTTGGCAACACCAATGTCTTTGATGGTAGGAATCGGAAAAGGTGCTAAAAACGGAATTTTAATTAAAAATGCAGAGGCTTTAGAACAAATGAATAAAGTAAATGTTCTGATTACCGACAAAACAGGAACTTTAACGGAAGGAAAGCCATCGTTGGAACATATAGAAATTACAAACAATTATGATCAATGTTTAATTGTAAAATTAGCCTATTCATTAAATCAAAATTCAGAACATCCACTTTCAAATGCTGTGATAAAAAAAGCAAAAGACGAAAATATTACTGCTGAAAAAGTAGAAAAATTTGAAAATATTTCGGGAAAAGGCGTTAAAGGAATTATTAATGGGAAAATGGTTTATTTGGGAAATGAGAATCTTTTGGTTTCACATAATATTCAAATTTCCGGAGATTTAAAATTAAAAGCTACCGAAATTCAGTCAAAAGCGCATACCATTTCATACATTGCTCAGAAAAATGAGGTATTAGGATTTATAAGTTTCACGGACAAAATTAAAGAAACCTCCAAAAAAGCCATTCGACATTTGATGAAGGACGGGATTGAAGTAATCATGATGACAGGAGACAACGAAAATACCGCAAAAGCAGTTGCTGATGAGCTCGGAATAAAACACTTTAAAGCCAATTGTCTTCCTGAAGATAAACTGAACGAAGTAAAAAAACTTCAGCAAAAAGGAAAAATTGTTGCAATGACCGGTGACGGAATCAACGATTCTCCTGCTTTGGCACAGGCAAATATTGGGATTGCAATGGGAACCGGAACCGATGTGGCAATAGAAACGGCAGAAATTACCTTATTAAAAGGTGATATTACGGGAATTGCAAAAGCAAAAATTTTAAGCGAAAAACTATTGAGAAACATCAAAGAAAATTTATTCTTTGCATTTATTTATAATGTTTTGGGAATTCCGGTTGCGGCAGGATTGTTGTATCCTTTTTTTGGAATCCTTTTGTCACCAATGATTGCGGCGGCAGCGATGAGCTTCAGTTCTTTATCGGTGATTTTAAATTCATTGAGACTGAATTCTGTAGATCTGGATATTAAATAAATTATTAATTCCGAAACAACAATATGAAAGAAGGTAATATCTATATCGGCTGTTCAGGTTTCTATAATAACGACTGGAAAGGCTCGTTGTATCCCGAAAATGCCCAAAGCAAAGATTTCCTGACTTTATATTCTAAAGAATTTAATACTGTTGAGATCAATTCAACCTTTTACAGAAAACCTACGGCAAAAACATTATTGAAATGGTTTGATGAAACACCTGATGATTTCAGATTTTTTATTAAAATCCCTAAGACCATTTCGCACGAAAAGCGCCTGAAGGAATGTAAAGAGGAAATTAAAGAATTTTGTAATCATATTCGGACTCATTTACAGGATAAACTTGCAGGTTTTTTGTATCAGTTTCCTCCATCATTCAAAAATACGGATGAAAATCTGGATTTAATCACCAATAATCTTGATTTTGACTATTTAAATGTGATTGAATTTCGTCATAATTCGTGGTGGAATGATGACGTTTATTCAGCTTTATTCTCAAAAAATATTATTTTTTCGGGTGTTAGTTTCCCGGGAAATCTTTCTGATGAATTGATCATTAATCATCCGCAACTATTTTATTATCGTCTTCACGGGAAACCTGTTCTTTATAAATCGGAATATCCTCAAAATGAATTGGAAAATTTAGCCCAAAATATTTTAAATTCAGGAAAGAAAGGCTTTATTTTCTTCAATAATACTTGGGGAACAGCAGCAGTAAAAAATGCTGTTGCACTAAGGACAATGATTCAAAAATAATTTTTAATGAAATTTCATTAAAAAGTGAAAATAATATAAAAATGTGGTACAAATTTTGCTAAATTTACCGTGTAAAATTTAACAATTTTTAACAATTTAATTTCCACTAATTTTTATGAACAAAACTTTTGCGGAAAAGTCTTTAAAACAGACTTTTCTTGGGATGCTTGCAGTGATGAGTGCAGCATCAGCCTTTTTAACTGGTTGTAACCAGAAGTATGAAACAAGAGAATCTGAAAAGATTTTCACAGAACAGCCTCCCCTCGCAAAAGTCCCCGTCACCGTGGAAGATGAAGAAGTTCCTGCAGATAAAAGAGTCATCTATCTTACTTTTGATGACGGTCCAAACCGCGGAACCGAAAACCTTCTGAAAATTTTACAAAAAAGGAATGTGTGTGCTACAGCATTTTTAATAGGAAAACATGCATCAGACAGCAAAAAACAGAAAGCTGACCTTGAAAATATGAGAAGCAATAATCTGATAGAGCTTGCCAATCACAGCTATGCCCATGCCCATCATAAATATTCTGAATATTACAAAAATCCCGAAGCAGTAGTACAGGATTTTAACCGTGCAAAAGACAGCCTCAAACTTACCGGGAAAATTGCAAGAACACCCGGAAGAAATATCTGGAGACTCAACAATATCAACGTAACAGATATTAAAAGCTCTTCAGAGGCTGCTAATCAGTTACAGAAAGCCGGATATAAAGTCATCGGCTGGGATCTTGAATGGAAACCTACCCATAAAATGACACTTAAAGGAAATCACGAAGCTATACTGAAAAAAGTGGACAGTATTTTCTTTAATGATCTTGAGAAAACATCAAGACATCTGGTATTTCTTACACACGATCAATATCTTACGGATGCAGATTCTGTGGAAGAGCTGGATCAGTTTATTGCCAAACTTCAGAAATCCAACAGGTTTGTTTTTAGAAAAATTTCGTCATATCCGAAAATCAACGAGGTTCTGAATTGATTTCACACATATTTAATGAAGCAGTTTAAAAACTAAACCATTAAAGGAAATAAGAAGTTAAGCAATATTAATTAAGAAAATCAATAGATTTTAAATAAGACAATCAAAAATAAGCTTAACTTAATACTCTTAACTTCTTACTCAGCGATTCTAAACTTCTGTAAATCTCTGAGATTTATTTAATTTTTTATTTTAAAATTCAGAAATTTGCAGTTATGAGCATTCAGGAAAATTACAATGAAATAAAAAGCAGACTTCCGGAAAATGTTGAATTGGTAGCGGTTTCTAAAACACATCCGGTTTCAGCAATTCAGGAAGTTTATGATCTCGGACAAAAAGTTTTTGGCGAAAACAAAGTACAGGAGCTGTCGGAAAAACAGCCGCTGCTTCCGAAAGATATCAAATGGCATCTGATCGGGCATCTTCAGACCAATAAGGTAAAATATATTGCAGAATTTATTGATACTATTCAGAGTGTGGATTCCGAAAAACTTCTGAATGAAATCAATAAAGAAGCCGCGAAACACAACCGCAAAATAAAGGTTTTGCTTCAGGTGAAAATAGCTGAAGAAGAAAGCAAATTTGGTCTGGAAATTTCTGAAGCGAAGATTTTGTTTGAAAAATTTACTATAGGTGAATTCCCAAATATTGACATCACGGGTTTGATGGGAATGGCAACATTTACCGATGACGAACATCAAATCAGAAAAGAATTTTCAGTATTGAAAAATTTTTTTGATGACCTGAATTATACTCACAAACTCAATACTTTATCAATGGGAATGAGTGACGACTTTCCTATTGCCATTGAATGTGGTGCCAATTCGGTACGTGTGGGCTCTGCAATTTTCGGAAAACGAGATTATTCAAAATAGAGATTTAGGAATGATATTTGCTAATAATCAAGCAAAAATTAACTAAATTTGCAACTATGCAAAAAATCCTTATAGTAGAAGACGAAAAAGCAATTTCCGGAGTACTTCACAGTATCCTTTCCGACGAACTTACTGATTATGAATTTGTAATTGCCGATGATGGTCTGGAAGGCTACAAACAAGTTGAAAAAGAAGATTTTGCATTGGTGATTTCAGACATCAAGATGCCAAAACTTTCAGGTACAGAACTTTTAAAGCAAAGCTTGAATCTGAAACCTGAGTCTACCTTTATTATGATTTCCGGTCATGCTGATATAGATTCTGCGGTTTCTTGCCTGAAAGATGGAGCTTACGATTTTATCTCTAAGCCTATTGACATCAACAGATTAATTACCAGCGTTAAAAATGCTTTAGCAAAAGAGACATTAAAGAAAGAAAATAAAAATCTGCAGTCTGAAAATAAAACTCTGAAAAAGAAAGTCAGCAAAAAATACCAGATGATTGGTGAATCTGCTCCTTTGAAGAAAATTCAGGATATGATCGAAAAAGTAGCTGCTTCCGATGCAAGAGTTTTGATTACAGGTCCCAACGGAGCCGGAAAAGAACTGGTTGCTCATGCCATCCATAACCTGAGCGAAAGAACAAGAGGACCAATGGTAGAAGTAAACTGTGCAGCTATTCCTTCCGAATTGATAGAATCTGAACTTTTTGGGCACGTAAAAGGTTCGTTTACAGGAGCTATCAAAGACAAGCAGGGGAAATTTGAGCAGGCAAACGGAGGTACCATTTTCTTGGACGAAATTGGTGATATGAGCCTTATTGCTCAAGCAAAGGTTCTAAGAGCATTGCAGGAAAGCAAAGTTTCACCGGTAGGAAGTGATAAGGAAATAAAAGTAGACGTAAGAGTTTTGGCTGCAACCAACAAAAATATGCAGACAGAAATTGAAGCCGGGAGATTCAGAGAAGATTTATATCACAGACTTTCTGTAATTGAAATCTATGTACCACCTTTGGATGAAAGAAAAGACGACATCAAACTTCTGGTTGAGCATTTTGCCAAACTTATTTCTGAAGAGCACGGAACTGCTTTGAAAAGTTTTGATGATACAGCTATTGACGCATTGAAAGAGCTTTCCTGGACAGGAAATATCAGAGAGCTGAGAAATGTGGTAGAAAGATTGATCATTCTTGGTGGAAACACTGTTTCTAAAGAGGATGTTGCAAGTTTTGTAAGGAAATAATTTAATCATAAATTAAAATAAATTCTAAAAATTTGCAGTAACTATACTGCAAATTTTTTTTGTAAATTAAAATGGCTTTTTTAAATAAAAACTACACCAAAGAAGCACTTACACTAGCTCTTCCGGTGATGCTTACGCAGGTAGGACAGGTTTCTGTAAACCTTTTTGATAATATTATTGTAGGCAAACTTCTGGGAGCAGATGCATTGGCGTCTGTATCTTTAGGCAACGGGGTATTTTTCTCAATGTTTGTTTTGGCTTTGGGATTTTCTTTTGCTATTCCGCCTTTGGTTTCAGAAGCGCATTCTCAGAATGATCATAAAACCATTAATTCTGTTTTCAGCCATGGCTTTGTTATCAATATGTCTGTCGGAATCATTCTTATGGCAATATTATTGGCAGGAATGCCACTGCTCTATCATTCTGGTCAGCCTGAAAAAATCATTCCAGATACTGTAGATTTTCTCACGATCATGGCAATCAGTATTATTCCTTTCATGGCTTTTCAGACTTTAAGAGAAGTTTCAGAAGGATTATCATATACAATTGGAGTAACGAAAGCGACCATTATTGCCAATGTCATCAATATTGTACTGAACTATGTTTTCATCAAAGGACTTTGGATTTTCCCTGAAATGGGGGTTAAAGGATCTGCTTTGGCAAGTTTGATCGCAAGAATTTTTATGGTTATTTTTCTTTATTATGTTTTATTAAAAGAGCCTAAAACCAGAATATACATCAAAGAGTTTTCTCTGAAATTGCAGGTTTTTTCAAAAAAAATGTTTGAAAAAATGGTAAGACTGGGCTTCCCTACTGCTTTACAGATGTTTTTTGAAGTAACCGCATTTGCAGGAGCTGCATTTATCTGCGGATTGATTTCTGCTCATGATATAGCTTCGCATCAGATTGCGTTGAGTATGGCTTCTTTCACTTTCAATTTGTGTATTGGTTTCAGCGTTGCATCAACCGTGATGATAGGAAGAAAATTGGGCGAACAAAACTTTATAGAACTCAGAAAGATAGGAATCAACAATCTCAAAATTTCTTTTCTCTTTATGTGTCTTTGCGGATTGCTTTTCATTTTAGGACGAAACATTCTGCCTACATTTTTCACAAAGCCTGAAGAAGTGGAAGTTATCATGCTGGCGGCAAAACTGATGATTATTGCAGCTTTATTCCAGCTTTCTGACGGAATTCAGGTAACGGCTTTAGGAATGCTGCGAGGTTTACAGGACGTGAAAATTCCGTCTATTTATACTTTCATTGCGTATTGGCTGATTACTATTCCTTTAGGATATTTTCTTTGCGTAACGATGGAAATGGGCGCATTCGGAATGTGGATTGCGCTTGGATTGGGACTTACGATCTCTGCGATGATGCTTGTAAAACGTTTTCTTAATTTATCCGCAAAAAGAATTAAATCGAATCCCATATAAATTAGAAGCGGTCTTTTGATCGCTTTTTTTATTTTGAATATTTAAAACAGCATCAGTAAAAGTTTTGGAAAAAATCGGAATGAAATACGACAAAGATTTTAATTTTGATGGTCATGAAGGGGTTGTTTTAAAAATAAACAATGACAGTCTTTAAATAATAATAATCTGGTTAAATTTTCGTTAAAATAATTTAGTAATTCCAGAAATATGGAAATAGTATGTATATTAGTCTGAAATTACGAATAAAATAACAACAGTTTATTGATAAATAACATTTAAAGATGAAAATTTTAATTTTTGGTTTATTTACTTTTTCTGCTTTGGTTTCGGCACAGACAGAAATTAAACCGCTTCCGATAGACCGTTCACAGCTTTTTAATAAGGAGAATACGAAAATCTTAGATTCAGTTTCTAAAAATCCGTTAGACAGTTCGATTGCAAAACTATACAAAATGCCTGTTCATAAGCCTGAAAATATCAATTCACACTCTGCACTAAAACTCAAGCCAGCAGACAGCACGAAACATAAAATGCCAAATGCACTGGAACCTGTTTTGAGATCTAAAATCTCCTCGAAATAACATACCTACTATCGTCTGTGGATAAAATTATGAGATTTATATCCTGAATCAATGAGTTTGTCTTGTATGTTTTTTATTTTTGTATTTAGTTTTACAAAAAATGACAAAAGAGGAACTTCTGAACAAGGCTATAAAAATAGCAGACAAGGCACACAAAGGTCAAAAAGATAAATATCACGCTCCATACATCGCTCATGTTATGCGTGTAATGGAATACGGAAAAACACTTGACGAAAAAATTGTAGGTGTTTTGCACGATGTTGTTGAAGATCATCCTGAAGAATTCAGCTTTGAATATTTAAGATCGGAAGGTTTTCCTGAATATATTCTCTTTGCAGTGAGCTGTCTCACCAAATTTGATCCTGATGAAGTGTATGATGATTTTATAAAACGTACCGAAAGATCTCCGCTTGCCGTAGCTGTAAAACTAAATGATCTTCGCGATAACATGGATTTGAGAAGGGTAAATCGTGAGCTGACTCAAAAAGATATTCAAAGATTTAACAAATATCTGAAAGCATATCGGTATCTTTCAGAAAAGTATTAGTCCTTATCTTTTTATATATCAAACAAAACAGGAAACTATGTATAAACTTTTGGTGTTTTTGATTGTATTTTCAGTTTCAGGAAATCTGTATGCACAAGAAAAATTTGAAAAAGAAAGCAGAATAAAATCAAAAGATATTCCCGAAAAAATGCTGTCCTTTATGGATTCTCTAAATTTGAAAACAAAAATAAAATGGTATCTCGAAGAAGGACTCAACAAAAAAAGTTTTGAGGCTAAATTTAGAAATAACAATGTAAAACACAGCGTTGAGTTTGATTCATTGGGAGTAATCGAAGATGTGGAAATTGAAATCAGTTTTGCAGAAATTGAATCTGAATTGAGAAAATCTATTTCCTCAAAACTTCAACAAAGCTGTTCAGATTACAAAATCAGAAAAGTACAAAAACAGTTTAGCAGAAGTGAACATGACTTATTTGCTCTTTTGAAAAACGGAAGTATTTTCAGCAATATACAAAAAGCAGGATATGAGATTGTTGTAAGATGCAGAACACAAAATTCAGTTGATCTTTATGAATATTTATTTGACGATAAAGGCAACACAGTTTCAAAGGCAAAGATAGTTTTTAAAAACAGCACCCATCTTGAGTACTAAATCAATTACAATATTTTCGTTTTTTTTGCTTTTGCAACTGAATAATTTTTCTCATGCCCAAAGCAGTTTTCAGTGGGGAGCTTTACCTACTTTAAATTTTAATAAAAAACTAAAAAAAGACTGGTCTTTAAATTCTAAGATTGAATCCCGAATGCTTTTTCAACGTGGCGAAATAGGTGGAGAACCCGACAAAAATTACACCTATGTTCTTACTGACTTTTCTATAATTGCGGCAAAAAAAGTAGGACTCAACTCGAGAATTGGAGGAGGATATCTTATTCGAGTGCAGGAAGATAATATATATCATCGTTTTATACAGCAATTTGTTATTATTCAAAAGCTTACTAAATTTCGCCTTGCACATCGTTTTTTAAGTGATCAGACTTTCTCAGCAATTGAAGATCCTGAATTCCGTCTCCGATATAGAATTACATCCGAAGTGCCTTTGAACGGAGAATCTGTTGACTCCGGAGAATTTTATCTTAAAATTAACAATGAATATGTTAATAGTTTGCAATCGGGTTCATACGATCTTGAAATAAGAGTAATTCCTTTTCTGGGTTATGAAGTAAACGATGCAATAAAAATAGAAACAGGATTAGACTATAGAGTCAATTCGTTTTTTACCAACAATACACGACACAGCTATTGGATGTCTTTAAACTTTTTCTTCGAACTATAAAAAGTTTAGCAAAATTTGCCACTTATAACTTAAATCATTTTTTTAATTTGTAGTGTATTTGTGGATGATTCTTCAAAAACAAGATCAATCAACTCCCGGAAAGTGATAGACTTTTTTCTCACTTCCGCTGTCATCAATATTGATATTGAGTGCCAGATAAACGAAATGTAGGTTTCGGTTTCCTTTTGCTTCAAATTCTCTCTGCCAAAGATAGCCGCAAAGAATTCCGAAATATTTGTCAATCTGATAACCCGTTCCGCCATATACTCTGTTTCTTGCGAAAGTTGGTTTATTGGGACTTACGACAAACATTTCGTCAAAAGCATTTACAAATATAGTTCCAGGTTCTACTTTTTTAGAATTGAGCGGAACAGTTACATTGAGTCGGTATCGGTATCGCATTCTTTGAGATCGTTCATCTTTTTTAGAATCATAGAAAAAAGATTTTTCAATACGAAATCTGTTTTCAAACTTTACAATTCCCTTTTTGATATCAATCACATCTTGCAGCCAAACCCTCAGTTCTTCTTTATTGATACTGTGATCTTTATAAGTTGCATATCTTCCGATTCCAATAAAAGGCTTGTGATTTTTAGTAAGATTATAACCTATACCTCCTTTTATCTCATAATAATCAGGATATGAATATTCTTCAATTCCCCGTAGCTGAGTTTCGCCAAATAAAAAGAATTTCGGATGAAACTTATAAGTAAGTGTTACAGCACTAAAGCTTGAAACATGTTCCTGTGATTTCATAAAACTAAAGCTTATCAGTAAAGCCAAACTTAAAATAAGTTTCATCCAAAAAATTTTTGCAAAAATAAAATAATTAACAGAACTGTAATGTTAAGTTTACTTAATGTTAATATTGTAAGAAACTCCTAAATGAAACCATCTTTGAGGCATTGGGACACCAAATGTTTCTGTATATTCTGTATTGGTTACGTTGTTAATCAAAGCATAAACGGAAAAATTATTTTTATTAAAACTGATTTTTTCGTCTAAAAGATGATAGCTTCCCAGATTTATTCTGTCATTATATCGGTATACCAATTCATTGGTGAAATACTTCAGAAATCTAGTCTGAAGTTTTGCCACCAACTGATGTTTAAGATTATCAAGAGCATAACGCGAATTAAGCCCGTTGATATCTTTAAGTTTATTATCCAGATAAGTATAACCTAAAGTATATTTCATCCAGCCTAAAACCTGATGGCTGATTTCTGCTTCCAATCCCTTAATTTCAGTATCTCCGATATTTCTTGAATACCAGACCGGATCCTGCAGTGAAATTTTAGTCCAGTCAATTGCATTGTTGGAACCTCTGTAAAAACCACTTAGTTTGGCTAAGATATTTGCATTCTGGTATTGATAGCCAAGCTCTGCATAAACAGCACTTTCGGGCAATAAGTCAGGATTCCCCTGCTCAGTTTTACTTGTATAGTATAAATCGGTAAAAGTTGGTACTCGGTGAACTTTTGAGATATTACCATAGATTTTGTTATTTTCAAAAAATGTATATCCCAAATCAAGTCCCGGATAGAAGAAGTTTCCATTGGTAGAATAGTTTGCCCACGATGCTCCCGGAGAAATGTTCAATTTATTATCAAAAAATGAAAAATGGTGTTCAAAAAATACCTGTGTTACAAAACGTTCTCGGTCACCTAAATTATTACTGGATAAAAATTCTTTTCTCAACTCAACACCTAATCCTGTTGTACCCAAACCTGAAGTATAGCTGGAATTTACTTCTCCTCCTACATTATTTCCGATATGCATATTCCTGTAGATTTCAGGTTTTTGTCTGTTGAAAAGATACATATCCTGACCTCTTCTCCAGTAAACATTAGAATTGAGCTTAAATTTCCCAAAACTCTGCTGATGGGCAACACTGATGATAGAAGCCTGTAACTCCTCATACTGTTCTGTCGCAAGTGGTGAAGCATAAAAACCGTTGGCTCCAAACTTTTTCTCTGAAAACCCTGCCTGCATTTTCAGACTTCCGTTTTTGATATTGAGCTGATTTTGGTAAAATACATTTCTGATATCAAAATCGGTATTATATCGGTAACCTTGGGAAGAATTGGAATTTGCCTGTAAAGAATTTGAGAACTTCTCGTTTCCCACATTTGCATTAAATCCAAAACCGTACGTTTCATAATCTCCGGCATTGGCACTTATTTTTACATTCTTCCCAACATGAGTTTTAGTAATAATATTGATGGCACCTGCATACGCATTTTGTCCGAACCTTCTTGCTGCAGGACCTTTAACTATTTCTATTCTCTCAACATCATCCAGATCTACAGGAATATTAAGAGAATTATGTCCGGTTTGAGAATCATTCATTCTGATACCGTTGATGAGAATCAAAACCTGCTCAAAAGAACTTCCCCTAAAACCCACATCACTCTGTACTCCGTTGGCTCCTCTCCTTCTGATATCCATTCCCGGAACCTGCTGCAGAATTTCATCAATACTTACTGCCGGAGAATTGAGAATTTCGTCTCTTGTGATAATTGAAATATTCTGGTTGGCGTTTTTATAAGTCGTTGCAATAAATTTTCCCTGAATCTGCACCGAATCTATATCAGATATTTTTATCTGAGCTTCTGTATAAAGTGCACCTAACAAAAAAATTATTGTTCCTAATTTTCTTTTCATAACAGTCATTATTTTGAAGCTTTCAAAATTAGCAGACTTTCCTTAAACTAAAACGTGATACTTATCATAAAAAAAGATGCAGTTTTGCATCTTTAAAAAACATTTTCGATCTACCTTTTTCTCATTAAATGTGTATTAAATCTCTGAATAGTTTTCTCATTTAATTACAATTTTATAAGTGTAATTTTAAAACAAAATCAATTATTACACAACATAATTTTTAATAAATCAGTAATAAATAATTTTTTAAAAAAAAAATATTACATCATAATTCAATTATATAATATTTATAAAATAGCTTTTGTATTTTAGGATTTGAATAATAAGAAAAACCATCAAAAATTCGTAATTTTGTTGGTCTTAATATTAATATGGCTGCAACAACAGAAATAGATATAAAAAAACAGGTTTTCGTTAAAAACGCACATCTTAACAACCTGAAACACATAGATGTTCTTATCCCCAAAAATAAACTGATTGTCATAACAGGAGTTTCCGGAAGCGGAAAATCTTCTTTGGCATTTGATACCATTTATGCGGAAGGACAAAGAAGATATGTAGAAAGTTTAAGCTCGTATGCTCGTCAGTTTTTAGGTAAACTGGAAAAACCGAAAGTTGATGATATTAAAGGATTGGCTCCTTCCATTGCTATTCAGCAGAAAGTGATCTCATCCAATCCAAGATCTACAGTTGGCACTTCGACGGAGATTTATGATTATATGAAGCTGCTTTTCGCAAGAATCGGAAAAACCTATTCACCCGTTTCGGGCGAGGAAGTAAAAAAAGATTCGGTGACGGATGTTGTAGATTTTATTAAAAATTCAAAAAAAGAAACACCGTTTTTACTAACGGCTCCACTCAGTTTTGATATTGACAATTTTACTGAAACGCTTAATATTCTTAAGCTTGCAGGTTTCACAAGACTTGAAGTCAACGGAAATGTTGCAGGAATTGAAGATCTGGAGAGTTTTGGTTTTGTTCCCGAAAAGGAAATGATCATCAATCTCGTTATCGACCGTTTTACCTACGAAGATGACGAAAGTTTTCTTCAGAGACTTGCAGATTCTATACAGATGGCTTTTTATGAAGGAAGAGGATACTGCGCACTTAAAAATACCGAAACCGGAAAAATAAAAGAGTTTTCTAATAAATTTGAACTCGACGGAATAGAATTTCTTGAACCGAATGTTCATTTTTTTAGTTTTAATAATCCATACGGAGCCTGTCCTACCTGTGAAGGATATGGAAAAGTGATCGGAATAGATGAAGATCTGGTTATTCCGAACAAAGCTTTGTCGGTTTTTGAAGATGCTGTTGCTGCATGGAAAGGTGAAAGCATGAGCGAATGGAAGAAAGATTTCATTAAAAAAGCAAATGACTTCCCAATTCACAAACCTTATCATCAGCTTAGTAAAGATCAGAAAAACTATCTCTGGAAAGGTGACGGAAAAAGCAGTTTCCCATCTCTGAATAATTTCTTCAAAATGCTGGAAGAAAATTTATATAAAATTCAGTACCGTGTAATGCTTTCACGTTATCGCGGAAAAACGCTTTGCCCTACCTGTGAAGGTTTGCGTCTGCGTGAAGAAACCGCTTGGGTAAAAATTGATTCACACAATATTCAATCAATGATAGAGCTCCCGCTGGATGAGCTTTTACCTTTAATTCAAAATTTAAAGCTTTCTGAACACGATCAAGAAGTTGCCAAAAGACTGCTGTACGAAATCACTACAAGACTTGAGTTTTTATTGAAAGTAGGTTTAGGTTATCTTACCTTAAACCGTACTTCCAACACACTTTCCGGTGGCGAAAGCCAGAGAATTAATTTAGCAACAAGCTTGGGAAGCTCCTTAGTAGGTTCCATTTATATTTTGGATGAGCCGTCCATCGGTTTACACTCAAGAGATACAGAAAATTTAATTGAAGTTCTAAAAAATCTCCGCGACATCGGAAATACCGTTATTGTAGTAGAACATGATGAAGATGTGATGAGAGCAGCCGATTATATTATAGATATTGGTCCTGAAGCTGGATATTTGGGCGGTGAACTGGTTTTTGCAGGTGACTTTAAAGAACTGAAAAATGCAGATACGCTTACTTCAAAATATTTAACCGGAAAATTAGAAATAAAAGTTCCTGAAAAGCGTAGGAAAGCAAAAGAATTTATTCATATTAAAGGAGCAAGATCCAACAACCTGAAAAATATTGATGTAGATGTTCCGTTGGAAAGTCTAGTCGTTATTTCGGGAGTTTCCGGAAGTGGAAAATCTACTTTAATGAAAGAAATTCTGACGAATGATATTCAGATTCAGTTGGGAATGGGCGGAAAAAAGGGTGATTATGATTCAGTGGAATTTCCAAAGAAATTGATCAAGCATATTGAGCTGATTGACCAGAATCCAATCGGAAAATCTTCACGTTCCAATCCTGTAACGTATCTAAAAGCATACGACGACATCCGTGATCTTTTTTCTAAACAGAAAAGTGCCAAACTGATGGGCTACAAACCCAAACATTTTTCTTTTAATGTGGATGGCGGAAGATGTGACGAATGCAAAGGAGAAGGCGTAATCAATGTTTCGATGCAGTTTATGGCAGATATTGAGCTGGAATGCGAGGTTTGCAAAGGAACCCGTTTTAAAAACGAAATTCTTGAGGTGAAGTTTGACGAAAAGAATATCTCGGATATTCTTCACATGACCGTAGATGAAGCACTGGAATTTTTCAGAGAAAATAAAGAAGATAAAATCGTAACCAAACTGACACCTCTTCAGGATGTAGGTTTAGGCTATCTGCAGCTCGGGCAAAGCTCTTCCACTCTTTCGGGTGGTGAAGCGCAACGTGTAAAACTGGCTTCTTTTTTGGTGAAAGGAGTAACCACAGACAAAACTTTGTTTGTGTTTGACGAACCTTCAACCGGACTTCACTTTCACGATATTCAGAAATTGCTGAAATCTCTTCAGGCTTTGATTGATTTGGGACACTCTGTAATTGTTATCGAACATCAACCCGATATTATGAAATGTGCCGATCATATCATAGACATCGGTCCTGAAGCAGGAAAACACGGCGGAGAAGTTGTTTTTGCCGGAACTCCAGAAGATTTAGCGAAAAACAAAAAATCGCATACCGCAAAATATATAGCAGAAAAGCTGGGTTAAATGAATTTGGATGAAAAATGAATAAAACATATTTTAAATATAAAGAACACCCAGGGGATTTTTTCAGAAATACCAATATTGTAGAACTTCCAAACCCTCAAGATGATTTACAGGACTTTTTAGTTCAATTTCTAAAATCTTATCAATCTGATGAAAGAATAGCTCACATTGATGATCTGCATAAGTTTCTTGATAATGACTTTTACCATGAAGAAGATAAAAACAATTTCATGAAAATAGTTAGCAATAAAACCGAACAAGAAATTCATAATGAAATTCAAAAATAGAAGCTCAACTAAAAAAAGAAGCATATGAAAATTTTTATAGCCTTGTTCAATCTAAACAAATTGAAATAATTTACAATGGCGAAGATTAATAATTGGAGTAGAGAAGAAACTATCATTGCATTTAATGTGTACTGCAAAATCCCTTTCAAAACCAGTAGTAAAAGCAATCCTACAATTATAAAATATGCTAAAATAATAGGCAGAAGTCCTTCAGCTTTGAATATGAAAGTTGGAAATTTTGGAAGACTGGATCCAGAACTGAGAAAACAAGGAATTGTTGGATTAGGCAATGGAAGCAAACTTGATGAAATTGTTTGGAATGAATTTAATGGAAATTGGGAAAAATTAGCTTACGAAAGTGAGTTATTAATCGCTGAATTTCAAAACAAAAAAGTTGAAGAAATTATTGATGATGAAGTTTTTGAATTTCCGCTTGGCACAGAAAGAGAAACCATAATCAAACAAAGAGTAAATCAAAACTTTTTCCGTTCTACAATTCTTTCTTCATATAATTTAAAATGTTGTATTACAGGATTATCAATTTCAGACTTTTTGGTAGCAAGTCATATAATTCCTTGGAAAAAAGATGAAAATAATCGTTTAAACCCTCATAATGGTTTATGTTTAAATTCAATTCATGATAAAGCTTTTGATAAAGGCTTCATTGCGGTTACACCAGATTACAAAATAAAAATTTCAATGTATTTTGAAGATTTCAAAAATGACAAAACTGTTTCTGATTTTTTTCTAAAACACGAAAATCAATCTATCATTTTACCCGACAGGTTCTTGCCTTCTAAAGAATTTTTGGATTGGCATTATACAAACCTTTTCAAAAAATAGGTTGCAATTTCTGTGATTTTTATAGTTAAAAATTCTTAATCAAGAGTTGTTAATATTTTTCAATATGTGGTTATTTAATTGTAAAAACCGACGGAGAAATTTTGTGCTATCATATTTACAACAAAAACGAGTTTGAAAATTATCTGCTTGCCAACACAAAACTTGAAACCGCAAGTACTTCCAGACACGGATTTGGAGAAGTCTATGAAGAAAATGGAGAATTATTCTTTAAATTAAATCTTCAAATCCGATTCAGGTAAAATTGAAATTTTGATTTTTTACTTTAATTTTTCATTATATTTTCTTCTATTAATAAAGTAATACACCGGAAGTCCGATCATTACCATCAAAAATCCGGGCCATGTATATTGCTGTTTATAAATAAGAAGCAATACGCAGAAACCGGTTCCGATCAGCAGATAAATAATCGGAGTAATCGGGTAAAGCCATGTTTTATACGGTCTTTCAAGTTCTGGTTTTTTTATTCTAAGATAAATAACGCCGAATACGGTAATCATATAAAAAAGTACAATCACAAACGAAATCATATCTAAAAGATTACCATACTGTCCGCTCAAACATAAAACCGATGCCCAGATTCCCTGCATCCAAAGCGCATTTTCAGGAACCTGATTTTTATTATTCTTAACAGCAGATTTGAAAAACAACCCATCATTTGCCATCGTCTGGAAAACTCTTGAGCCTGCCAGAATCAGTCCGTTGTTACACCCAAAAGTGGAAATCATCACCAAAACAGCAATAATAACTGTTCCCGCATTTCCGAAAATATTCTGTGAAGCCGAAACCGCAACTCTTTCGTTAGCCGCAAAAGCAATAGAATCCCGGTCTAAAGCATTGAGATACACAAAATTAACCGCAATATAAAGCAACATCACCGCAGAAGTTCCTAAAATCATGGCTTTGACAACATTTTTTTTCGGATTTTCAATTTCGCCCGAAACAAAAGTTACGCTTTCCCAAGCTACAGAACTGAATACCGAACCCACCATTGCGGCAGCAATACCGCCTAATAACGCCATTCCGGAAATAGATTCCCAACCTGTCTGAAGAAAATTTCCTTTTATATCTTTATCCAGATTATTAAATGCATCGGTCCCAAAGCTGAAATTTTCTGCCAAATGAGAAAAATCTACCAGTATAAATCCTAAAGCAATAAGACCTAATAATGCAAGAATTTTTGAACCTGTAAAAATATTCTGTAACAGTTTACCGCTTTCTACACCCCTCGTATTGATATAAGTAAGCAGAATAATCACTAAAATTGCCAGAATCTGGATCCATGTAATCTGAAATTCTCCACTCTGAAATATAGGTGCCGCATCATTGAGCCACGGAACAAGGTAAGCGGTAAATTTTCCGAATGCCATTGCTACGGCTGCGATAGTTCCGGTCTGAATGACGGTGAACAGTCCCCATCCATAAAGGAAACCCATTTTCTTTCCGAAAATTTCTGTGAGATAGGTGTATTGTCCCCCAGCTTTAGGGAAAAGCGCCGATAATTCTCCGTAGCTTATTGCAGCAGCCACCGTCATGATTCCTGTGATAATCCAGACTACAATAAGCCAGTAAGCCGATCCCAGATTTCTCATCATATCGGCACTTACAATAAAAATTCCGCTGCCGATCATGGAGCCCATCACGAGCATGATGGCATCCCAGAGTTTTAGTTTTTTCTGCATAATATAGTATTGCATCAAATATAGAAAAATAACAGTTTCCTTTTTGAATTTGTTTACTATTTTGACAATCGAATGTGATTTATCATTTAATTTCTTTGTCTGCAATTAAAAATTTATTATTACTTTTGAAAAAATTATTAATAATGAAATTTAAAGCAATATTACTTTTAGCATCATTAAGTTTATCTACTTTGGCTTTTTCTCAGGAAACACAAAAAATGGGACCACCGGAAGGAAGCGCATTGGTAGGTGATATCTATGGAGCAGGAATAGATACTAAAACAGAATCTAAGGCAATAAGCACGGAGAAACTTGGAAAAAAGCTTAAAAAAGCCAATAAAAAAGTTGAAAACGTAGCGATCAAAGGAAAAGTAACTGATGTTTGTGACAAAAAAGGATGCTGGCTGACAATTGAAACTGAAGACAATTCCAAATTGTTTGTAAAGATGAAAGATTACGGATTTTTCGTTCCTACTGCTTTAAAGGGAAAAAATGTAGTTTTGGAAGGCAGTGCAGAGAAAAAAGTAACTTCTGTGGATGAGCAAAAGCATTATGCTCAGGATGCCAAAAAACCACAAGCTGAAATTGATGCGATTACAAAACCTAAAGAAGAAATAAGATTTGTAGCCAACGGAATTAAAGTGGTTAACTAAATAAAAGAAAAAAGCGGAATCAATTTCCGCTTTTTTTATTAATCTTCTATTGTAAAATTTACTTCTGCATCCAGTTTTGGGTATTTGCTTTCAGAAACGAACTTTTTCCCGGTACAGTCAATCTCGACCCATCCTTTTCTACCTTTTACATCACCCGCTTCCATCACAAAAGGAATAAACGAAATCTCTTCTTTACCATTCTCAAAAATCTCACGGTACTGAACGGCAATATCCAAGATACATTCATGATCTGTGTTCAGCTTTACATTCCTGTAAATTACATCATAATGAGTTTCTTTATTTTCGGGAATATCATTATAAATTTCCCAGCCTTCTGTTCCTGAACGAAGTTTACACATTGCATCCAGAGCATAATAAAGCGCAATTGTGTAATATTTTCTTGTTTCTTTTCTCGTATAATCATCAATAAAATGCCCGCCTTCAAACAAAATTGTCGGCATTCCGGATTTTATAAAATTATCGCCTGTAGATGCAGGATAAAATTCATCAGAATATCTTCCGATACTGTTTGGAATTAATTTTTTAAGCTTTAGATAAACTTCAGCGATTACAGCCATACATTGTTTACGGTTTTCAGTTACCGTTCGTTCTTCATTTTCGGCAGGAGCTAAAAAGGAGAGCGTAGCAGGATTTAGCCCGTCAGTTGTAAAAATAGTTCGCTGCTCATGAAGATTCAATGCATAATCATATTTTTTAGAAGCAGCTATTTTTTTCAGAATTTTTATTTCCACACTTGCTTCATTATGAAAATCACGGTTAAGATCAATATCTGAAGCATTCAGACGAGTCCATTTTTCTGAACCGTCAGGATTAAGCATAAAAACAAAATCAAGCTTTATTTTTTCAAATAATTCTTTTTGAATCGCAGGCTCTTTTTTTAAAGTTTCCAAAAGATCTAGCATAGCGTGCGTAGCATTTGATTCGTTCCCATGCATTTGCGACCATGCCAATACAGTAATCTCTCCACTTCCTATTGAGAATTGATAAACAGGCTGATCTAAAAAAGATCTTCCAATCTCCTGAATGTAATTGCTGAAATTCTCCTGTAGATAATTAAATAATTTTTTAGGAGAAATATACCGAGCAGGAAAGTTAGGATTGGGTATATAGAAATGTTCAAAATTCATTTAATGTTAGTTTACATTGTTCAAATTTAGGTATTTGGGAACAAAAAAACCAATTAACATTTGTGAAATAACTAAACATTTACAATTGTCGTTTTGTCTGTTGATAAAATTGTGGATTAACAAAAATTTAATAATATATATTTAAAATATTTATATTCAATTATTTAAATTGTTTATATAAAGTTTAAAATGAAATTTACTTTAGGTATAAGTATGCCGACTTTTCAACATTTGGTTGTAAATAGATTAAACATGAATAGTGTGGAAAAAGCTTTGAAAAAACATATTATACATTTGTAAATTATCATGCTTATTTGTTTATTTTAACCATAATTACCTGATCTATTAGAATCTTATGACTTGAAAATTTATATGAATTAATTTTAATGCTTGGATTAATTAAAAAAGTTCTTGATACCGTAATTATTCAAATTTAGAATGAATCAATGCCTTTGCTAAGGTCTATATAATGGGTTGTAGCCTATACATCCACTATCCTACTCTACAGAATCATTTACTTCTCAAATCATTTTTTCTGTAGATAACAGCCATGAATTTTAGAAAGACAAAAGTTGTTAAGTTTTATTAAAGCAGCTTATCTAATGCGTTGCTTTAAATTGATAATAATTATACAATCTAAATACACTAAAAACATTTAACGAATAAAACATTGATTATCAATTAAATAACGCTGTTACATTTGTTTACTAAAAGATTTAAATTTGTATACAAATGTATTTTAGTATTGTAAATTAATTTTTTACATTTGTAATTAGGTTTATGAGACAAAAAATTATGAGTTTAAATGAGAGAATTTCAAAAATTATAGAATATTCCGGATATACTTCTTCAGAATTTGCAGATGAAATTGATGTGCAGCGATCATCTGTTTCCCATGTAACTTCCGGACGGAATAAACCTTCTCTTGAATTTATTATAAAAATAAAATCTCGCTTTCCTGAAATTTTGTGGGATTGGTTGGTGAATGGCGATGGTGAAATGCTGAAATCTGATTTACCTGCAGAAGAGAACGAAGAAATTATTGAACCGGAAAAAAACAAGCCTACTTCTCTACCCGATCTTTTTACGTTGATTAATGAAGAAACAAATTTGGAAGATAGTAAAGAGGAAGTAATGCCAACTTTTAAAACAACTTCAGAATCTGATATAATGCACAAAGTTCCGGAAGAAAGAAAAATATCCGATTCTCAGCGTTTAGAACAGAATAGTTCGGAACAAATTATTAAATCTGCTGAAAATCAGAATAGTAAGGTCAAAAGAATTGTTTTGTTTTATGAAAACGGAAAATTTGAAAGTTTTGAACCGTAAATTAAAAAAACTCCATCAGATGATGAAGTTTTTTGACTAATTTTTATTGAAAGAAATTTATTTTCTCCTCCTTTCCAGTTCTTTTTTTATCAAGCCCAATTCTCTTCCAGTTTGACCAGCAACAGAAGTATTTTCTCTGGCTCTTCTGGTAAGATAAGGAACAACATCTTTTACAGGTCCGTAAGGAAGATATTTCGTTGCATTATAGCCTTTATCCGCAAGATAGAAAGTGATATTGTCACTCATCCCGTAAAGCTGTCCAAAATAAATGTTTTCATGATCATTGTTAAGACCTTTTGCTTTCATTTTGTCCATCACAAGCTCAGAAGATATTTCGTTATGCGTTCCGAAAAATGCAGAAACTCTGTCCAAATGATTCATCACAAAATCAATTCCTGAATTATAATTTTTATCAGAAGCATCTTTGGTTGGCTGTATAGGATCCGGATACCCTTTTTGTACTGCTCTTTCTCTCTCTTTTTCCATGTAGGCACCACGAACAATCTTATAACCAATAAAATAGTTTTTATCTTTTGCCCGCTGAAGATGCTGCTCCATATATTCCAGTCTGCCCGTTCTGTACATCTGAATGGTGTTCCATACAATTGGCTTTTCCTGATTGTATTTTTCCATCATTTCTTCACACAGTTGATCTGCAGCATCCTGCATCCATGTTTCTTCTGCATCTACCATAACTTTTTTGTTGTTCTCATGGCAAAGTCTGCATACCTCATCAAATCTTTTTACTACTCTCTGCCACTCTTCTTTCTGGCTTGAAGTAAGCTCAGATCCTTTTCCTACAGCTTCGTAAAGATCAATTCTTCCAAAAGCAGTGGGTTTGAAAACAATAAAAGGAATAGCAGGATTTCCTACAGAAAATTTAACAATATCTTTAATTTCATTACAGACTGCATCAAAAGTTTCTTCGTCCTCTTTTCCTTCAATGGAGTAATCAAAAATACTTCCTACCCCTCTTTTGAAAAGCTGTTTAACCACTTTCATGCTTTCTTCACGGGTTTCTCCGCCTACAAACTGTTCGAAAAGTGTATTTTTAACAATTCCTTTCACAAAAGGAAAATCATTGTGGACAGTAAAATTCAGGACAGAGGTGCCAAGATTGGTTAATGCAGGCTGTTCAATCATTTTAAACATCCAGTACGCTTTTTTAAGCTGTGCATCTGTTTTATCTGCAAAAGCAACTTTAGTATCGTTAAAAATGGGCATTCTTTTATGTTAAATTTATTAGTACAAATGTAAGAATAACCACCACTTTATTAAAGTTTTTTCTTTATAAATTACCCTGAATTCCTGAAATAAGCATTGCCATAATTCCTATAAAAATCCAAAGTCGTAAAATATTGAGAGTTAAAACTTTAGATTGTTTTGAAGAATTAATTATCAAATAAACACATAAAATCATAACAAATATTCCCGCCACAAAATAATTGTACATAGAACCCGATATATCTGTTCTGGTAACAATTTTCATAGAAACTGCCATCGTAATAATAAATAATGATATGACAATTGTATTGGTCTTTTTTACATTAAAAAAGTTGGGAATTGTAATGTAACCAAATGTCTTATCAACACTTTTTGTCAACATATCTTTCACTATATCAACGCATAATAGAACCAAGAACAGAAAAATTGCCATCAAAAATATTTTAATGGAAAATGTTTCGTAATACACCATCATTCCAAAAAACGGATATAAAGTGAGACTGACGAAAGTGAGATTATTAATCACTAAAATACGGCTCAGCTTATGGCTGTAAAACCACATAAAAAACTGGTAAACAATAAAAAATATAAGAACACGGTGAGAAATGAAGCTTGCAACTCCGAGCGAAATAACCGTCAATATCAAATAAAAATACAGAAAATACTTTTGCTTGATAAAACGCTGTATTCTGGTTCTGAATGGTTTAACAAGATGATCTTTTTCCAAATCATAGAATTGATTAATGATTCCTCCTGCCAGAATAGAAAGAACTGTGCAAAAAATAATCCCATGAACTTTAAAATCAAACACAAATTTTCTGAAAGATTCTTCTTGGTTAAACAGAAAAAAAGTGGAAACATAAAGCGCAAAAGTAAGCAAGGCAGCCACAAAAAAACGTGCGCCTAAAAGAAAGCCCACGAATTGTGATAATCTGTATAGTAAAGATTTCTGGATATAATTTTTCTGTTGGAAACTCTCTTTTTCAGAAATCATTTCCAAGTTTTTAGAATCTGTAAATCACTTCCTTCTGGAAGCCATCAAGCATTTTTTCTGCTTTTTCGTAGTCTTTAGTAAACCCAAGAATATAGCCGCCACCGCCGCTTCCGCAAAGTTTAAGATAATAGGCATTGGAATCCAGACCTTTTTTCCAGATGTTGAAAATACTTTCTGGAATCATTGGACGGAAATGCTCATAAGCCCAGTGGGAAAGCTTCTTAAGATTTCTAAAAAACGGATTCATATCCTTTTTAAGGAAAGAATCAATACATGCATTATTGTACCTGATAAACTCTTCTTTCAGTGTTTTTCGGAAGCCTTCTGTCTTCATCTTTTCAAAGAAAATCTGAATCATTGGTCCCGTTTCTCCTGTAATACCGGAATCAATCAGAAATATGGCTCCTTTACCTTCCTCGCCTTCTGGAATTGCTACTTTATCCAGATTTTCTTTATTTTCAATAAGAATAGGCAGATTCATGTAGCAAATCAAAGGATCCATTCCTGAGCTTTTCCCGTGAAAGTAACTTTCCATTTCACCAAAAACAGCTTTTATATTTTTCAGGTTTTCTTTAGAAATGGTTTCAGGATTATGTTTTGTGAAAGAATATTTTTCAAAAATTGCTGCGACCAAAGCTCCTGAACTTCCAACTCCATATCCCTGAGGAATATTGGAATCGAAGAAAAGACCTTTCGAAATATCATTTTTAAAACGGCTGACGTCTAGCTTAAAACTTTCAGGAAGTATAAGGTTTTCTAAAAAATCTGCGTACTTCTGCAAATGATGATTAGATTTTTTTTCGAATTCTGAATCGGAATTTTGCTTTGAAAACTTTAAGGTTCCCTTATAAAAACTATACGGAACTACAAGACCTTGTGAGTCTTCTATCATTCCATATTCTCCGAAAAGGATTATTTTAGCATAAAATAAAGGGTTCGTCATTGTGTGTTAATATGTTTTTGCAAAGTTAAGATATTCTGCTGAATATTTAACAAATTTTAAGCCAACTATAAAGTATCCCTATCCTTTACTTTAGGCACATCCAAAAAACGAATTAAGATAAGTCCCATAAAGAAAAATATAGCCATCGAAAAGGCAGCAAATCGCATTCCTGATGCAGAAGGTAAAGCAACATCAATTTTAGCAAAAATTCTGATAAGCGTATCGTATTTGTCTATGAATAAAGCAAACACAAATGTTCCTACAATAATTGCCATTTTCTCAAGAACATCGTAAAAACTGAAAAATGTAGTATTTTCCATTGAATTTTCAGGCAGCAGCTTGGAATATGTAGATCTGGACATAGCCTGTAACCCGCCCATTACCAAGCCGACAACCGCAGCAACACCGTAAAACTGATATTCTACGGTAGGATTCTCTTTATTGAGGAAAAATGCCCAGATACAGGCAACAATCCATAAGATTACGGCAATAGAAATCACGTTTTTGTTCCCGATTTTTCTTGAAAGTCTGGAAAAAATAACTGCGCCAATAATCGCTTCTATCTGAATGATTAATAAAGTTCCGATCAGCTTATCCTGAGCCAGGTTGATTTCACTTTTACCAAATAGCGTTGCCATAAGGAAAATAGTCTGCATTCCTACACTGTAAAAGAAAAAACTTGATAAGAAAAACTTTAGATTTCTATCTTTAAAAAGTCCTTTTCCTACTTTGAAAAGTTCTTTGAAGCTTTCTTTTGCTATATCTTTATAGAAGCTGAAATTGTCTTTTAAAACCTCAAAAAAACCGCCCTGCTCTTCATGTCTTTTGAAGATGTTTTTATAATTTAAGAGTACTAAATCTTTAGGCAGCTTTTCTTTAACATCACCAAACTGAGGCAAGTGTTTGAAAGTATACTGTGAAAATCCGAACCACCATGCTCCCGTCAAAAGAAACGTAATTCTTGTGAATATAAGCTTCTGCTCTTCTCCTTTAGCCAAAACCATGATTAAAACCAGACAAAGAACAACCAAAACTACCGAACCAATATATCCGTATACATAGCCTTTTGCAGAAAGTGCATCCTGCTTGTCTCTTGTGGCAATATCCGGAAGAAACGAATTGTAAAACACCAGACTTCCCCAAAAACCCACACTCGCAGTAATACTGAACAATAATCCTAGAAAGACATTATGCATTCCTGTAAACATCGCCAATCCCATACATGAAGTGGCTCCAAGATAGCAGAAAAACTGTAAGAAAGACTTTTTGTTTCCAATGGTGTCGGCTAATGACGATAAAAATGGAGACAGTAAGACCACAATAAGGAACGAAATAGTTAAAGAATATCCGTAAACCGCATCCGGTTGATATTCTTTCCCCAAAATAGTAATCATGTGTCTGACGGGAACATCAATCCACCTTCCGGTTTCCTGCACAAACTCTTTTTTTTCGTAAGCTGTGGTAATGATCGAATAGTAAATTGGGAATATAGTTGAGGTAATAACCAGAGAATAAACTGAATTTGCCCAGTCATAGACCGCCCAGGCTTTCATTATTTTCGGATTATTCTTGATATTCTGAGTCGGTTGAATTTCAGTTTGAGACATTTTCAAAACAATTAGTTTCACAAAAATAGAAAAACCGCTGAACATTCAGCAGTTTTTATTTTTATTAGCTTAAATTTTATTGATTTATTAAAATTAAGTTAGTTCTTGAAAAATAAAAACCAAAAACATAAATGCTCTTGGTCTCTAAATCTTAATAAAATTTACTTATTTAAAAAGCCTTTAACTTTTTTTGCTTATCACTATTTGGATTATTAATAATACAACACTTACAACCTGAATAATTGTACCAATGGTTAGACTTACATTTCCATTGAGAGGACCAACTGAGATGTGAGTAATTTTCAGCCACGCACCTAGCAGAGTTATTAAAAATCCAACAAAAAAAACAGTGATAGCTAATTTAAATTTCATAAAGTATTACATATTCTCAATAACAATTGCAGAAGCACCACCGCCGCCGTTGCAAATTGCTGCAGCTCCATATTTACCGTTATTTTGCTTTAAAATATTGATTAAGGTAACTATAATTCTTGAACCAGAACTTCCCAGCGGATGACCTAAAGCTACCGCTCCTCCGTTTACATTTACTTTAGCAGCATCTAATCCCAAAATCTTATTGTTTGCCAAACCAACTACAGAGAAAGCTTCGTTAAACTCAAAAAAATCAATATCTGAAATTTCCAGACCTGCTTTTTTAAGAGCAATTGGCAATGCTTTTGCCGGAGCTGTTGTAAAGTTTTCAGGTTCCTGAGCTGCATCAGCATAAGAAATAATCTTAGCCAAAGGTTTCAGTCCTAGTTCGTCCATTTTTTCTTTAGAAACCAAAATCAATGCAGATGCACCGTCATTCAACGTAGATGCATTTGCTGCAGTAACTGTTCCTTCTTCTTTTTTGAAAACCGTAGGAAGTGTAGGCAGCCTGTCAAAATTCACAGATTTATATTCTTCATCTTCAGCAAATATTACAGGTTCTCCTTTTCTTTGAGGAATACTAACAGGAACAACTTCTTCTGCAAATTTACCTTCGCTCCATGCTTTTGCAGATCTTTTATAAGACTCTATTGCAAAATTATCCTGATCTTCTCTTGAGAAACTGTAATCTGTTGCGCACTTCTCTGCGCAAACTCCCATGTGAACCTTGTTATAAACGTCTGTAAGACCGTCTAAAACCATCCCGTCCTGCATTTTTACATCACCTAATTTAGCAGCATTTCTTGCATTATAGTAATGAGGAACCATCGACATATTTTCCATTCCACCTGCAACAATTACTTCTGCATCACCTGCTTTTATTGCCTGCGCTGCCATCATTACTGCCTTCATACCGGAAGCACAAACTTTATTGATTGTAGTAGAAGGTGTTTCGCTTGAAAGTCCTGCTCCTAAAGCTACCTGACGAGCCGGAGCCTGCCCTTCACCTGCCTGCAAAACATTTCCCATATAGATTTCCTGAACGTTTTTAGGATCTAAATTTATTTTGTCTAATGCTCCCTTTACCGCTGTAGCTCCCAATTTGGTTGCAGGTACAGTAGATAAACTTCCCATAAAACTTCCCATTGGAGTTCTTACTGCGGAAACAATGAATACTTCTTTCATGTGTATGATATTATTTTATTTATTTAAATTACTTTAACTCTTTTGGATCCAAACATCAATATAAAAGCTCCTGCAAACTCAACAATCCAACCCCATTTCAGCTTTACGGTTGAAGCAAGGGTTTCTGTCCAGGATTTGAATGGAAGAAAACTGAAATAACTGAATGCCTGATATTTGGTTGCAAAAATGGTGAATGCAAAAAGAATTATCAGCAAAACAGCATTTATCCTGACCAGTTTCTGATAGCCATTCATCATTCCAAATAAGGCTAATGCACTTAAAATCCAGCAGATGATAGCAAGATAATGATCTACTTGCCAGTAATTCCAGTTCCCGATAATAGGAACATGAACCAACGGAAGAAAACTTCCCATGACAACTAAAACCAATCCTATAAGCTGAATATTTTTCATAAGTACTGAAATGCCAAAATACAAAAAAAAACATACTTATTACCAGTATGTTTTAAAATCAATTAATTAAATATGAATTATCAGAATATACAATTTATTCTATTATAATTTAATAAATATTTAACATTAAGATGATTATGTTATAAAATTAAAAATTTATATAAAGTAATTCTAAGCCTATCTGAATGCCATATTTGTTTGTGAAGCCCGCATTATTATTAAAAGCAGGTGTAAAATCTTTCTTTATAAATAAGTTGAATGCGCCATAACCAACAGACAATTTGCCTCCAAAAAGAAAATCATTAACAGATCCGGTAATATTCTCACGATAATTAACTCTATGATCATTGAAATTATTGTATAGAATCTGGCTTTGGCTAAGGTATCTCACACCACCGTATATCCCTGCCGTAAGCCTTAGATTCCCTTTTGAGTTATCAAGCATTTTTTCTTCGTTCTCTGTTGTATATTTAGGATTAAGAACAAAAACAAAATCTACAGGAACAACAATGTAATTGTTTGCTACTCTTGAAATTCTTAAATTACCTGCTGAAAAATCTTCCAGGAAAATCTGGCGTTCGTTCTGCACGATCACTTTAGAATCAGCGAGCCTGTAAGAATCACTTCTTGCACCCAGACCAATCCTGTAAAAAACAGGAGAAGTAAGTTTGCCCAGCTGACCTGTATACCGCACCTCAAAAGATAAAGACACTGATTTTCCGAAAATTACATCTGAAGATTTAGTAAACAGATCCAATGAAGCTGCAGATTTTGTAAGATTTGTAAAGCCCAGAGAAAAATTAACATCTGTGCCGCTCAACAATTCTTTTTTGCTTTTTTTAGGATCTCTAAAACTAAAAAGAGCATTGTTCTCTGCAAAAATTACCTCATTTAATCCATTCGCTTTTCCCATTACAGAATTCTTCACCAATTCTTTGGTTGCATCTTCCAAATGAGATTTTTGCAAATCTACTTTTTCATTAATAATTTGTTCATACTTCTGAGCTATTTCAGTTTTTTGTTGTTGTTTCTCTTCCGCAGAAAGTTTTTTCTCCTTAAAAGTTTTTTCAAGCGAATCCAGTTCAGCATTCATTTTGCCTTTTTCCGAAACAATGATACTATCAATTTTTTTAGAATATTTAATCATTTCTGAGTCTGTAAAAGGCTTTTCCTGAGAAAAACTGTAACTAAAGGCGAATAATGCCGCAATTAAAGTAATTTTCGTTTTCATATGTAGAGATTTTTATTGTTTTTACGTGGTTGATTTTGAAAAATATAATTCTTCCGTTCAGGTTAAATGAACAGTAAATAATGATGTGATAATAATTTACTTGTGATTTAAAGAATCGCTATAAATCGTAAAACCTAATATCTTAAGAGAATTGGGACCTTTTATCTTGCTCTTATCAATTACCCCAAATTTTCTTTGATCGCTGTAATTCTCTTCTCTGGTTTTATCAAGCTCATTTCCTAAAAGCAAATCATCTGAAGTGATGTAAACGATCTTTTTATTCTCTTTAACAGTAATTTTCGGAGTCATTTGAATTTTCTCATCATCAATAATTTTGATTTCAGAAATCTTGTCGGGTTCAGCAGCAATAATAAGATCGGGATATTTTTCATATTCTGCTTTTTTTAGATCCGATGCTATTTTAATATTTTTTTGAGCAATTTCAGGCTTAATATTGTCATCAATATCTTTTTTCTGAATTATTTTAGGAGGAATCCAATTATTATTTTGCACAGAATTCTGCGATGTTTCTTCAGCAATGGAAATTTTAGTTTGAGGTAATGAATGATCATTAAAAAAATAAACCCAACAACCTGTTGAAATCATTATAATAACAGCTGCTGCGTATTTCAACCAATGAAAAGACTGTTTTGAATGTGACAAATCCTTTTCCTCAAGTCCGGATTCAATTTTATCCCACAAGCTTGCAGAAGGCTTTATTTCAAGCTCTTCGTATTCAGATTTTAATTGTGTCAGTATATTTTTTTTCATTTCGTTTTTCTTTTAAATAATCTGAAATCCATTTTTTTGCTTTACTGAACTGGCTTTTGCTCGTTCCTTCAGAAATATTAAGTATTTCTGCAATTTCCTGATGTTTTTTTTCTTCGAAAACATAAAGATTGAATATCAACCGATAACCTGCGGGCATATGTGAGAAAATTTCTTCGATATTGATTTCAGTGGACACATTTTCATCTTCATCTTCCGGAAAGTCGTCTGCAATTTCAACATCTACATACATAACATTCTTATTTTTCCTGACGAAAGTAATGGAATCATTCACAACAATTTTCCTCAGCCAAAACGGAAAACTTTTCCATTCTCTGCATTCACTAATTTTGGAAAAACACTTTAAAAATGCATTAAGCAGGATATCTTCCGCATCATGAATATTATTGGTATAAGAATTAGCTACCAAAAGCATTTTAGCCGAAAACATCTCATAAAGTTCTTTTTGAGCTTTACGATCCTGTTTTTTTGCCAGCTTAAAATTCTCTTCCAGTCCCTTCATGAATCTAGTTTCTGATTATAAGACGAAACATTTTTGAAATAGTTGCCTAAAAATAAAAAAAAATTGCACCTTATTTCTAAAGTGCAAATTATGTTTAATTTGTGTAATATTTACTGGGCAAAAGAATATCTCGGACCTCCCGGCTGAAATATTGCCAACATTCTGCTTTTCTGATCAGTAGAAAACATAAACATAGCGCGATCGTCCACATAATCCATATAATTCATCGTCATTTCTACAGGATTTCCTGAGCAAGAACTATAATGCGGATAAGCCGGAGCACCATAATTAGCGGTATTATGAGAAGGAGTATCACCACAGAAATCATTGCCGCAAGTAGCATCTCCCCAAATATGACGAAGATTCATCCAGTGTCCCACTTCATGCGTACCTGTCCTTCCTAAATTGTAGGGATAAGTTGCCGTCCCTGTAGTTCCGAAATATTTTGAATCTATCACAACTCCATCTGTAGCAGAAGAACCACCTGGAAACTGAGCATATCCCAATATACCATTACCAATAGTACAAACCCACAAATTAAGTTTTGTTGTTGGAGACAAAGGATTTAATCCTCCCTGACTTGTTTTTTTCATTGCATCTCTGGTTCCCCATGATGTTTTCTTAGTAGACTTTCTTACTACCTGATCTAAAACAAAACGGATACCTACGTTAGCTTTTACTCCTGCAAACAAAGTTGGAACATCATTAAAATCCGTATTTGTAGCATTAAAATCTTTATTGAGAACATCAATCTGCGATTGAATTTGTGCCTGTGAAATGTTTTCGGCCGCTGTTCTGTACAAAACATTTACCACAACCGGTATTTCGATGACACCATTTACCAATCTTGACTGAAAATTTTGCTGGATTTTCTGCTGGGTAAAGTTTTCTATATCAGAAATTCTTTTAGATAATCCGGGGTCTGTTGCCATCTGATCTTTCAAAACATCATCTGAAGCACACTTTCTTTTAGCTGAAACACTCGCCGTTTCTACTCCCGCAGATTCAGATTCAATCTTTTCATCAGATTCACATCCAATCAAAAACACACTTGCTATACATAGCATAAAAACTTTCTTTTTCATAATAATATCTTATAAATTAGGTTAAAAAAAAATATATTTGTTAAATAAATTGCAATTCTGTTACAAATGTAATAATTAAAAATTATTAAAAACAAGTGTGAATTAAATTTAGAATTTGTGTAAATAAAAAAATGCATTCTACGAAGAATGCATTTTTTTTGATTTTATATTAACAAAAATTAATGTGTAATTTCTTTTATTTGCTTTGGATCATGTTTGTGTTTGAAAAACAGTCCAAATAGTATTGTAATTATTAAAGCATAACCTGCGAAGTAAAGCCATATTTCATGCCACATTTTATCACCGTTGGGAAGTGTAAAATAATTCTGAATAACCCAGCCGCTTACCAGACTTCCTCCCATTGCACCAAAGCCATTGGTCATCATCATAAACAATCCTTGCGCTGAAGACCTGATTTTAAAGTCAGTAGTAGTTTCCACAAATAAAGATCCCGAAATATTGAAAAAATCAAAAGCCATCCCGTAAACAATACAGGATAATATTATAAGCACCAAACCAAATCCGTCAGGAACTCCATAAGCAAAAAAGCCGAATCTTAAAACCCATGCAAACATTGAGATCAACATCACATTTTTAATTCCAAATCTTTTAAGAAAAAACGGAATCGCCAAAATAAATAATGTCTCTGATACTTGCGATATAGACATAATTAATGTTGACCGTTTTACAACCAAGCTGTCTGCATATTCCGGCATTCTTCCAAAGTCTGAAAGAAAAGCATCACCATACATATTGGTAAGCTGCAAAGCCGCTCCTAAAAACATTGAAAAGATGAAAAACATAGCCATTTTTCCATTGCCAAAAAGAGATAGTGCATTTAGTCCTAATTTTTCTAAAACCGTAGCATTTTTAGGTATTGTATTTTGAGGCGGACACTTGGGTAAGGTGAAAGCATAAATTCCTAAAATTATGGCAAAAAGAGCAGCAATATAGAACTGATTTCCTGATTCTTTGTTGCCTGTAAGATTGGTAATCCACATGGCAATAATAAATCCTACTGTTCCCCAAACTCTGATCGGAGGAAAAACCTTTACCACATCATAGTTGTTGTTTTTAAGAATATAATAGGCAATAGAATTGGATAAGGAAATAGTAGGCATGTAAAAAAACATAGCTATTAACATAATCCAGAAAAACTGATTGGGATCTGCAACCTGAGGAAGAAAAAATAAGGTAATGCCATATAGAATATGGAGGATTCCGTAAAGTTTTTCCGCATTCATCCATCGGTCTGCAATGATTCCCGTTAAAGCAGGCATAATGATTGAAGATATACCTAAAGTAGAAAACACAGCTCCAAACTCGGAACCACCCCACTGCTTGGTACCAAACCAATATACACCTATGGTTATCAACCATGCTCCCCAAACAAAAAACTGAAGGAAGCTAAGAATGGTTAATCGTAATTTTAAATTCATCTTATAAATATCTCTTTTAGTCTATTTTCTTTTTTCTTCTCTTGATTTCTTCCTGAATCTCAAGAGCTGTATCAAAATCTTCCTCCTTTACTGCTTCTTCCAGTAATTTCTGCAGCTCTTCCATAGAAATTGATTGTAAGCCTTCTTCGGATGATACCGTTTCTGAGAACGACTCATCTTCTTTGGCAACTTCTTCCAGTTCGAGAAGAATTCCCGCTTCGTTCAGAACCTGCTGTGTAGTAAAGATTGGCGCATCAAAACGCACTGCCATTGCAACTGCATCTGAAGTTCTTGCATCTAAAATAAGCTCTTCCTGTGTTTGGGAATTTCTGAAATTGATATTGGAGAAGAAAACTCCGTCTACAATCTGATAAATAATAACGGAAACCAACTGGTAATTTGCCGAAACTATAAATTTTGAAAATAAATCGTGGGTAAGAGGACGCGGTGGGTGAATGTCTTTTTCGAGACCTAAAGAAATGGATTGTGCCTCGAAGTTGCCGATGACAACAGGCAGTTTTATGTGTGTTTCTTCGTGTTCCAAGAGCAATGCATAAGCTCCAGATTGAGTCTGGCTGTACGATATTCCGCGTATGATGAGCTGTTTATAATCCATGACTACAAAGATAAATGTATTTTTTTATCTATACTTTTTATTTTTAAAATTTTATGGGTCTTTTAATTTGCCGGCTTACTTTGATGTAATGGTCACGCAGCCCGGCTTGAGCGGAGCTCTTTTTGTCGCGACCGGAGGGAGCGGCAAAAAAGCGGGAGCGGAAGACGGAAAAAGCTGCCATAATAAAAAAACTGTTTTTAATAAAATAAAAAAAATTCTTAAAAAAAACTTCCGGAATAATAATTATCCCGGAAGCTTAATTATTGATAAAAAGTTTTCTAGCCTTTTATCGCCTTTATTTTTTCTGTCAATGCAGGAACAATCTGAAAAGCGTCTCCTACAACACCATAATCGGCTGATTTGAAGAACGGTGCTTCTGCATCACTGTTGATCACTACAATTGTTTTGGATGAGTTTACACCAGCTAAATGCTGAATAGCACCAGAAATACCGATGGCAATATATAAGTTAGGAGCAATTGCCTTTCCTGTCTGTCCAACGTGTTCGTTATGACCTCTCCAACCGATGTCTGAAACTGGTTTGGAGCAAGCTGTTGCTGCACCTAAAACACTTGCTAAATCTTCTACCATTCCCCAGTTTTCCGGACCTTTAAGCCCTCTTCCTGCAGAAACAACTACTTCTGCTTCTTTAAGATCTAATTTTCCTGAACTTTGCTCATGAGAAATCACTTTAGTATCTTCATTGGCAACAGCCAATTCTTTTACTTCTTCTGAACCTGCAACTGCATTTTCTTTCACACCAAAGGCGTTTTGAGAAACTGTAATGATAACTCCCGTTCCTTCTGCTTTTGCATGCATGAAACCTTTTCCTGAAAAAGCTCTTCTCTTTACCTGAAATGGTGAAATGCTTTCCGGAGCTTCCAATACATTGGTGATTAAAGAATAATTCTTCATCACTGCCAACATTGGTGCTACCGAAGAAGCATCTGTTGTATGAGGGAAAATGATAATATTTCCTTCTGCCACTTCACTTACTGCCTGTGCATAAGCTTTTGCCGAGAAATTTTTAAGACCTTCGTCTTTAATATTGATCACATTAGTCGCTCCATATTTATACAATAAATCTGAAGAATCTGTTGGGTTTACAGAGATTGCGGTAACGGTGTCTCCTGCCTGATCAGCTACTGCTTTAGCATACGAAACTGCTTCAAAAGCCGCTTTTTTGTAAACTCCGTTTATATTTTCTGCGTATACGAATACTGCCATTTTAATTATTGTTTAAAGTTAAGGTTTGATGTTCAAGATTTGAAATTTGAGATTTGATGTTCAAATTTATTCTGCTAATTTCAACTCCTGAATCGTTTTACTTTTACTTGGTTCTTAAATAACTTTAGCTTCTTCATGAAGAAGTCTTACCAATTCATCTAAATTATCAGGAGAAACCATTTTAACCGCAGCTCTTGGCGGAACTGAATCATAAGAAACTCCCTGAACTTTTACTTCGGAAGAAGTAGGCTCTACCACTTGCAAAGGTTTTGTTCTTGCAGACATAATTCCTCTCATGTTTGGAATAATCAAATCTTTTTCGTCTACCAAACCTTTCTGACCAGCAATTACAGCCGGCAATTTCACAGAAATTGTCTCTTTACCGCCTTCAATTTCTCTTACTGCAGTAGCTTCACTACCGTTTACGTCCAAACCTACTGAAGCGTTTACGAAAGGCTGATTTAACAACTGAGCTACCATTCCCGGAACAGAACCACCATTGTAATCAATAGATTCTTTACCACAAAGAATTAAGTCATAACCTCCGTTCTGAGCAACTGAAGCAATTTCTTTTGCTGTAGAAAAACTGTCTTTAGGATCTAGATTTACTCTTACCGCATCGTTAGCTCCAATTGCCAAAGCCTTTCTTACCACAGGCTCTGTAGCGGCGTCTCCTACATTTACAACTGTAACAGTTGCGCCCTGAGATTCCTGCAATTTGATGGCTTTTGTCAAAGCAAATTCGTCTAGAGGGTTGATTACCCACTGAATACCGTTTTTGTCGAACGCAGATTTATCTGCTGTGAAATTAATTTTTGAAGTAGTATCGGGAACACTACTGATACAAACTAATATTTTCATATGTAGATATTTATTGTTTTTTTAAATTATATAGAAACACATTCTACTAATGGTCTTTTTATTTTACCAATTGATGCGATCTTATATTGGTTATTTCTTCATTTACTTCTTAAATCTGATGATTGATGAAGTATTTTTTTTATTTAGTTCAATTCTGTAAATATAATTAAAAAAAATATTATGCATGCATAACAGTTATTTAATTATTATTCAGTGCATTATAAGTTATTAAGACTTTGGATTTGCAGCTCTAAACTCAATTTTGCTTGGCAAAACTCCCGGATTCATTTTCAAAATATCCAAAACCAGATTCCCCATATCTTGTGGCTGGATCTTCCATGCATCTTTTTCTGAAGGAATATTTCCGTTGAAATGAGTGGCAACTGAACCAGGCATGATGACGGTTGATTTGATATTGTATTTTCTCAGATCAATCATTGCTGCCTGGGTAAAACCAACTACACCAAATTTTGAAGCATTATAACCTGTGCCGTTTTCAAAAAAATTGGCTCCGGCAAGACTTGAAATCGTTATATAATAACCTTCTGTTTTTTTCAGTTCAACAACTGAAGCTTTCAGTGTATGAAATACTCCTGTGAGATTGGTATCAATCATAGAATTCCATTCTTCGGAAGTAAGTTCATCAACTGGTTTGAAAACACCAAGCCCTGCATTGGCAATAACAAAATCAAGCCTGCCAAACTTTTTGATTATTTCTGAAACAGCATTAGCTTCATCATCCAAATTTCTTACATCCGATACCAATCCTAAAACATCACCATAATTTTCCTTTAGTTTAGCTTCGATCTTCTCAACATCTTTTTTATTTCTTCCTGAAAAAGCAACTTTGATTCCGTTTTGTAACAAAATTTCTGAGATTCCTAAACCTATGCCTTTAGTTCCTCCTGTTATATATGCAACTTTATTTTCTATCATAATTAATAAATTTAATACTTCTAAAATAGCAAAAACGCTCCAATTGGAGCGTTTTTATAAGATAACATTTATCAGTTATTATTTTTTGATGAATTTCTCTGTAGAAATACCATCTTTAGTTTCAATATTAATTAAGTATGTCCCAGCCGGAAGACTTCTTACATCTACCTGAGTACCATTTAATTTTACATGAACTTTTCTTCCTGTCATATCAACTACAGATACTGCATTAATTGTTGAATCTGTTTTGATGTTTAGGATATCTGAGGTAGGGTTTGGAGAAATTGAAATATAACTTGAAACTTCAGCAATATTCTTCACATCATTAGTTCCAAGTGTTGCAGCATTACCAAATTGTGCTAAAATGTTATCAAATCCCACTTGATTAGTAATGAAATTACCCGCAGAAGCATTATTGTATAAATATATATCTTCTGCAGCCATGCCAGAAATCAAAGAGTAACTGGTACTAGTGCTTGATAATGAACCCATTCCACCAGGATATCTCCAGGTATGATTTCCTGTTGTTTTATTATATTCATATGTTAAACTGTACCAAGTGTTAGGCGTTAAAACCAACCCCGGAGCCGCTGAAAATGCCCAACTATAAGTGGCAGGACCAACAGGTGTAGTACCTGCTACTAAATTATTAACTGTCCCTAACCCAGAAAGCACTTTCGTTGCAACGTTATACTGAAAGCCTCCTAAGGTTCTACTTGTAGTACCGTCTACTCCCCATACTCTCATCTGCACAGATCCAGCTCCTAAAGAAGAACCTGTATAAAAATCAAACTTAACCTGCAAAATATTATTAGCAGGTGATGCAACAACAGATGTAAGTCTTGCAGCAATTCTACCATTAAGAGTAGAATTTGGTGTAGTATCAAAACTATCATAGCTATCAATTGTTAAAGACTTTCCATGAGCGACATCAATATTTGCAACTTGGTAGTCTGTATTTGCTCCATTAAGAGTGTACCAATTGTTTTGTCCAGCAACATTTCCTGCTGTACTTGTACCTAGATTCCCTAATACTAGAGACTCAAAATTTTCACTTACAATTGTTTGTCCAAACATCATCACTGTTGCAGTAGTCAACAATAAAGAAGATAAAACTTTTTTCATAATTATTTTAATTTTAATAGCGTAAATATAAAAAAACATCACGTATCAATGATAATATTTTTTGTTAAAATTAAAATAATCCTCAAGAAAAAAATCCTGAGGATTATTTTATTGTAATATTATAAGCAAATTACTTAGAATAATTCTCAAAAAATAAAGGGATGCTTTCAATGCCTTTATAGAAATTAAATAAGCCGTAATGTTCGTTTGGTGAATGAATGGCATCAGAATCAAGACCAAATCCCATCAATACTGATTTTGCTCCCAAAACCTGCTCAAACATAGCTGTAATAGGAATGCTTCCTCCGCCTCTGTATGGTAAAACTTCTTTTCCAAAAGCAGTCTGCATCGCATTTTTAGCCGCTAAAAATTCTTTTGTGTCTGTCGGTAAAACATAAGGCATTCCGCCATGATGCGGTGTTACTTTTACTTTTACATTTTCAGGAGCTATTTTTTCAAAATATTTAGTAAACTTTTCGGTAATTTCTTCAGGAGTCTGGTAAGGAACCAAACGCATGGAAATTTTAGCAAAAGCTTTGGATGGAATCACTGTTTTTGCTCCTTCTCCTGTATATCCGCCCCAAATCCCGTTACAGTCTAAAGTAGGTCGAATTGAAGTTCTTTCTAAAGTTGTATATCCCTTCTCTCCTTCTACACCATTTAAGCCGATTGATTTTTTAAATTCTTCAGGATTGTCTTTCAGCTTATTCATTTCTGCTCTTTCGGCATCAGAAACAGTTTCCACATTATCATAAAAGCCATCAATAAGAATATGCCCGTCATCATCAATCATTTTGGCAATCATTCTTGAAAGGACGTGAATCGGGTTGGGAACTGCTCCGCCATATAATCCGGAGTGCAAATCTCTGTTGGGACCTTCAACTTCAACTTCCACGTAGCTTAAACCTCTCAAACCGGTGGTTACCGTAGGTTGTTCGTTGCTGTAGATATGGGTGTCTGAAATCAAAATACAGTCGCAAGATAGTTTTTCTTTATTTTCTTCTACCCAACTTCCTAAACTTACTGATCCTACCTCTTCTTCACCTTCCAGTATAAATTTCACATTACACGGAAGAGAATCGGTTTTCATCATTGCTTCAAAAGCTTTTACCTGCATAAAAAACTGACCTTTATCATCTGCTGAACCTCTTGCAAAAATAGCTCCTTCAGGATGAAGATCGGTTTTTTCAATATAGGGTTCGAAAGGCGGTTTTTTCCATAATTCTAAAGGATCTGCAGGCTGTACATCGTAATGACCGTAAACCAAAACAGTAGGGAGTTTTTCATCAATCAGCTTTTCACCAAAAACAATAGGATAACCTTTGGTTTCGCAGATTTCAACATTGTCTGCTCCTGCATTCTTTAGATGTTCTGCGCAAACTTCTGCACATTTCAAAACATCATTTTTGTAAGCCGGATCGGCTGAAATAGAAGGTATTCTGAGTAATTCAAACAATTCATCAACAAAACGGTTTTTGTTTTCGCTGATATACTTTAATGTTTCTTGCATTATAATTTTAAATTTTGTTAAAATTAAAAAATTGTACCGTCATCACAAACAAAAAAGACAGTTATTTATTAGAATAAATTCGTTATAAACTTGATAATAAAAGCAAATCCCACACTAATGTGCAGGATTATTTTATGTAATATAGTTTTATATTAATGCTGTTCAACCGAAGGTTTTTGCAGACCTTTGTTGTGTTTATCAGAAGATTTCTCTGTAGAAGCACTATCTCTTTTAGGAGCTGCAGTTTCATGATTACCATGACCTGCATCTTTGTGTTCTACCGCAAGATCTTCTTGATGACCACTTGTTTGCTCGGCATCAGAATATCTTTCTACACCTTCTTCAAGCTTAATGATACTTTTATTTCCTCCAGCCTGAATTTTTTTGCAGCTTACCGCTACTGTTGCAAGAGCTAAACATAGAACTAATTTTTTCATATGCAGATATTTATTTTTTTTTTAAGATCAGCAGGAATTATAAGATTCCTTAATTTTTAATTGCCCAAAAGTAAGAAATATTGCATTTTTCGGCAACATTTTTATACTGATTTTAATATTATTTTACCTTTTTTTGACTGTGTAAAAATAAGATAGCTATTACCTCCGTCTTTCAGTTGATATTTTTTCTTTATTTCTTCAGGTTTTAAAGGATAATTTTTGGAAATAATATTATACTGTTCTTTTTTCTTAATTTGTTTTGAATCAATAGTTTCCATTTCCAAAATTCGTCCCGGAAAATTTTCAGTTTTAGCATCCGATGTATAAATGTGAGTGTTTGGATGCAGTTTCCTTAGTTCAAATTTATTTAAAATCAAATTGAAAATTCCTGCTTTCAGCACAGCATTATTAGGTATGTAAATAAATTTCTGAGGTTCACCGTATTCTGCTGCAGCATTTTTTTCATCGTCAAAATAAAAGCTGAAAGACGCTTCTTGTGACTCCAGATTTACACAATAACAGATTATTTTACCTGAAAAATCTTTAGTCTGGGTCATCACAATTTCTTTCACATCATTTTTGACGGCGATAATATCAATTTGGGAAACATTTTTTAATACAGAAACAAGATATTTCAAATCAATAAGCGGAGATAGTTTTATTAGGACTTTTCGTGATATTGAAAGAAGTTTATCCTGAATTTTTAAAACATTGGGGGATAAATCCTCAAGCAGAAAAACTTTATTTTTATTTTGATCTCTTCTTGCAGGATCAAGATATATCACATCAAAATTTTCATTATTTTCTTCTAAAAAATCCTCAAGCTTTTTGCTGATAAACTTTGCTTTTTTCTTTAGAATTCCCCAATTATTCCGTACAATTGCCAAAAGTTCAGCATTTTGCTCTATAAGAGTTATTTCTTTAAAATTTTCTGATAAATAGTAGGCATCAATTCCAAATCCGCTTGTCAGATCAATAAAACGGTCTCCTTTAAGATTATCAGATTTATATTTTGCGGTAATTTCAGAGGAAGACTGCTCAATATTAAGCTGAGGCGGAAAAATAATCCCTTCTTTGAGTAAAAACGGAAACTTCTTCTGTGCCACCAGTTTTCCTTTGATCTGCTGCACGATTTCCTGCATGGAAACTTCGGGAAATGGAGATTTTTTTAATAACAAAGAATGCAAATCTGTTTTCAGATTTGTATTGATAAATTTTTGAATCTCAGAACTTAATATTTCTTTTTTCAAAATTATCTTTTATAAAAAATATAATCTGTCAGTATTGGTTCAATACCGCTTTGTGTGAACAAAAAGTTTATTTGCCCTCTATGATATGTTGAGTGATTAATTGCCTGAAAAAGTATTTCAAAAATGCTGTTCTGAAATTTTATTCCTTTTGAATTTTGGTATTCGATTGTTTCATCCAGATCAGAATTTCGGATAATATCAACACTTTTCAGATAATTTTGCAGATTAATCTCACTAAGATTTTCAAAAGGATTTATTTGCCAAACTTCACATGATTCCTCTCCCAATATTCTTGAATTCCAAATTTGTTGTGCATTGAGAGTATGGTTGATTAAACTGATGGTTTTTTCACCTACCTTAGAAATATTTTCTGAAATCACACGTATCATTTCTTTGTTAAAATGATAAGTATAATCAAATAAATCAATCATCTTTTCTTTCATTACTCATACATTTCTGCCCAACGAACTGCTTTTATTTCTTTCTCGTTGTATAAATCATCAACCGATTTTTTAACATCCAGTTTAGGGTATAAATTAACACCAATCAGCTTGATTTTTCCTTCTTCTACCCATTTCTGCTCTTCAATGGCATGATTATAAATTTCTTTTTGAATATAACTCTGCTTCAAAAGAGCAAGATAACCTCCTTTTTCTTCAATTTCAACAAAATATTTCCACGATTTTTCAGCAATCTGCTGAGTAAGGTCTTCAATATAGTAGCTGCCATTGGAAGCATCTTCAAAGACATTGATGATACTTTCATAAGCCAAAACAATCTGCTGTTTAAAAGAAATTTCCTGCGAATTTTCTGTTGACTGATTGATAAGATAATTGTTGCTGTACACTGCATCTGCACCACCGATCATCGCAGAGGCAAGCTCTAAAGTTGACCGAATAAGATTATTTTCATTATCTGAAACCGCTTTATTTCTCAAAGAAGTTTCTGCAAAGATGTACGGAATATCATCTAAATCATATTCTTTTGAAAACTGATTAAAAACCAGCTTAAAGGCACGGATTTTTGCCATTTCAAAGAAATAATTTCCTCCTACAGCCAATCTGAATATTATTTTGCTTAAAATTTCGGCTCCGTATACTTCAACTAGCTCTTTTGTTTTGGCTAAAGCAATTCCTAACTGCTGAAAAATGGCTGCACCTGCATTCTGATGAAGAGATATATCAACACAGATGTTTCTTTTAAAATCTTTTGCCAGAAGCTCTTTAACCAGCTGATCGTTGATTTCAGCATTTGTTTCATCAAAAACGTCGATAAGTGAAAAATACTGATCTTCATCCTGTGGACTGATATGTTCCGCTAAATCTTTGTTATTGATAAAAATGGTTTTCCCAACCAAACTTTCAACATTTTCGTTCAGCAAAAAAGCAAAAACATCATCTTCCAGATTTTCCTGATAGAGAGCAACTAAATGTGTACTTTCTTCTATCTTCGGGAGATTGGGAAGCTGCTTTTCAACCGAATGATAAAAAGGCTTAACTTCAATTCCTTCAAGATTTTCTTTTTTTAGAATAGTGTAGATATCTTCTGCTTTAAGTTGTTTCTTAACAAGATTTTCCCAGTTTGAGAAGGTTTCAGTATTAGACATGGAATATGGATATTTGTGAATTGTCAATCGTAAATTTTTTTCACAAGTGAATCTTGAATCGACGAAAATTTGACAACTATATTTACATTTAAATTAAAATTTCACAGCGAAGCTAATTGACTATTGACAATTAATTTACCTTAATATCATTTTTTAGCAACGTTTGCACTATCTGCCACGAGAATGAAAATCTCTTCATTCGGCTTTTTCATAAAGTAATTTTCTCTGGCATATTTTTCTTTTTCAGACTTATTATTCATCAGTTTTTTATAGAATTTATCATTCTTTTCATATTCTGATTTGTAATATTCCAGCTGCTCTTCATATTTATTGATTTCGCCATTCAGTTCATGAATTACCAGAAAAGAAGTTTTATCAAAGAAAATCATCCAAACCAAAAACAGAACAATGGTAATAACATATTTATTCAGAATATAATTCTGGATAAACTTTAAAGTATCAGATTTTGGCTTTATGTCTTTAATGAGCTCTTTTTCTGGCATTTTTTAGTGTTTTCTGAGTGAATTTTTAATAACAGTAGTCAAAAAATCAATGGCTACAGAATTTTGTCTCATATTAGGAATAATCAAATCCGCTTCATTTTTTGAAGGCTCAATAAACTCCTGATGCATAGGCTTTAAGGTTGTCTGATAACGATGCAGAACCTCGTTCAGATCTCTTCCTCTTTCCTGTGTATCTCTTCTTATTCTCCGGATTAATCTTTCATCTGAATCTGCATGTACAAATACCTTCAGATCAAATTCTTTAAGAAGTTCTTTGTTGGTTAAAACTAAGATTCCTTCAACTACCAAGACATTTTTAGGTTCTACAGTTACATGATCTCCTGTTCTTGAATGAGTTACAAAACTGTAAATAGGCTGCTCAATAGGCTGATTGTTCTTTAAGGCTTTTACATGCTTGATCAGCAAGTCAAAATCTATTGATTTAGGATGATCATAATTAAGAGCTTCTCTTTCTGCCAAAGTCAGATTATGATTATCATGATAATAATTATCCTGAGAAAGGATGTTCATTCCTTCAATATCAAGCTGTTGTATAATTTTATCAACAACGGTAGTTTTGCCGGATCCAGTTCCACCAGCAATTCCTATTACAAGCATTTTTCTAGTCTGTTTTTAATTTACAAATATAGTATTTTATTTAAAAGCTGAAAATGGGAATTAAGCTATGTTTTTTAAGCAGTAAAGATTTAATTTAACGTGAGTTCGGGAT
>NZ_JBVYOF010000038.1:0-29139 GCF_056133985.1 Chryseobacterium sp. L12 | reverse complement strand
ACGCAGAAAATGGTTCGTCGGAATTTGGGATTACCCCATAGACTTATCACAAAAAATTTCAAAAACGTGATTTGGGTTAAATCCAAAACTAATGTATCATGGAAAAAAATAAATTAACCACCAGAGAAGAATTAAAATCCTTTTTTGAAACAGGCGATTATCCCACAGAAAGTCAATTTGCTGAATTGATCAATAGTTATGCGCATTTGAATGAATTTAATTTTGGATTATCAATAAGACCAACCGGAAAAACATCGGCTAAATACTATGATTTTTATAAAGCAGATAACCTCATGAATTCTGGCGCAGGTCATAAAATTATTGAAAGCTTAGAAGGAAATACGCCGGCAAAAATAGATGGATATTCACATGTTTTAAGCAGAACAGTATATTATAAAAGCTTAGATATAAAACTGATCGGTGAAATAGATATCGAAAAACATCAGCCAAAAATCATTATAGAACGCTATAAGCAAAGAAAAAAAATGTCCAGCGGCACTGTAAAACCTGCGGGATTCTATCAGGAAAAAATGTCTGATGCTGCACTTTGGAACAGAAAATCAGAATATGCTATAGAAGCAAATGAAACTGTCATAGATATAGAACCTATACATTACTTCAGACCGGCTGCCAATTTCAAAGAGTTTTTGCCTTCAGGAAGTATTAACAGACCAGGTTCTTTCAAATATTCAAAATACAGAAAACCGTTTACAGTGATACAGGCAATTTTAGAGATCAGTATCAACGGAACTGAGTACCGATCTCGTCCGGTAGGAATGAAAATCATCTTAGGATCTTCCGGTGAATATGATGCGATCAATTTTGCCATTAACTAATATCATAACTCAATTATCAGGATGTTATTATAGAAGAAACCTTGTCTCTTAATTATCTTTTGTTTTTGCAGTAGAAAATTAACTTGATATAGGATTCTGTTTCAAAAATATACTTAATAGCTGCTTCGGTAGTGATTCTGGTTCCTTTCTTATAGGAGAAATCTTTCAGCAAAGATTTTATATTGAAATAATTTCGATTCAATAAACTTTTATTCTGAATGATCAGGTTTAATCATCTTATTTTGAAAAATTTTGCTGAGTAGGTTGCTCGTCAATAAACAACCTCTTCTTTTTTAATTCTACTTTCTATTATTAAAATTAAAAATATTTTAATCAGTAGATTATTGGCTTATTTCAACAACAAAAACTAACCATCAAACTTTCATAGATATGAAATACAGATTTTATTTTTTAATTCTAATCTTAATTCAAGCGGGCAGCTATTAGCCGGAAAAACCTAACTTTTTTTGAATCATTCAAAGATAAGTGTAGAATTTTCTTTTGAGAGAAACTCTTGTGAATACACCTCACAATTTATCAAGAGATTCTCCTTTTGTGAGCAGCCTTTGGTAAGATTTTACTTAAAAATAAATTCACAGTTCTTTCTAAGAATTTCAGCAGGATAAATCAGTCAACTACATTCTGTAAAGTTGGCGAAATCATTACTGAATGTAAAAGTTTACTCTTTATAAATCTCTCAACTTCAACTCAATCTTTTTAAACACAAATTTTTAATACTATGGTAAATTTAGAAACAATATTAAGCTGGTTTCAGACCGGTGATTATCCCACACAGGAAGAATTTGAACAAACCTTTTCTTCTTTCAGACACAAAGACACAAAAATCCCGATCACAGAGGTTGATGGATTGGAATCTTCATTAAACAGCAAACTTAGTGTTGATGATCTTCCCTCCAATATGGCATTGGTAGATGGAGGTCAGCCTTCGGATGTTTTCAATAAAGAGCAGATCATGGCAATGGCAATGATGCTTTCAGATTACGTGAAAGATGGTAAAATCAGGGCAGATAAAATCGAAGCGTTAGGTTTGACAGATCTTATAGAGTCTAACGAAAGAAATATCGCTGAGTTTGCATCAAATTCCGGCAAATACGAATTTCAGCAAAATGATTTTATTGCTGTTCCTGATGATAAAGGGAATTTTTCACTTTTCATATTTAAAGGTGAAGAGAAAAATGACACGAAGAATTATCTTCCAACCGGACTGACCAATATTACGATGAGCATGGTGGAAGGTTTGCAGAATGCTCTCAACACAAAACTTGATAAGCCTGCGGTAAACGGAAATTACTTCGTTAAGATGAATGGAACAGCCTCTTATCAGTCCATTAATCCGGGCTCTGATCATTTGCTTTTCTGGAATGGATCTGAATTCAAAAATTCAAATATTTTTCGTGAAAGCAGTGGCTTAAAATACGGTATAGGAACTACAACACCTGCCGAACAATTACATCTTACTTCTAGAGCAAGAATGTCTGGACTGGTTTTGGAAAATAACACTGAAACCTTACCGCAACAGCTAACGTACAACAGTAAAAAGTTTTTTGGAACTGATGATGCCGGAGTGAAAAGACCTTTGATGTTTGCAGATAATGCTGATTTTCTTTCTTTAGCGAATAGTTTAACTGATACTCAAAAAACAGCTTGGAAAACCGCCATGAATGGAGGATGGACAACCAATACGATGAGCGTGGCTGTGATAACTCCTCCTGTTGTTGATAATCAGGATAAAAATTACTGGCTGACTTTAAAAGGTGCAAACTTAAACTTAAATCCTGCTAATTTTTCTGTGGAAATCATGGATAGTACAGGAGCTAATGTTGTTGCAACTGTACCAAACTCTCAGGTGCAACTATATACCAATGGTTTAGACTTAACGTTTTATTTCAATTTTAAAGATATTCCGAAAGGTCAGTATAGAGTAAGACTAAACAATGGAGTGGCTTCCTTTACAACTGGAGCATCAGTTGAATTAAGCGTTGTTAATGCAATATCATCGTATGATTTTACGTCGGTAACATGGTCTAAACTCGAAAACACGGCAGATATTAATACTATTAATGGAGTTAACAATGCCATATCTTACGTTGCTAATAGTGCTAACAAAGCATTTGCGAATGACAACACGGTAGTTTCGGTAATAAAATCCAGTCAATTGATCGGTGCAAACGAAAATTTTTATATTGATTTTACATTTTCAACAGGTTCTGGTTTAGGAGCATCAAGGTTTGATTCAAGATTTGGATTATGCGATTCTTCAACTAATCTTTTACTTTCATTTATCAATGTTGCATTTTGCAGGGTTTATTCAACAAAAGCACCTACTGATGGAAGTGGTATTATATATGCTCAGGGTGTTGGTAAGGGCGGATCTTATCACTCTGTAAGTGCTTCTCGTTGTATAATAAATAGAAATAATGGTTTAACAACTGTTATATATATACATACCGACAATAGCGTTTTAACATCTTCATTTGCTGGTGTTAATCAAGCGTTATCGTTTTCAGCGCAAGCATCTAATGCATTAGGAAACTCTCCATCATCATTTGATTTAGTAATTAACTCTTTATACTTATATTAATGAAAACAGAAATTATAATCTCACCAGAAAATCATTTCAATTTTAGAAATGTATAATTACTATCTGAAATTTTAAAACCATGAAAAAACTAATAACCATTTTAATCATATTTCTGATTTCAGCATGCACATCAAGCAGGCAAAAGTCAAAAGAAAAACAGCAAACAGTTTCTGAAACTAATTTAACAAAAGAAAAAGAAGTTTCTGTGAACGCTTCAGAAAATGTAAAGGAAAGTAAAAAAGATTCTGTCTCCACGAAAGCAAGCTATAATATTGTCAGAGATAATCTGTTTGCGTCACAGAATTTTCAGTTAAAAAACAACGGAAAATGCGCTGATCCCGGAACAATTAGGAATATTGAATTTACAGATGCTTTTGGTAATCGGACAACTATTCCGGTGAATGACAATACAGAACTCAATTTCATCAATGAAACAGATTTGAAACATGAGATTGAATCATTAAAGCTGGAAAATAATCAGCTTTTTGAAACCAGTCTTAGTATTCAGACTAAATATGAAGCCTTACAAAACGAGTACGAAATTTTCAGACAGGATTTAAAGTCAAAATCAATAAAGACGGATACAGAAACTAAAAAAAATACCATTTGGCAGTTTGCCTTAGTTGCCGTTTTGGCAGTATTAATTTGGGAAACAAGTAAAAAACTAATTAAACGATACGTACCATGATACAATTTTCACCATTACGAACCTTTTTGTCGGCAGGTCATCATGATAAAGATCCCGGAGCGGTTGCCAACGGATACAAAGAAGCAGACGTTACAAAGCTGATTCGTGATTCCATCGTCAGAAACAGTGGTGATAAAGACATCGTTGTTGATAAAGACTGGGAAAACAACAGGCAATATCAAAACAGAATTAAACCTGGAGCAGGATCTGTTGTTTTTGATATTCATTTAAACGCTGCAGGAAACAATACAACCAGAGGTGTGGAATCTTATGTTAACAGGAAAGATTTTGCCGACAAAAATTCTGCTTCCTACAAGATGGCAGATGAAGTAAATCTCTTCCTGAGCAAAGAATTAGGAATTAAAAACCGAGGAGTAAAACCCGAAAACAATTCTCAGCATTCTACCATTGGAATATTAAATTTAGGCTCCGGAATCGCTGTTTTGGTTGAGGTAGATTTTATTACCGGAGCAGGAGCTGTGGAAAATATTATGGTAAAAAAAGATATCATCGGAAAAGGTCTTGCAAAGATTCTGAAGAAATATGATGATCTCATGTAATGACTAAAATACTGCAACAACAGAATAAACAATCCGAAAAATACTTAAATCAATCAAAAAAAGCCAATTTTAAATTTCAATATAATTTCAAAAAATAACCAGAACATATTATGGAATCAGAACAATTACATAAACTCTTTAGACATTTAGAACAGGTTATCACATGGCGCATAAATCACTCTTCCGAAAGCTTTGCTTTTGATGCACCCAGATTTGATAATGGTGATTATAAAGGCTTTCCCTTAGGAAACTATATTTCAGGGAAAAGGCTTTGTCATCAGGAAGTTATCGTTCTTTTAATGACATTATTACCAAGGCTGGAACCATTGCTTCTTAAGCGTATCTATCTGGAGTTTCCGCATGCATCATTTTTTGATTTTTGTTCATTGAATGATAATGGAAGGCTTTTTCATCCCACAATTCAGGCTGTGCAACATATATTAGGCGGGGAAAATATTTCAGAACGTCTAAAAGCACTGGATTATTTTAATCCTGAATCGGTTTTGATGAAAGATGAACTTATTGTTTTTTCAGGTTCAAATCAAGAAAGCAGCCAGATCAATATTCATCAGGAAGCTTTTAATAAAATTATTTTAGGAGCAGAATTATTGCCGAAAATGAGCAATGATTTTCCTGCGGAATTATTACAAACGCAAAGATCCTGGACAGATCTGATACTCCCTGAACCCACTTTAAACGAAATTCAGAGTATTGAAGCTTGGTACAACAGCAGCCCGATTCTTATGGAAGACTGGGGGATGCAGAAAAAACTTAAGCCCGGATTCCGTGTGTTGTTTTACGGAGAACCGGGAACAGGAAAAACTCTTGCAGCGAGTCTTTTAGGGAAATATATTCAACGTCCGGTTTTTAGGGTAGATGTTTCTATGCTGGTTTCAAAGTACATCGGGGAAACAGAAAAGCAACTGGCCAAATTGTTTGATAAGGCAGAAAATAAAAATTGGATCTTATTTTTTGATGAAGCAGATGCCGTTTTTGGGAAACGAACCAATGTGCGGGATGCGCACGATAAATATGCCAATCAGGAAGTTTCTTATTTGTTACAGCGTATCGAGACATTTTCAGGACTCATTATTCTGGCATCCAACTTTAAAAACAATATGGATAAAGCATTTACGAGAAGATTTCATAGCTGCATTAAATTTAGTAATCCAAAATATGAAGAGCGCCTTCGCATTTGGCAGCAAAATCTGCCTGAACAGTTGCATTTGGAAGGTATTAGTTTGGAACAAATTGCAAACCGATACGAATTAACCGGATCTAATATTATGAACGTGATACAGGATGTAAGTTTAAAAGCCATTTCATTACAAAAGCCAGATTACAAAGTAAGTTTAGAAATGTTATTGGAAAGCATCAAAAAAGAGTACATCAAAGAAGATAAAATTTTTACCTAAACCAGATTGTGCCTATTTATTTAAATTAAAGAAATTAATTATCCCATTTATTAATCTAAGGCTTCGACAGGTTCAATCTGACATCGCTAAAAATTAAGTGTTTACTATTAAAATTATTACACTGAGCTTGTCGAAATATAGATATTAGATTACTGATTTTCAGTTTAAAATATAGTACAGAGCTATTTTTCTCACATTCAATTAAAGCATTAAATATCAGGATGGAATTTAAGAACTGCTAAAAAAGGGTGATAAAAACAAAGTTCTTTTTGACAACAATAATACTTTGGCGTGAAAGTTTCAATTGATTTTAAAATCATAAAATCTTTGTATGGAAATTTCACTTAACAATCAGGTTGCCATCGTTACAGGAGCATCCAGCGGCATAGGAACCGGAATTGCAAAATCATTAGCTTCTGCAGGAGCAACGGTAATCATCAATCATTCATCCGAAAATTCCGCAGGAGAAGCTCAAAAAGTTTTAGACGAAATTGAAACAGAAGGTGGGAAAGGAATGGTTTGGCAATGTGATGTATCTAAAGAAAATGAAGTGATTGCGATGTTTCAGGAAACTATTTCCAGATACGGAACGGTAGATATTCTGGTCAATAATGCGGGCATTCAGAAAGATGCTAAGTTTATAGAAATGACATTAGAAGAGTGGGATGAGGTAATGTCGGTGAATCTTCGGGGACAGTTTTTATGTTCACGTGAGGCTGTCAAAGAATTTCTCCGACGGGGAATAGACAAAACACGTTCTGTTGCATGTGGGAAAATTATTCATATCAGTTCGGTACACGAAATTATTCCTTGGGCAGGCAGAGCCAATTACGCAGCAAGTAAAGGTGCTATCAAAATGCTGATGCAGACATTGGCTCAGGAGCATGGTGCAGACAAGATCAGGGTAAATTCTATTTGTCCCGGAGCCATTCAGACTCCCATCAACAAAGAGGCTTGGGAAACTCCTGAAGCATTGAAAAATTTAATGAAGCTTATTCCTTATAACAGAATTGGTCAGCCTGAAGAAGTTGGGAATTTAGCAGCATTTCTGGCAAGTGATCTTGCCGACTATATTTCAGGAACAAGTATTTTTATTGATGGCGGAATGACAAGTCTCGAAAGTTTTGAAGACAACGGATAATCATTCGAAAATCTGCTGAAGCACTTCCAGAGAATCCGGAGTACGGAAATCTGAAAAATGATAATGATAATACACAAGTAAGCTATCTAAAAAGTTTCTTCTTAAAGTTTTGGAAATTACAATTTCATAAGGATCTGTTGTTGCAAGGATCGCTTTCCATAGTGAAGAAACTTCAGCATCAAACAAATGATGTGTTTCGGAAGGAGAGAACACCCCTGTTTCGGGATCAAGATAATTTCCTTCGCTCAAAAGCGGAGAAACTCCCTGAATTCTTAATATTTTCACCAAAAAAATGAGGTGAGAACGGTAATTTTTTCTTTCAAGCTGATCCGCCAATTCCTGTATGGAGTTGAAAATAATTTCATTTTTACTTTCATTTTTCAATACCTGATTCAGAAAATCGGCAACAAAAAATATGACAGAATTGGCTTTTATATCCGTATAAATATCATTTAATTGTGCCATTTCAAATTTAGAAATGGTTTTAATGCCGGTATTTTTATTATTATTATTTACCGTAATATTCAATTGGTTCAGTGGTAGCAGAAAAGCTTTTTTCTTATTTTTTTTACTGTAAATTCCTTTTAAGAAATAACTCTGAAAGCCTTCATCTTCGGTAAAACAGTGCAAAATAGCGTCATTCTCACCATATTTGATGAAAGAAAGTAAAAATCCTTTTTGAGAAAACATTAGTTTACTACTGCAATTTTTGCGGTAGCTTTGTCAGATCCGTCTTCGTTGGTCATCAGTACAAAATAAATTCCTGAAGCTACTCTTTTTCCTTTTTGATTGTTGAGATTCCACTCGTAATATCCTGTTCTCGCAACAGCAGAATGTACCAAGTTTCCTGCGGTGTCGGTAATGCGGATATTGGTTTTTTCTGCTAAACCTTTTATGGTTACATTTCCTTTGAACTGCGAATAAACAACAGGATTAGGATAGACCAGAACATTGCCGAAATTTGAGGTTACGTCTGCGACATCACCCTGATAAGTCACAATTCCGTCAAAAGTTACAAAATATATTTTGCCGGTTTTCTTGTCAATTTTAATATCTGTAACCGTATTGGTGGGAAGGGGAGAATTGTTTTTTGTAAAATGTCTGATAACACGTTCTCCGGAGGCAGATAGATAATAAACACCACCGTCTTCTACCGAAACCCATTTTTGATTTCCTCCGTCTACTTCAATGTGAAGAATGGCAGCATCTCGGAAAAGTTCTTCTGCAATTCCTCCCTGCTCGATAATGATAGGTTCCAGCTGCGGATTATTTTTTACTTCTGTAGCAGCATTATTCAAAATTCTGAGTCCTGTCTGTGTTCCGATCCATGCATCTCCGGATTTATCTATCGCAAAAGAAACAGTTCTTGCAGGAATACCATTTGAACTACTTAAAATATATTGTGAATCATCAGAAATTGTTGCTGTCTTTTTGGTATCATAAACAAGAAAATTTTCTGATCTCGGCAGCGGGATCCAAATCAAATTGTTGCTGAAAACAGGAATCTGCATGGCTGAACTGGTATTCAGATCATTGATGACGAACTGATCCGTAGTTCTCTCATAAACCCCCAACGCTGAAGTGCTTCCATTCGTCGCAAATCCTACAGTAAGAAACATATTATTCTGATCATCAGAAGTAAATCCTATGGGTCTTCTTACGAAAGGATTAGCAGCTCCCAGATCATATCTTTTGGTAAACTCAAAATCTTTTGAACCCGAATTATACTTCATTTTATAAACTCCGTATCCTGGAGCGAAATTATAATTGGTAAAATAAACGTCTGCCGTATTCACCGGATCAGGAAAAGCATCAATAACATTAAAAACGGTTGAATTTCCTATGAAATAAGAAGGGTAAACCCATTCTGTGCCGGTAAAATAATAAAATCCGGGATTTTTGGGATTAATCTGAGGCTCGTTATAGCTGTTGGATCTTACTCCTGTAGACACCAAAATCTGATTATCATTAAACAGTCTTAGTTTATACGCATAATTGAAGTAAGGACCATCAGGTTTATAGGAAATATTGTCATCGGTTTTGATACCTGAAAATACGGTACCGCCATATATTTTAGAACCTACGGTGGTAGCGGTGTTACAGTTTTCGCCTAAAGTTGCTGTTCCTGTACTGGTTCCGGATGTATTATAAGTATAAATTCTTGCAGCATCGGTGATTACAATATTATTCGTGTTAACAACAACATCAGAAACATTTCCGAAACTTTGAGAAATAGGCGTTGAAACACCATTCTCGTACAGATAAGCCGTATTGGCGGATGAAAATACTATTGTAGATTCAGAATCAATATGTTTAAAAGACCCCGCCATTTCTGTTGCCCATGTAGAATAGACAGGAAATGTGGTATTCATTTCATGACTTTTCAAACCATCATTGGTAACAGAAAAAACTTTATTGTCTTTTATTGTGGCTTCATTACTCGCAAGAAAAGTCCCCGCATTTACAAAAAATGCAGAATCTCCGAATTCTTTCTTTTTCAGATCAAAAATAGAGACACCGTAGCCAACAGAAACTACTGCTTTATCTCCCGTAATGGAGATGTGATTGATTCTTTTGCTTCCGTTATATCCTGTAGCAATAGGAATATCGACTACAAAAGTGATTCCCTGTGGAGTAATAACATCCAGAGAGCCATTTTGATAACCTACAAGAGCAATTTTAGTCTGTGGATTATAATCAAAAGCAGAAATTTTCACTTCATGAAGACCGTTTGCTTTAGAGAGTTTTGTAATTTCTCCTGTTGATAGGGTATAATAAAAAATTCCGTTTTCTGTGGCTGCAACAATCTTTCCATTGTCTTCTTTCATTGCAAGGACATTGTTGTAAGAAAAATGGTCTGCCCATTTTTTTGAAGTAATATTCTGCGCATTTACAAACTGTAAAGATGCCCAAATGCCAAGAGAAAGTAATGATATTTTTTTCATATTATACGTTTATGCTGCTGTCAATTGCCTGATTATTCCAGGAAATCTGTTGTATGTTTTTATTTGAATCAAAAAAGAAATCTATTCTGCCCAGAAGAAGTCCTGCCCATCCAACCTGGTTTACCAGAACATTTTTGCCTGCTCTGTTGGTGAAATTCTGAGGTTCCGGCAAGAAAGTATGGGTGTGGCCTCCTAAAATAAGATCAATATTTTCTGTTTTTGAGGCCAAAATTTTATCGCTGATTTTTTCAGCATCATCTTTATAATCATATCCGATATGGGATAAGCAAATTACAAGATCGCACTTTTTTTCATTTTTCAAAAACCCTGAATAATGCTGCGCAACATCAATAGGATCATTCCAGACTGTTTCGCCATACTGTTTTTTCCCAACCAATCCTTCCAGCTGGATTCCAACCCCGAAAATTCCGACTTTAATCCCGTTTTTATTGAAAATTTTATACGCAGAGGTTTTTCCGTCTAAAATAGTGTTTTTAAAATCATAATTAGAACATATAAAAGGAAACTTAGCATTAGGTAAAACCTTCAGAAACCCATCCAGACCGTTATCAAAATCATGATTTCCCATCGTAGATGCATCATATTTCATCATTGACATGAGCTTAAATTCCAGCTCACCTCCAAAAAAATTGAAATAAGGTGTTCCCTGGAAGATATCTCCGGAATCAAGCAGTAAAGTATTGCTTTCTTCACTTCTTATTTTCTGAATTAAGCTTGCTCTTCTTGCAAAACCACCCTGGTTAGGATTTCTTGTATAGCTGGAATCGAATGGCTCTATTCTGCTGTGCTGATCGTTGGTATGCAGAATGGTCAGCTTTCTGGGAGATTGTAAAGGCTGTAGGCTCAGGTTTTCTGCCATCATCAGATTCGGAGCCAGAGTCATTGCTATAGTTCCGCCGGTAACCGTTTTTAAAAAGCTTTTTCTGTTCATTATTTTTTACCGATAAAGTTTAAACGGATATCTTCCTGAGGGTTGATTTCCTGATTTTTCTTAAAATATTCTATGAAAAGATCTCTGAGCTTAATCCCCGTAGGAATCATTTCCCCTGCACTGAAAAACTTCATATTATCTCCTCCCAAAGCCAGATAATCGGAAGTGGCTATATAATAAATCTTTGATTGATCTACATCTTTTCCGTTAATAAGCCCTTTTGAGAATACACCATTGTTGGTTTCTATATAAAGATGAGATACAGGATTGTTTTTTTGATTTTTGGCATAATAATCAAAAAGTCCCTGCAGATCTGAACCTTTCATCTTCATGATGATGACCTCATTTTCAAAAGGCATTACTTCAAAAACATTCTTAAGCAGGATGTCACCTTTTCCTATGGTTGTACGGATGCCTCCGATGTTGATCAATGCTGCATCAACATTTTTCCCGATATTTTTGTTTGCCCATTCATTAGCTCCGTCAAATGTATAATCTGCCAGAAGATTTCCAAGATTGCTGTTGTCACCTTCTTTGGTAAGATCTACATTGGTATGGGAGATTTTCTGGTTCATTTCCTTGTTGAGCTTATCTGTATAAGGCTCAATAAAACGTGCAAACTTTTCGTCTGAGTTTATTTCGTTATTGATAGAAATGTTTTTTCGGGTTTTCACATCTGCAACCTGCCAAGAAGCAGTTTTGCAGGCAGTGAGAGATACCAGAGCAATTCCTATGAATAAGAATTTATTTCGCATAATCATTTTTAACTATATGCAAATATAATTATATGTATAATAAAACATGATTAATTATTGCAAATTCTTGACTTAATTGATTAAATTTGGCAATAATAATTTTTAACAGATGAGCATTTTAAAAGGAGTAGGTGTTGCGTTGGTAACGCCCTTTAATGAAGATTTATCCGTTGATTTTGACAGTTTAACAAAACTTGTGGACTACAATATCGAAAACGGAACCAATTATTTAGTTGTTTTGGGAACTACAGCAGAAGCTGCAACGCTTTCGTCTGAGGAAAAGAAACAGGTAATAGATCACATTATTAAGGTCAATAATAAACGTGTACCGTTGGTTTTGGGAATTGGCGGGAATAATACGCTTGAAGTTAAAAAACAGATTGAAGAAACAGATCTTTCAGATTTTACAGCAGTTTTATCGGTTTCTCCTTATTATAATAAACCTAATCAGGAAGGTCTTTATCAGCATTATAAAGCTCTGGCTTCTACAGGCAAAAATATTATCATTTATAATGTTCCGTCAAGAACAGGACAGAATATTGAGGCAGAAACTACTTTGCGTTTAGCAAAAGAGTTCCCGAATTTATTCCTGATCAAAGAAGCAGCACCGAATATTCTGCAGTACTTTGATATTTTAAGAAAAAAACCTGAAGGTTTTAATCTGGTTTCGGGAGATGATGAGTTTACCCTTCCGGTTACTTTGGCAGGTGGAGCAGGAGTAATTTCTGTAATCGGACAGGCATATCCTAAAGAATTTTCCACAATGGTTCAGTTGGCCTTCGACAAAAAAGTAGATGAAGCATACGAAATTCACAACAAATTGGTTGAAATTACAAGACTGATCTTTGCAGAAGGAAATCCATGCGGGATTAAAGCTGTTTTAGCAGAAAAAGGAATTGTTAAAAATTATTTGAGACTTCCTTTAGTTAAAGCGTCAGAAGGATTGCATGCTAAAATAAAAGCAGAAATGGCAAACATCTAAAAGGTGAATTGTCAATACATCAATTGTGAATTTTTAATTGATAAATAAAATTAAAGTGAGAAGTGTAAAACTTTTCACTTTTTTAATCTATAACTAACGCATAAGTCATAAATATTCTGATTAATCGTGAATCAATCTTATCAGTAATGAAACTAATCAAAGCAACCGAAAAAAATATACCATTAATTCAAGATTTAGCAAAAAGATCCTGGGAAAATGCCTATGCAGAAATTCTTTCGCAAGAGCAGATGAAGTATATGCTTGAAAATATGTATTCTGAAATTGAAATTTCAGCACATCTTAGAAATTCTAATTATCATTACTATCTTATTTTTGATGAAAAGACAAATGATTATGATGGATTTATAGGTTTTGAAAATCATTACGAAGGGAATACGACCAAACTTCACCGGATTTATCTCATTCCCGAAAGTAAAGGAAAAGGTTTAGGCAAAAAAGCGCTTGAATTTTTAAATGAAAAAGTAAAAGAAAGTGGCGATAACAGAGTTATTCTAAATGTAAATAAACATAACTCAGCACGGAAATTCTACCAATCTCAAGGATATAAAGTTTATGACGAAGGCGTTTTTGATATTGGAAATGGCTTTGTGATGGATGATTTTTTAATGGAGATATTGTTGTAAGATATAATTGTGTATACTAAATTTTGTAAATTTGAATTAAATTTCACAAGAAATGAATGCTGCTGAAATAAAATTAGAGTTAATTAATAGGATTGCTAACTTGAAAGACACGAAAATTATAGACGAGATTAAAAATCTTCTGGATTTCGAGCAGGATACTGATGTTTACCAATTAGATGATGTGCAAAACGTAAGGCTTTTAAATGCTCAAAATGATGAAGTCTTGAGTGAAGATGAAGCTAATAATCAAATTGAAAAATGGCTTCAAGAAAAGTAGTCTGGACCAAAGAAGCCAATATTGAAAGAAAAGATATTCTTGAGTTTTGGATTGATAATAATAAATCTAAAACATACAGCATTAAACTGAATAAGCTTTTGATCAAGTTTATCAAGCAGCTCGCTGAAAATCCGATGATTGGTCGAGAGACAAGTTTAAGGAATGTTAGAGTTAAAATCATTTCAAATTACTTGCTTTTCTATCAATTTGATGATATTCACATAAAAGTTTTATCTGTTTGGGACGGACGAAGAAATCGAAAGAAAAATAAATTTTTCTGATTCATTGGATTAAGAAATCTTACTCCACTTATTCTTTCCTTTATAATTCTGAAGATAATAATTTTTAATAATCTGGTGGTCAGTTCGTGATAAATGTGGGTCTGCTTCCAGAATTTTTTCTACTATATTTTTTGTCGTTTTAATGATTGGCGCATCATTTACCAGATCCAGCCTTTTGAAATCTACCACACCGCTTTGTTGGGTTCCCAAAATATCTCCCGGACCACGCAACTGCATATCAACTTCCGAAATTTTAAAACCGTCATTGGTTTCTGTCATGGTTTTGATTCTTGTTCGGCTTTCTTTTGATAGTTTATCAGAAGTCATTAGAATACAATAACTCTGTTCAGCACCCCTTCCGACACGACCACGAAGTTGATGAAGCTGTGAAAGACCAAATCTTTCAGCACTTTCTATCACCATCACCGAAGCATTCGGAACATTTACACCGACTTCAATTACAGTTGTTGCCACCATAATCTGCGATTTTCCCGTGGCAAAATGATTCATTGCAGCGTCCTTTTCATCAGGTTTCATTTTCCCGTGAAGCATCGTTACGTTATAGTTTGAGAAATTGTCCATCACATGCTGCAGCCCTTCCATCAGATTTTTATAATCCAGAGTCTCAGATTCTTCAATCAGCGGATAAACGAAATATATTTGTCTGCCTTTTCTTATTTCTTCGTGACAGAATTGATAAACATATGCGCGGTCTTTTTCTCTCCGGTGAGCGGTAATAATCGCTTTTCTTCCAACAGGTAATTCATCAATCACAGAAACATCCAGATCAGAATAAAAACTCATTGCCAGAGTTCTGGGAATCGGAGTGGCAGTCATCACCAAGATATGTGGCGGAATTTTATTTTTAGCCCAAAGTTTCGCCCTCTGAGCGACACCAAATCTGTGTTGTTCATCAATAACTGCCAATCCGAGGTTTTTAAACTTCACTTTATCTTCCAAAACCGCATGAGTTCCGATTAAGATTGAAAGTTCTCCATTTTCAAGCTCTTCATGAATGATTTTTCTTGCAGAAGCTTTTACTGAACCCGTGAGAAGACTTACTTTAATTGAAGTATCCTTAAGCAAATCTTTAATTCCGTTATAATGCTGCTGAGCCAGAATTTCTGTAGGTGCCATCAGACAGCTCTGAAAGCCGTTATCCATTGCAATAAGCATCGTCAGTAAGGCAACCATCGTTTTTCCCGAACCAACATCGCCTTGTAAAAGTCGATTCATCTGAATTGCTTTTTTCATATCCATTCTGATTTCTTTTAATACTCTTTTCTGGGCATTCGTAAGATCGAAAGGAAGATGATTTTCATAAAATTCTGTAAAATAATCACCTACAATAGGAAAAGGATTTCCGATAGATTGTGTTTTATGATGAAGTTTTTTAAGACCATAACCGAGTTGAAAGAAGAATGATTCCTCAAATTTCAGACGCTTATCTGACTTTTCAAAATGCTGCTGATCTTTTGGAAAATGAATATTGAGAAAAGTATGCTGTCTTGATAAAAATTGATAATGACGAATCATGTATTCCGGGAGGTTTTCCTGAATCAATACCGGAATTTCTCTGCATATATTTTTCAGAACATTCTGGAAAAACTTTTGGTTCAGTCCTCTTTTGCTTAGCTTTTCCGAGCTTGGGTAAATAGGTCTTAACCTGTTTTCAGTTTCTTTCTTTTCTTCAGCTTCAATTTCAGGATGCGGCATTGAAAACTGATTGTTGAAAACATTTATTTTTCCGAAAATATAGACTTCTCTATTAATGAGAATCTGCTCTTTCAGCCACTTGGAATACTGAAACCAGACCAGATCTATCGTTCCGGTATGATCGTTAAACTTTGCAGAAAGCCTCTTAGTTTTTCCGGTCTGAATTTCCTGCACAGAAGTGATTTTACCTTTCAGCTGAACTTCAATATTGCTTTCCTGCAGCATTGATACGGTAAAAACTTTACTTTTATCAATATACCGGATCGGATAAAAATGAAGGAAATCTTCCACGATAGAAATTCCCAACACGTTTTTGATGAGTTTGGCTCGTTCAGGACCGATTCCTTTCACAAATTCTATGGAAGTTTCTAAAGTCAGAATCTATTTTGAAGCACGAATTTCGGGAAAATTTAGAAATAAAAAAAGCTTTCGGTTTTGAAAGCTTAGATCGTATTGTATTCGTGTATTATAAAGGTTTAAAAAAAACTAAAGCTAACCTCCAATTGCCAATAGCAATTTACTCTTTTATTTTAGACTTAAATTTTTTCTGATAATCTTCCCAATCTTCCCTTGTTTTAATTTTTTTATACATATCGGTCGAAATAAATGAAAGATAAGGTTCCAGCTCTTTGGCAGACAGTTCACCTTGCAAAATGGTGATCGGACTTCCGTTTACTTCTAAAAAAACAGTACTTGGAACAGCGTTTACGTTCATATACTGGGTAAACTCGTGCAGGGAATTGCGGCCTCTTTTCTGTGAAGTGTTTTCATTGGAAAACTTTCTCCCGAATATTTCGATTGTTTTTTTATCTTCTGCATTAAATTTTACAGGATAATAATTTTCATTCAGATATTCATAAATGACAGGGTGTCCGTAAGTTTTCTTCTCCATAATTTTGCACGGACCGCACCAGTCTGCATAAAAATCAATAAGAATCTTTTTAGGCTGAGTTTTTTGTGCTTCGAGGGCTTCTTCAATAGTCATCCACTTTACCTGTGAAAAGGCGAAAATAGATTGTATAATTAATATAAATGCAATAATTTTTTTCATAATCAGATTTTTGTTTTTTAAGATTAATGAATTGCTTTGATTTTTATGAATCATATTAATTTCATTAATTAATTTTAAATAAAGTATTAACGTACCTCCTGCATCAGTTTTTTCACGAACGGAGATATCAAAATAAGTACCACTCCTGCAATAACGGCATATAATCCCAATTGTTTGTAACCTTCGGTATAAGTTATTAATGCATCATAGTTGGTAGAGTTTTTATCTGCTTTTGCTAATCCTGCTCCGATTATTCCGGCAACATACTGACCGTAGGCTGAAGCGAGGAACCATAATCCCATCATCATTCCCTGAAGATTTTTTGTTGAAAGCTTGGTCATGATTGATAATCCGATAGGGGAGAGGCATAATTCTCCTAAAGTGATGATCAGTAAAGCCAAGGTGAAGAAGTTTAACGAAGTTATTCCTTGTAAATCTGCAAATAATCTTGTAGCGAATAATATGTAATAACCTAATCCTAAAAATATAAATCCTAATCCAAACTTAATAATTGTATTCGGTTCTATTTTCTTTTTACTGAGCCAGATCCAAAATAACCCGATTAAAGGAGCTAAAAAGATAATGAAAAATGCTCCGGCAGAATTGTTGACCCCATTAGGATCCAGATTCAGCAGATCTTTGTTGAGGTTTTTAGCCGCAAAGATACTCAACGAACCTCCGCTTTGTTCGTAAATTCCCCAAAAAACAATAGAAAATAAAATGAAGATAAGCGCAGCCCAAAGTTTTTTTCGTTCGGATTCGGTTACTTTAGACATTTCATAGAATAGGTAGATCAACGTTAAAGGTCCAACGATCCACATAAAATAATCCGTATATTGAGGAACAGAAACCATTTTCATAATTAATGGAATGAAAATCAAGGATAAAATATATGTTCCATATTCTTTCCATTTCGGCATTTTCCCTGATTTTCCTTCTGCTAAGACTTCCATTGGCTGCAATCCTATACTTCCAAGACTTCTTTGAGTAAAAATAAAATTAATCAGACTGATAATCATTACAATGGCTGCCAAACCAAAAGCTACATTCCATCTCATATTTTGAGAAATCATATCTCCGAAAAGTTCGCCTTTACCAATGGCAATACATAAATATCCGCCCAATAAGGCACCGAGATTAATTCCCGCATAAAATAAAGAAAACCCGGCATCGGCTCTTGAGTCATTGGGCTTATATAATTGACCTACCATTGAAGAGATATTGGGCTTGAAAAAACCTGTACCCACTACCGTAAAAGAAATTCCTAAGAAAAAATATTCATGAGGATCTGCTGCCAGAATTAAGCTTCCAATAATCATGAGAAGTCCGCCCCAGAAAAGAGATTTTCTGAACCCGAGAATCTTGTCGGCGAATAGCCCTCCTATAAATGTAAAAGCATAAACGAAAGCCTGTGTTGCCCCATATTGTAAATTAGCTTTCTCATCATCAAATTTCAATTGAGAAATCATAAAAAACACCAACATTCCGCGCATTCCGTAGAAGCAGAATCGTTCCCACATTTCAGAGAAAAAGAGGCTCCAGATCTGTTTAGGATATTTCCCTTTAAAATTTTGTATTTCGTCGAGGGTGAGGTTCATAATTATATATTTAATAGTTTTGATTTAATTTACAATCTACTAATGTATAAAAAAACCTCTGAAAAATCAGAGGTTTAGTAATTATTTGTTCGCAAGGTCTAATTCACACCGTGCATCATTTTTTTCAAAATTGGTGAAATTAATGCTAAAATTACGGCAGCAATTCCACAAAGAACAACAAATACCATAAAGAATTCGAAGAGATTGTGGATTTCAAAACCTACAAAAGTTGGATTTTGTAATGGTAGCTGAGCTTTTTCAAATGCAGCAACCTGATCTGCGTTCAAGGTCACTTTTTTATCCAAAACCTCCTGCAAATTAACGCCTAATTCCTCTGCTTTTTTAAATTTATCTCCTGTTGCAGGAATTAATGCACCTAATGACCCGGCTAATGCATAACCGGCAGCATTGGAAATAAAGAATACTCCGTAAAGCAATGAAGCGAATCTTTTTGGTGCCAATTTTCCAACAAGGGATAATCCAATAGGAGAAAGGCAAAGCTCACCGCATGTTTGGATAAAATATAACAGCATCAGCCATTTGATAGCCAACAATCCTGAATTCCCAAGATCTTTTACATTATGGGCGATGATAAAATAACTTAGAGCAATTAAAGCAAGTCCCATTGCTTGTTTCATAGGTGAAACCGGCTCTTTGCCTTTTGCACGTAATTTATCCCATGATAAACTGAATGGAACTGCTAACAAAACCACAAAGATTCCGTTAAATATCTGAACCATTGAAGGAGGCATGTTCCATCCGAAAATATCTCTATCTGTTTGATTGTCTGCAATGAATGTTAATGACGAACCAGCCTGCTCGAAAGCTGCCCAAAAGAAAATGATAAAAAATGAAACAATGTAAATTACCCATATTCTCTGTCTTTCAATCTTATTTTCTGCTGAAGACATAATTAAAAATGCCAAAGAAATACCTGCTGCATAAATAAATGGATAAATAATTCCTTTAATTAGTTGTCCCATTTCTACAGAGTTAAATCCAAATTCACCTACCAGTAAATATCTGAAGACAAAGAATAATGCTATAAAAAGAATACCTGTAATTCCTAATGCACTGCCAGAAAACTTAGCGGTTTGGGTTTCTCCCTCTTCAAAATCTTCACTTGTATTGTTTTTTGGTAATCCTCCGATTGGTCTTCCTTCAGGAGTTACTACATATTTGTTTTTAAGTATGAAAAACGTTATGGTTCCAATTACCATAGCAATTGAAGCAGCAAGGAATCCCCATTTAAAAGCAAAAATATCTCTTACTCCTGTTGTAGAATCTTTTACATCGCCTAAATAAGGACAAATAAACTGTCCTAAAAAAGCTCCGATATTAATTCCCATGTAGAAAATAGTAAAAGCAGAATCTAGTTTAGACTTCTCCTGTTTAGGATAAAGACTTCCCACCATTGAAGATATATTCGGCTTAAAAAAGCCGTTACCGAAAATGATGATGAATAAAGCCAGCCACATAAACATCTTAGCACTGTCAATACTTCCGGAGAATGTGGATGCACTGATAAACAATAAAAACTGTCCTATCGCCATCAATGATCCGCCAATGAGAATCGCATTTCTGTTTCCGATATATTTATCTGCAATAAATCCACCCAAAAGCGGGGTAAGATAACATAATGCTAGAAATCCTCCATAGATGATTGCTGCATCTGCTTCTCTGATAAGTAAAGAATTTACCATAAACAGAGTGAGTAAAGCCCTCATTCCGTAAAAATTGAAACGCTCCCACATCTCTGTTCCGAAAAGTACCCATAATCCTTTAGGATGCTTAGTCTTCGACTGAACTGCTGTATCCATATATACTTGTTAAATTTTTGTTAAGATTGACAAATATAGTTTTTTTTGGGTTTTCGGCAAGTTTTAAAATAAAAAAACCGCAGAATTGACTGCGGTTTTATGATTATGAAGCTGAAGTTTTAATTAACTCCCTTTTCTTTCATGATTTTATTAAGTCTTTTCAATATCGAAAGCCCAAGCAATGTTGCCAAAAGAAGTAAACCGAAGTTAACAATAAAAAAGTTGGCTTTGTTTTCATAATCATACCAGAAGCTTGCTAAAACTCCGGAAAGCTTATTTCCGATTGATGTTGAAAGAAAAAATCCGCCCATCATCAATGCTGTAATTCTTGGAGGTGAAAGCTTTGAAACCAAAGATAGACCCATTGGCGAAAGACAAAGTTCTCCAACTGTGATCACTCCGTATGCCGCTACAAGCCATAAAGCGGAAACTTTTACCAAACCATTTTGTCCGGCATAAACGGCTCCCACCATTACCAGACATGATAATGCTGAAATGAATAATCCTAAAACAATTTTTGACGGCGTACTTGGCTCTTTCCCTTTTCTGCGAAGCATCATAAAAAATGCAACAACAACTGGTGTGAGGATAATTACCCATCCAGGATTAATTGATTGAAACAACTCTGTATTGTATAAACTGATCTGTTGCGTAGGATTAGCTTCCAGTTTTGCTTTTTCACCCGCTGAAATATTTCTGAAATAAATATCTTTTCCTTGCTCTTTAATGGCATCACCAGCTTTATTTTTTTTCACCTGATATTGATCATCATATACAGAAACTTTTTTATTTTGATAATCTTTTTTATCAACTAAATAAATTGCTTCTAGTGGTTTTTCTAAAACAGAAGGAACGGTTCTATCAGTATAGCTTTGTGCCCAAAGTGTTAAAGCAGTTCCGTTTTGTTTAAAAACTGCCCAAAACATTAAACTTACCGCAAAAATCGCCAATAAGGCTCCAATCGGTTTCTTGTCTTCTACATTCGCTTTTACATACAGCATTACGTAAAAGTAAATGACGGGAATACAGGCAAAAATAAACGCATCTGTACTATCACTTCCAAAAATGTTATCAGGTATAAACCATCCAATCAATCCGAAAATTACTGCAGGTAAAAATACCTTAACCAAAACATCAGAGATTTTAGTGTCACCTTCCTGCGCAGGTTTTAGAATATTAGCCTGAAGAATATGCTGTCTGCCGATTGTGAAAACCAGTAAACCTACAAACATTCCTACTCCGGCAGTCATAAATGCAGGTCCCCATCCGTATTTATTTCGCATAAAGGCAGCAATAATGTTGCAGACAAATGCCCCGATATTAATTCCCATATAGAAAATATTGTAACCGGCATCTTTATTGGCTTTGTAAGGTTCTTCATTATATAAGTTTCCTAAAAGCGTAGAAATACTTGGCTTAAAAAAGCCATTTCCAATAATAATCAAAGCTAAAGAAGTGTAAAATAGCGGTAGTTCTTTAAAAAAACCAATTCCCAGATACCCCAATCCCATCAGAAATCCACCGATGTAGATTGCTTTGATGTATCCTAAAAGTCTGTCAGCCAAAAAACCACCTAAAAATGGGGTTAAATACGTCAATGCGATAAAAGTTCCGAAAATATCAGCAGCGTCTTTTCCGTCAAATTCTAGACCTCCTTTTTCTGTGTCAGTCATATACAAAACAAAAATTCCGAGAATCAGATAATAACCGAAACGTTCCCACATTTCTGTAAAAAACAGATAGGGAAGACCTTTTGGGTGTTTAGTTTTCATAATGTTTTAATTCATTTTTTCCAAAAATAGGTTTTTAAATTCAATTGATAAAATTATGTCGGCTTTGAAAGTAATATCATTCTAGTTTCAGCAGCAGCGAAAATTGGATGAAGTAAATTTGAAATACTAAATATTGATTGTTTTTTACTGTACTATAATCATAAGTTGTTCAAAATTTTCTTTGAGCATATCTCTATTTTGAATAAATTTGTCAACATTAAAAAATAGAAAATGAATACACCATCAGAATTAAAGTACACGAAAGATCATGAGTGGATCAAGATAGAAGGAAATACTGCCACTATTGGGATTACAGACTTTGCACAGGGAGAATTGGGAGATATTGTTTATGTAGATGTAGATACAGTAGACGATGAGATCAATGGAGGAGATGTTTTTGGAAGTGTTGAGGCAGTAAAAACGGTATCAGATTTATTCTTGCCGATTTCAGGAAAAGTAATAGAATTTAATTCTGCATTAGAAGATCAGCCGGAACTTTTAAACTCAGACCCTTACGGACAAGGTTGGATCATCAAGTTGGAAATAGCCGATGATGCAGATCAGTCAGAATTGCTTTCTGCAGAAGAATATCAGGAAGTCATTGGATAAAATTTCAAACATATTTATAAAGATACTGCCCATATATTGGGCATTTCTTACATATATGCTTTTACGTCCGGGCGTAGAAAATCACGAATATTGGTTTATGTTTTCCGGGATTGATAAAGTTTTACATCTTGGAATATTTGCAATACTAGGTTTTTGTTTTATAGCAGCATTTCCAAAAATTAGATTTTCCTATTACTTTCAGATCATTCTCATTTATGCATTTCTTACGGAGATTCTTCAGGAAAAAATGGAACTTGGAAGATCTATGGAAGCCTTAGACATTATAGCAGACACGATAGGTTGTTTAATAGGGTATTTTACACATAAGGAACTGGTAAAACTATTTTTATAAGAATTCATATATACTGTATATAATGTCTCTGAATTGTCAGGGACATTTTTTGTTTAAGATGAGTCTGCAACTTTTTCACCATTCACCATTGACCATTCACTATTAACTATTCCCCCTTCACTTTTATAAAATTTTTCTTTCAAATAACCAGTTAGTTAGGGATGGATATGGTTTAAATATGAATTTTATGTTAAATAATTTTGGAATGTAAAGGAAATAGTTGGTATTTTTGCCGGACTTAAGACGAGAGTTAAGGGTAGCGCAGAAGAGCATTGAAAAGCGGAGGGAATTATGATCTTTTCTTTTACGGATTACTTAAGGGTAAGAGTAGGGGGAGGATATGAATCTTGAGGCGGGTGGATATTTTGGAAATAATTTTTTAAAAATAAAGCTTGCCGGAATAAAAAAGATTTGTATCTTTGCAGTCCCGATACGGGGAGCGCAGGAGAATGTTGGTTTAATGGGATTAAGGAGTTAGGGTTAATAAAAAAACTTTAAAATTTTCTTGAGAAACATTTGGCTGATAAGAAATAATTTTTTACTTTTGCACTCGCAAATACGGAGCGACACTGACAGAAAGATTGCTTCGTTATAAAGCGGAAGAATAGAGATCATTGAAAAATAGATATAACAACCAAGTAAGGAAAAACTAAAGCGTCAAATAACTTTGAGTGAGCCTAAGACAAACATACAATGGAGAGTTTGATCCTGGCTCAGGATGAACGCTAGCGGGAGGCCTAACACATGCAAGCCGAGCGGTAGAGTCTCTTCGGGGACTTGAGAGCGGCGTACGGGTGCGGAACACGTGTGCAACCTGCCTTTATCAGGGGGATAGCCTTTCGAAAGGAAGATTAATACCCCATAATATAATGAACGGCATCGTTTATTATTGAAAACTGAGGTGGATAGAGATGGGCACGCGCAAGATTAGATAGTTGGTGAGGTAACGGCTCACCAAGTCAGTGATCTTTAGGGGGCCTGAGAGGGTGATCCCCCACACTGGTACTGAGACACGGACCAGACTCCTACGGGAGGCAGCAGTGAGGAATATTGGACAATGGGTGAGAGCCTGATCCAGCCATCCCGCGTGAAGGACGACTGCCCTATGGGTTGTAAACTTCTTTTGTACAGGGATAAACCTAGATACGTGTATCTAGCTGAAGGTACTGTACGAATAAGCACCGGCTAACTCCGTGCCAGCAGCCGCGGTAATACGGAGGGTGCAAGCGTTATCCGGATTTATTGGGTTTAAAGGGTCCGTAGGCGGATCTGTAAGTCAGTGGTGAAATCTCACAGCTTAACTGTGAAACTGCCATTGATACTGCAGGTCTTGAGTAAAGTAGAAGTGGCTGGAATAAGTAGTGTAGCGGTGAAATGCATAGATATTACTTAGAACACCAATTGCGAAGGCAGGTCACTATGTTTTAACTGACGCTGATGGACGAAAGCGTGGGGAGCGAACAGGATTAGATACCCTGGTAGTCCACGCCGTAAACGATGCTAACTCGTTTTTGGGTTTTCGGATTCAGAGACTAAGCGAAAGTGATAAGTTAGCCACCTGGGGAGTACGTTCGCAAGAATGAAACTCAAAGGAATTGACGGGGGCCCGCACAAGCGGTGGATTATGTGGTTTAATTCGATGATACGCGAGGAACCTTACCAAGGCTTAAATGGGAATTGACAGGTTTAGAAATAGACTTTCCTTCGGGCAATTTTCAAGGTGCTGCATGGTTGTCGTCAGCTCGTGCCGTGAGGTGTTAGGTTAAGTCCTGCAACGAGCGCAACCCCTGTCACTAGTTGCCATCATTAAGTTGGGGACTCTAGTGAGACTGCCTACGCAAGTAGAGAGGAAGGTGGGGATGACGTCAAATCATCACGGCCCTTACGCCTTGGGCCACACACGTAATACAATGGCCGGTACAGAGGGCAGCTACTATGCGAATAGATGCGAATCTCGAAAGCCGGTCTCAGTTCGGATTGGAGTCTGCAACTCGACTCTATGAAGCTGGAATCGCTAGTAATCGCGCATCAGCCATGGCGCGGTGAATACGTTCCCGGGCCTTGTACACACCGCCCGTCAAGCCATGGAAGTCTGGGGTACCTGAAGTCGGTGACCGTAACAGGAGCTGCCTAGGGTAAAACAGGTAACTAGGGCTAAGTCGTAACAAGGTAGCCGTACCGGAAGGTGCGGCTGGAACATCTCATTTTAGAGCGTTGAAGAACGTTAAACAAAATTAGTGTAGCAATACACAAAAAACTTACTTAAAGTTAAAGCTTTAGTTTTTTATTTGGTTGATATATTAAAAAATACAAACCCACTAGAAATTAGTATCAGGGAACAGAGAGACGGGGTACGAGTTAATGGATACGGATAACCCGGAACCCAAAACACGGAACACGGAACACAAAGAGTCTCGTAGCTCAGCTGGTTAGAGCGCTACACTGATAATGTAGAGGTCGGCAGTTCGAGCCTGCCCGAGACTACTAATTATAAGACGGGAAGATGTGAGATATTAGACACCAGATTTTAAGTCTGAAATCTAGAATCTGACATCTGAAGTCTACTAGAGGGGAATTAGCTCAGCTGGCTAGAGCGCCTGCCTTGCACGCAGGAGGTCAAGGGTTCGACTCCCTTATTCTCCACATATTGTATGATGTACGAAAGTACAAGATATAATGTATGAGGGTAATATCAGGAAATGTGTACTGCATAGTGACGGAGCCGTCATTAATACATTTTACATATTACATTAGTACAAGAAAAAAGATCATTGACATTAACGGTAAAGACATCACAAAGAGAAAACCGAGCACTTATAAGTGCTTGAGTAACCTAAAAATAGGAAAGAAATCGTTAAGGGCGTATGGCGGATGCCTAGGCTTTCAGAGGCGACGAAGGACGTGGTAAGCTGCGAAAAGCTCGGGGGATTGGCACACACGAATTGATCCCGAGATGTCCGAATGGGGCAACCCGTCATGTTGAAGACATGTCACCCAGCAATGGGAGCAAACCCGGAGAACTGAAACATCTAAGTACCCGGAGGAAAAGAAATCGAAGAGATTCCGTAAGTAGTGGCGAGCGAAAGCGGATTAGCCCAAAAGTCTTTATATATTTAGAGGAATGTTTTGGAAAGAACAATCAAAGAAGGTGACAATCCTGTACTCGAAAGGTATATATAGATGATAAATGAGTATGGCGGGACACGTGAAATCCTGTCTGAATATGGGGGGACCATCCTCCAAGGCTAAATACTCCTGAAAGACCGATAGTGAACAAGTACTGTGAAGGAAAGGTGAAAAGCACTTCGAATAGAAGGGTGAAATAGAACCTGAAACCGTACGCCTACAAGCGGTCGGAGCACCTATATGGTGTGACGGCGTGCCTTTTGCATAATGAGCCTACGAGTTAATTTTACTAGCGAGGTTAAGGACTTCAGGTCCGGAGCCGGAGCGAAAGCGAGTCTGAATAGGGCGGATAGTTAGTAGGATTAGACGCGAAACCTTGTGATCTACCCATGGGCAGGTTGAAGCTTTGGTAACACAAAGTGGAGGACCGAACCGGTTGACGTTGAAAAGTCTTCGGATGACCTGTGGGTAGGGGTGAAAGGCCAATCAAACTGGGAGATAGCTCGTACTCCCCGAAATGCATTTAGGTGCAGCGTCGATATATAGTTTATTAGAGGTAGAGCTACTGATTGGATGCGGGGGTTTCATCGCCTACCAATTCCTGACAAACTCCGAATGCTAATAAATGATGGTCGGCAGTGAGGGCATGGGTGCTAAGGTCCATGTCCGAGAGGGAAAGAACCCAGACCAACAGCTAAGGTCCCCAAATATATGCTAAGTTGAAGCAACGCGGTTGAACTGCATTGACAGCTAGGATGTTGGCTTGGAAGCAGCCATTCATTTAAAGAGTGCGTAACAGCTCACTAGTCGAGCGGTTCGGCATGGATAATAATCGGGCATAAGCATATTACCGAAGCTATGGATTTATAATTTAATTATATCTGGTAGGGGAGCATTCTGTTTGCGCAGAAGCAGTATCGTGAGGTATTGTGGAGCGGACAGAAAAGAAAATGTAGGCATAAGTAACGATAAAGGGGGCGAGAAACCCCCTCACCGAAAGACTAAGGTTTCCTCAGCCATGCTAATCAGCTGAGGGTTAGTCGGGACCTAACGCGAATCCGAAAGGAGTAGTGGATGGACAATGGGTTAATATTCCCATACTTGCTCACACTAAAAAGGGGACGGAGTGCCGTACTTACTGGAGACTGACGGAATAGTCAAGGCCTAGCCTTCGGGCGAAGCTGCTGTAGGGAAAGTGCTTCCAAGAAAAGCCGAAGTGAAGCAACCCGTACCAAAACCGACACAGGTAGTCGAGGAGAGAATCCTAAGGTGCTCGAGTGAGTCGTGGCTAAGGAACTAGGCAAAATAGTCTCGTAACTTCGGAAGAAGAGACGCCATCAGCAATGGTGGCCGCAGTGAAGAGGCCCAGGCGACTGTTTATCAAAAACACAGGACTCTGCTAAATCGAAAGATGCTGTATAGGGTCTGACACCTGCCCGGTGCTGGAAGGTTAAGGAAGGTGCTTAGCGTAAGCGAAGGCATTGACTGAAGCCCCAGTAAACGGCGGCCGTAACTATAACGGTCCTAAGGTAGCGAAATTCCTTGTCGGGTAAGTTCCGACCTGCACGAATGGTGTAACGATCTGGGCACTGTCTCAGCCACGAGCTCGGTGAAATTGTAGTATCGGTGAAGATGCCGATTACCCGCAATGGGACGAAAAGACCCTGTGAACCTTTACTATAACTTCGTATTGACTTTGAGTAAGTAATGTGTAGGATAGGTGGGAGGCTTTGAAGCAGGCACGCTAGTGTTTGTGGAGCCGACGTTGAAATACCACCCTTTACTTACTTGGAGCCTAACTTCTTTTAGAAGGACATTGCGTGGTGGGTAGTTTGACTGGGGTGGTCGCCTCCAAAAGAGTAACGGAGGCTTTCAAAGGTACCCTCAGCACGCTTGGTAACCGTGCGTAGAGTGTAATGGCATAAGGGTGCTTGACTGTGAGACCTACAAGTCGATCAGGTGCGAAAGCAGGACATAGTGATCCGGTGGTTCCGTATGGAAGGGCCATCGCTCATAGGATAAAAGGTACTCCGGGGATAACAGGCTAGTCTCCCCCAAGAGCTCACATCGACGGGGAGGTTCGGCACCTCGATGTCGGCTCGTCACATCCTGGGGCTGGAGAAGGTCCCAAGGGTTGGGCTGTTCGCCCATTAAAGTGGCACGCGAGCTGGGTTCAGAACGTCGTGAGACAGTTCGGTCTCTATCTATTGCGGGCGTTAGATGTTTGAGAGGGCTTGATTCTAGTACGAGAGGACCGAATTGAACAAACCTCTGGTGTATCAGTTGTACCGCCAGGTGCACCGCTGAGTAGCTATGTTTGGAAGAGATAAGCACTGAAAGCATATAAGTGCGAAACTCGCCTCAAGATGAGACATCTTTTAAGGGTCGTGGGAGATGACCACGTTGATAGGCTACAGGTGTAAAGTTGGTAACAGCATAGCCGAGTAGTACTAATTACCCGTAGATTTATAGCCTATTGGTTTACATTAAAACAAGCCTTATAAGTGCAATCAAGGTTTTGCCTTTGTGATGAAATTTACCGATAAAAACAGATGCCAGATATAAGACATCAGATAACAGACTTTTTTTAAATCTGAAATCTGAAATCTTCCCTCTGATATCTTATATACAGCCTTTAGGGTGGTTTTAGCGGTGGGGCTCACCTGTTCCCATTCCGAACACAGAAGTTAAGCCCACCAGCGCCGATGGTACTGCGACAAGCGGGAGAGTAGGTCGCCGCCAGTTTTTATTCAAACCTCATACACAAATGTATGAGGTTTTTTTATGCCCTTTTATTCCTCCTTTTTTCCTTCTTTCCTTCTTCTTTGTTCTTGCATCTTTGTTCTTTTTTCTTTATTCTTTACTTTTAGCTTATTTGCTGATTGATACTCTTCAAAATAATCAATCAGCGTGCTTAAAATTTTCGGGGATTTAATCTGAATACTATAAATCAGTGGATTTTCGCTTTTAGGAATTTTATGCAGATAATTTGAGAGCGTTTTCCTATCCCTATATTC
>NZ_JBVYOF010000037.1:0-1030 GCF_056133985.1 Chryseobacterium sp. L12 | reverse complement strand
AACGTGAGTTCGATTTAAGCCGCAATCAATCTATCTTGATCAATAATGTCGCCCTTGGTGTTTATTGATGGTTTTTTATCAAAGAACGAATAAGCTGCTAAAGCCGACAAAATATTCAGAATAAAGTTATCAAAACTTCTGTGACGGGTATGTTCTATTTGACAAATATTCTTGAGTTCATCGTTTACAGACTCTATCAAAGCTCTTTTTCTGAGCATAATTTTGTCTTGTAAAAGCATCAAAGAATTTTTCATATTCTTCTTTATTTTCGTGATGAGATGAACTCCATCAATAAAAAGCTGTTCAAACAAATCCTTCCCAATATAACCTTTGTCACCAAATAGTTTTCCAAAAATCCATTTATGCAAATCCATACTTTTCAGTGGTTCTCGGTCATCTACATTTCCTGTTGTTAGGATAAAATCTAAAACTTCTCCTCTGTCATTAATAATCAAATGAAGTTTAAATCCATAAAACCACCCCAGAGAACATTGTCCTTTTTGGGCAATGTTTTTAAAGGTTTTATGCTGTTTTTCTCTTTTTATATGGCACGCTCTGATTGGCGTGGAGTCGATAAAAGAAATACCTGTACATTTTCCCAGACACATCATTTTCACAAAAACAGCCATGGGAACATTCACTTTCTTTTGGAGTTCTACAAAACGATTGTAGGAAACTGTTACGGGGAATTCTTTCTTCATATGTCTTTGCACGTAGCCCTGGTAAAAGTGCTTGAGGTTTTTGAATGCACCGTAATGAAACAGGATCATAATAGTCATTACTTCACTTTGAGACAGGGCAGATGTTCGGTTTCGGATCTTAATTTTCGGATCTTTCAGAGCATAATCTTTCAGAACACTATTAAATTCTTTAAAAAACTCATCAACAATGTAATAAATAGTTGTAATTTTATCATCAGAAATCATAGCAGAAATTTTAGTTAAATATTTGAATTTCAATACCTTAAATATACTAATTTTTCTGCTTTTTTGTATCATAAATTTATTTATTCTTATCCCGAACTCACGTT
>NZ_JBVYOF010000036.1:0-69137 GCF_056133985.1 Chryseobacterium sp. L12 | reverse complement strand
ATCGAACTCACGTTAAATAATACCATCGAAAGATTCCATCAAAAAGAAAATCCGGAATTTCTTTTCTTTTGGGGACATACCGTGAAAGATGAAATTACAAAAGCCTGTTTCAGTCAGTGGTTTCCTTTTGAGTTTAAAGAAAACGGAATCATTTATAAAACAGCAGAACATTATATGATGGCAGGAAAAGCGAGATTATTTAATGATCATGAAATTTTAGAGCAAATTTTAAAAGCAGAGACTCCGAATCAGGCGAAAAGTTTAGGCAGAAAAGTCAGAAATTTCGATCCTCAAATTTGGGACGAGCATAAATATGAAATCGTGAAACAGGGAAATCTATTAAAGTTTTCTCAAAATGAAGAGTTTAAAAAATTTCTGCTTTCAACAGAAGATAGAATTTTAGTAGAGGCAAGTCCGTACGATAAAATCTGGGGAATCGGGATGCTGGAAACTAATGCAAAAGCCAAAGATCCTTCAAAATGGAATGGTGAAAATTTATTAGGATTTGCTTTAATGGAAGTAAGAGACGAATTAAGAGGGTAACACAATAACCGTAGAAAAATTATGAATCATGAAAAAAACAGAACTTCATCCTCAAATATTTATGATCGAAAATTTTCTTTCTCACCAAGAATGCGATCATTATATTGAAATAACTCAGGACAAAGATTTTGAGGAGGCAAAAATCAATATGAGAGGTCGACAGGTGATGAGCAAAGGAATCCGGAACAACGACAGATTGATGATTTTTGATAATAATTTAGCCGAAAATCTTTATGAAAGAGCCATCGAATTTCTTCCTCAGATTCATGATAACTATAACGTTTCGGGCTTTAATGAAATGTTCAGGATTTATAAATATTCTCCGGGACAGCAGTTCAAAATGCATCATGACGGGAGCTACATCAGAAATGAAAATGAGAAAAGCTTTTACACTTTTTTAATCTATCTGAATGACGATTTTGAAGGCGGAGAAACAGAGTTTGATAATCTGTTCACTGTAGCTCCGAAGAAAGGTTCAGCGTTGGTTTTTTACCATCCGTTAAGACACGAAGGAAAAACACTGATCAGCGGACAGAAATATGTTTTAAGAACAGATGTAATGTATTTAAAGACTTAAAAATGAAAAAGATATATGTTTCAGGAAACGGAAATGTATCCTGGGAGAAATTTCAGCAGTTTTATATCGAACCGTTAAAGAACTTCAGCCTTGATGAGTGTGAATTTATCATTGGAGACTTTTCGGGAACCGATACGTTAATGATGGAATTTTTAAAAGATAAAACAGAGAAAGTAACCATTCTTCATGTTGGAAGAAGACCGAGATATTTTGCCAATTCTTTTAAAACAAAGGCGGAAAAATGGAAAGTGATAGGCGGTTTTACTTCAAATTATGAAAGAGATACCTTTGGAATTGATCTATGCACGCACTTTCTGGCGGTTGATTTCAATACCGATGAAAAAAGAAAAAGCGGAACATTAAAAAATATCGAAAAGTGTTTTGCTTTAAATAAAATAAAAGTGAAAAAAATTTTACCCATAATTTGCGTAAAAAATACACTAAAATTAACAAATTGTTTCACTAAAAATCATAAAGCTATGTTTGGATTTACACACATCAAATTTGATTCTATGACGTACGTTCTTCATTTTAAAAATGGAAAGATCGCCAAAGAAGGAAGAGGTTTATCGTTCTTTTATTTCGCTCCCAATTCGTCTATTGTGGCGATTCCGTTGGGAAGCAACGATCTGCCGTTTATCTTTAATGAAAACACGAACGATTATCAGACCGTGAAAATTCAGGGACAGATCAGCTATAAAGTGACCGATCCGAAAGCACTTTCCAACACACTGGATTTTACCGTGGACGGAGAAGGAGTTTACAAAAAGAATGACATTGAAAAGCTGAACCAGAGAATCATTAATCTCGCACAGACAGCAACTTCTTCTTTTGTACACAATCTTAGTTTAAAAGAAGCAATCCGCTCTGCCAAACAGATTGAAGATCATATTCTGAAAGGATTAATCGATTCCGAATCAATAAAAAGCATGGGAATTGAAATCCTGGGAGCCAATATTTTAGCCGTTCAGACAACACCCGAAATGGCGAGAGCGCTGGAAACGGAAACCCGGGAAAAACTGCAGCAGCAAGCCGATGAAGCGATTTATGAAAGAAGAAATTTTGCGGTGGAACAGGAAAGAAAAATCAAAGAATCTGAGCTGAATACGGAAATTGCGGTTGAAGAAAAGCAAAAGCAGATTGAAGAAAAAAGAATGGAAACCGAAGTTCAGCAGGAAGAAAACAACAGAATCCTTCGTGAAATGAAAATTGCCGCCGATATTTCTGTAGAAAACCACAGAAAGAAACTGATCGAGCAAAAAACGGAAAACGACAGAAAAGAAGCAGAGACACAAGGTTATATTCTGGAAACGTCCTTAAAACCATATAAAGAAATCGACTGGAAAGTCCTCACAGCTTTGAGCGGAAGACAGGATGCGAGAAATAACATCGCTTTAGCGTTCAGAGAATTGGCAGAAAACGCCGGGAAAATCGGAAACCTGAATATCAGTCCGGATTTGCTGGATAGTATTTTGAAACATTAAGAGGATTTAAGTTGTTAAGAATTATTAAGTTGAGCTTCGCTTTAAGCTTAAAATCAGAATGATTTTCTTAATTAAACTTCATTTCTAAATTAACCTTAATGGTTTAAAAAATATTTAAATAAAAAGAAAATGAAAGTAGAATACGCCATCATCATTAAAAATAAAACCCGTCTTGAATCTCTGGTCGAAAGATTCAACACGCAGGCTCAGGCGAAGTTTTATATTGAAAGTTCCGGAGGAAATTTTCAGGAATATGTGGATGAACACGAAAAATTCGGTCAGTCATTTCTGGAAGTTCAGACCCAGCTTTCCAAAATCATTAAAAATAAAGTGATTGAAAGAGAGTTTGTTCCTTCCTATATTTTCTCTGAAAACAACCTGATTGTGGTGGTCGGACAGGACGGTTTGGTAGCCAATGTTGCCAAATATTCTAAACATATTCCGATCATTGCGGTGAATCCCGATCCCGAAAGATATGATGGCGTTTTACTTCCCTTCAGCGCAAAAAACTTTTTAAAAGGGGTACAAGCTGTGATGAACGGAAACTTTAGTTCAAAAAAAATGAAGTTTGCCGAAGCAGTGCTGAATGACGGACAAAAATTACGGGCAGTGAATGATTTATTTGTAGGAATTTCTTCCCATTCTTCCGCACGATATAAAATCATGCTGAACGGAAAAGAAGAAATACACTCTTCCAGCGGAATCATAGTTTCCACAAAAACAGGAAGTACGGGTTGGCTGAGTTCCATTTTTAATATGGCATTTGGAATTTTAGGCGAAACCGGATTAAAATATCCGCAGCTCAATGAAGAAGATTTGTATTTTGCAGTAAGAGAACCTTTCAAAAGCATCCGAACGCAGACCGATATCTGCAGCGGAAAACTGAAAAAAGGAAACAAATTAATCATCGAATCACTAATGCCGAATAATGGTTTTATATTTAGCGACGGAATTGAGCAGGATTTTCTACAGTTCAACAGCGGAGCAACAGCCGAAATCAGGCTTTCTGACGATGAAGCTGTTTTAGTTTTAAATTAAAAAAAATGATTAATAAAATATACAAATACAGACCTCTTTCTGATTTTCTATTTAAGGAACTTTATTATCAAGAGATTTACTTTGCATCTTATTCTGAATTAAATGATCCTTTAGACTTACATGCAAAAATTAATTTCTATCCAAGAAATAAAGATGAAATTAAATATTTATTAAACTTTATTGTGAAATCACAATGTTTTGATTTTTCAAATCCTAAATCTTTAGGAATTAACGAAGCTTGGATTGAGCTTTACAATAATGATGAAAAATGTAATATAATCATTGATGAAATATTTGAAAAAGCGACCCTTTTATTTAAAAAAAATGAAAATATATGGTGTGATGATATTGTTGAAATAATAAGTGATTCGATTAATGATAAAAATATTGTTTTTGCTTCCTTAGATTTTAAGCAAGAGATAGAAAGGTTAACAAATAAATTTTTAAAAAGTAGCTATGTTACGTGTTTTTCAGAAACAAACAATAATTTTCTTATGTGGTCTCATTATTCAAGTAAGCATTCGGGTATTTGCTTAGAATTTAATTTGAATCATAATAATTTTCCATATGAAATTCAACATAAGAGAGTATTAAATGAAGTAAAATTTAAACAGCAAGTTTCAGAATGGGATACTAAAACATTAATATTTTGGAGCAATTTAAAAAAGGTTGAATACGAAGAAATGCAACCATTCATTAACTTTTATCATTTTGCACCAGTATTCCAAAATGAGCATGATTGTGACTTGTTAGGATTGTCAAAATCATGGACACACAAATATGCTTTTGAGCTTGAAAATTTATTTTCTACTAAGACTAAAAGTTGGGAGTATGAAAATGAATGGAGGGCAATAGAAATTAATTTTGAGAATCAAAAATTTCCAGAGGAGAGAATTAGACATTATCCAATAGAATGTCTATCTGCAATTTATTTTGGAATCAATACACCAGAAGAAGTTAAGAATAGAATATATAAAATACTGTATAATAAAAATCATGACATTGATTTTTTTGAGGCAGAACTAAATGGAACTAATATGATTGAATTCAAATATTGGGAATGTAAAGAAGATTATTAATCAAAAATAGATGTTAAATAAAATGCCAAAAATTGAATTCATAAAAGGCGACATTATCAAAATAGAAGCAGACGCCATTGTAAACGCAGCCAACTCTTCCTTATTAGGCGGTGGCGGAGTAGACGGAGCCATTCATCGGGCAGGAGGAAAACAAATTCTTGATGATTGTATAGAAATCAGAAACCGACAGGGCAAATGCAAAACAGGAGAAGCGGTCGTTACAACTGGCGGAAATCTTCCTGCAAAATACGTCATTCATACGGTTGGTCCGGTCTGGAATGAAGATGAAGAAAAAGGATCAAAATTATTGGCAAATTGTTACCATAATTCATTGAAATTGGCAGAAAGTCTAAAGGTGAAAACCATTGCTTTTCCCAACATCAGTACAGGAATTTATCGATTCCCAAAAGAACTCGCTGCTAAAATTGCTATAGATGAGGTGAGAAACTTTACATCGGAGATCATTGAAAAAGTTATTTTCGTATGTTTTGATGATGAAAATGAGGAAATTTACAGAACACTGTTAAAAGAATAATACAGAATAATAGTTTTTGTGAGCTTCGCTAAGTGAAACGGCTTTGCGAACTAAAAACGTTTAGTAATAACAAAAAAAACTTTGTGGTCTTTGCGTTAAAAATAATACAAAAACAAATAATACAAAAACAAATGAAAAAACTAACCATATTAACCGGCGCCGGAATCAGTGCCGAAAGCGGAATAAAAACCTTCAGAGACGGAGATGGTCTATGGGAAAATCATAGCATCACAGATGTGGCAAGTCCGGAAGGATGGCGAAAAGACAGAGCTTTGGTTCTTGAATTTTACAACCAAAGACGAAGACAGCTTCACGAAGTAGAACCGAATGAGGCACACCGATTATTAGCAGAACTGGAAAAACATTTTGAAGTTCAGATTATCACTCAAAACATCGACGATTTACACGAGAGAGCTGGTTCAACGAATATTTTACATTTACACGGCGAATTATTCAAATCCTGTTCATGCAGCGATAAAAACCTGATTTACGAGCAGAAAGATGACATCAACATCGGCGATAAAGCAGAAGACGGAGCGCAGTTAAGACCATTTATTGTCTGGTTCGGAGAAGATGTTCCGCTGATGAAAGAAGCTACAAAAATGGCAAAAGAAGCCGATATATTTTTGGTAATAGGAACTTCTTTACAGGTCTATCCTGCAGCGGGATTGATTCATAATATCAAGGATGACTGTCTTTTAATCGTGATCAATCCCAACGAAACAGGTTTCGGATACGGACAAAGAGCTGTTGTGATGAAAGAAACGGCAACGCAGGGAATGAAACTGCTTTTTGACAAACTCGTAAATCTTGCATAATGGAAAATAGTGTAAAAGCCGGAATTTTCGGCGTTTGTGTGGGGGATGCATTGGGCGTTCCTGTAGAATTTAAAAGCAGAGAAAATTTAAAAATGTTTCCCGTTGAAAATATGCGGGAATTCGGATCGTGGAATCAGCCGAAAGGAACATGGAGCGACGACAGTTCGTTAACACTTTGCATTGCTGAAGAACTTACAAAAGGTTATGATCTGGAAAAAATCGGACAAAGCTTTGTGAAGTGGGTAAAATACGGACATTGGACGGCTCACGGAAGATTGTTTGATATTGGCGGAACAACAAGGCATTCTATCGCAAGATTAATAAAAGGAGAAAGTGCAAAGTTTTCAGGAAATATTTTCGAAGAAGATAACGGAAACGGTTCTTTAATGAGAACACTTCCGTTGGCTTTCTACCTTAAAGACGAAGAAAATATTGAAAAGCTCTATCAGACGGTAAAAGAAGTCTCTGCAATCACTCACGGACATTTTCGCTCGGTGTTTGCTTGCTTTATTTATGTAATTTTTGCCATTGAATTAATCAAAGGAAAAGATAAAAAAGAAGCATATCATCATACTCAGAAATTGGTGTTGCAATTTGCAGAAATTCAAGGCTTTAACCCGAAAGAGATACAGCTTTTTGACAGGGTTTTAAAGAATGATATTTCAGAATATCATGAAGATTCCATCAGTTCAGGAGGTTACGTTCTTTACAGTCTGGAAGCCTCATTATGGTGCTTTCTAAATTCAGAAAATTATGCTGAAGCCGTTTTAAAAGCCGTCAACCTGGGAGAAGATACCGACACAACCGGAGCCATCACAGGCGGAATTGCCGGAATATATTTTGGTTTTGAAAGTATTCCGAAAGAGTGGGTTGATGTTTTGGCGAGAAAGGAGGATATTGAGAAATTGTGTGAAAAATTAGAAAGAAAATTAATAAACAAACCATGAACGAACAACATAAAAAAAGAATAAGCAAATACCTAAGCTTGGTGCTTAGACATAAACCCGAAGTTATCGGGCTGAATTTAGACGAAAACGGATGGGCAGATGTGGAAGAACTACAGGAAAAATGTGCAAAACAAAACCGCACTTTTACATTGGAAGAATTGAATGAGGTCGTTGAAACCAATGATAAGAAAAGATTTATTTTTAATGAAGATAAAACTAAAATCAGAGCAAATCAGGGACATTCTATTAATGTCGATTTAGCTTTAAAGCCACAACAGCCGCCGGAATTTTTGTACCACGGAACTTCAGAAGCCAATCTTGCATCCATCTTTGAAAAAGGAATTGAAAAGAGAAACAGACAGCACGTTCATCTAAGTCAGGACAAAGAAACCGCAACCAAAGTCGGAATGCGTCACGGAAAACCACAAATTCTCACCATCAAAACCGGAGAAATGTTTCAGGATGGAATTGATTTCTATCTCTCTGAAAATAATGTTTGGCTGACTGATTTTGTGGATGCAGAGTACATTTTGCGATAAAAATACTCTTATAAGTTATCCACAAAAATTAAACACGACACGTTTTGTCGCATTAAGAATATATATTTGTGGTAGAAACTTCTAAGAATGAAAAAAGATTTTTACCTCACGAGATACGCACTGATTATTAAAAAATTAGAATCTGCACCTTCTACCTATTCCCAGATAGAAGAATATCTGCTCAATTCTTTTGAATTTCAGGATGCAGAAATCAAAAGCTATTCTATGCGGACGCTGCAAAGAGACATCCGGGAAATTTCCAATCTTTTTAATCTCACCATTCATAATAAAAAAAGGAGAGACAACCGGTATTATATCGACAGCCGCCCCATGATGGAAGTTGATGAATATAACCAAAAATTGCTTGAGTCTTTTCAGGTAAGCAATGCATTAAATCTTCATCCCGATTTTTCAGATTTTATTTTTTTTGAAAGCAGAAAGCCTACAGGATTAGAACATTTTTACGATCTTTTTTTTGCCATCAGAAACAAAAGAATTGTTCTGTTTGAGCATTATAATTACAAAAATAAAAAGATGACGTCAAGGAAAGTTCATCCTTTAGCGCTCAAAGAATCCAAAGACAGATGGTATCTGATTGCGGTTGACACAAAAGATAAAGCCTTAAAATCATTTGGATTAGACCGGATAAATCATCTTTCGGTAACTCCGCAGAAATTCAGAGAAAAATATAAATACAATTTTAGAGAGCATTTTAAAAATGCTTTTGGAGTGATGAATCTTACTGAGCAAAATCCGCAGAAGATTGTTCTGAAATGCAGCAGGCATCAGGGTGAATATATCAGAAGCTTTCCGCTTCATCAGTCTCAAAAAGAGGTAAAAGAAACACCGGATGATATTTATTTCGAGTTTTTTCTTCATCCAACTTATGATTTCAGACAAGAAATTTTATCTTACGGAAAAGAGGTAAAAGTAATGGAACCCGAAAGCCTGATCAGAGAAATCAGAGAGAGTTTATCAGATTCTCTGCAGGCATATTCTGGGGACTAATGTAAACTGCATTCTTTTTGATTATATTTACATCTACAACCAGCATCTTTTGAAAACGATTTACTTTTTTTTTCTCTTAGCATCTTCGTTTTGCTTTTCGCAGCAGAATGAAGATTTCAAAATGATAAAAACCTACTACAATCAGCACCGCACGATGCTGAATAATGAGTTTCGGAAAAAATTTGATAAGGAAAGCAATCCGCTTTTTAAAGCTGCCGTTAAGAATGATTTTCTTTTTTTTATGAAGAAAATGGATAGCATTGAAAATGTTGCACTTATCGGAGCTTTACTTAAAGTTAAAAATCTGGAAGATCTCAAAAAAATTAAAGCTCATCCCGTTATTGTTTCTGATCAGAATAATTCAGATCATGACCATGAAGATAATCTTACAGTGAATGTAGAAAAAACAGCAGATTATCCCGGAGGAATCAATGCTTTGAGAAAAGAAGTTGCCGATTTATTTTATGCTGAAGGGGTATATTCTGAAAATCCAAGTCTGAAAACAGTTGTCGTTTTTGTTGTTGAAAAAGACGGAACCATCAGTAACGTAAAAGCAGAAGGAGAAAATTTTACGTTTAACAGGCAGGCAGAAATAGCTGTTTACTCAATCTCCGGCAGGTTTTCTCCGGCTTACATTAACGGTATTCCTGTAAGATACAGGTTTCGTTTTCCTTTGGCAATGAACTTTGAATAATTTTTCACAAGTTATTGTTTTATTATTTATATTTGAATCAAATTTTTCTGGGAGATATTTAATCATTTAAGATATTGAAAGCGGGGAAATTTGTATTAAAAACTGAATGTATTTTAAAGTATAAACTTAAACCTGAGCCGGTTTAAGTTAGTGAAAACTACTGAAAACGATAAATAAACTGAATATGAGAAAAATCTTTCTGGCATTATTTCTTACTGCCGGACTTTGCTCTGCACAGACTGCAGATGTTGCAGAAAAACAAAGGAAAAACGATATCGTTGCCGATCCTGTTTTGTTGATTGCAGTTCCGCTTGCCAATATTTCGTATGAAAGGCTGATTTCTGAAAACAAAGGAGTGGGTATCAATGCAATGATGCTTCTGGATCGTAAGGAAGACAGGTTTACCCAGTTTTCTGCATACTACAGAATGTATTTCGGGAAAAAATATGCTTCCGGATTTTTTCTTGAAGGTTTTATTCCTGTTACCACAAATTCCAATGATGATTATAATTATGTTTATGAGGAAACTACGGGCTTTTACTATACTTCATCTGTGAATAAAAGAAGTATTACTACCGTAGGAATCGGATTTGGAGTAGGAGGGAAATGGGTTCTGAGAAATAATCTGGTTATTGAAGCGAGTGGGGGATTGGCAAGGAGGTTTGGCGACCGGGATAACTACTATTTTGAAGAAGTTACCGGAAAAATCATGGGCGGTATCGGATATCGGTTTTAAAAATATAAATTTGATGATGAAAAGCTTAGTTTTGTACTAAGCTTATTTTTTTATGTTTACCGATGAATACTATATGAAACTTGCACTGCAGGAAGCACAGGAAGCTTTTGAGAAAGATGAGGTTCCCGTTGGCTGCGTAATCGTTTCAAACAACCGTGTGATTGCAAGATCTCATAATCTTACTGAAACGCTGAATGACGTAACGGCGCACGCAGAAATGCAGGCAATAACGTCTGCTGCTAATTTTCTCGGAGGAAAATATCTTATCAACTGTACTTTGTATGTGACTTTAGAACCTTGTGTAATGTGTTGCGGGGCTTTATCATGGTCACAAATCTCCAGAGTTGTGATAGGAGCAAGAGACGAGCAACGGGGATTTATCAATAAAAATCTTCAGCTTCATCCCAAAACAGAAATTATTACCGGAATTTTGGAAAACGAATGTTCTTCGATAGTAAAAGAATTTTTTAAAACAAAAAGATAAAACAATCTCAAGGCTTAATTTGAATAATAATCCTGTACTTTTATTCTCTTCCCAGAAAATAAAGTCCTTTCAGCGTGTGAAGCCGGTCTGTAATATGAATTTTATTGGTTAAAGGTTTGTAAACGTGAGAAACTCCTCCGGTAGCTATCACAAAGCATTCATCATCTACTTCATTATTAATGCGGTCTATAAAGCCTTCTACCATGCCCAAAAACCCGTAAACCATTCCGCTTTGCATACAGGTTATGGTGTCTAATCCCAAAACAGTTTTTGGCTTTACCAGTTCTATTTCCGGGAGCTGTGCGGTTTGGCTGATTAAAGAATTAAGAGAAGTAATAATTCCGGGTGCGATGATAACGCCCAAAGTTTCGCCATCTTCTGCAACACAACTTGCTGTAAGTGCGGTGCCAAAGTCAAGGATAATTTTTTTTCTGTCAGGATATAAATTGTGAGCAGCAACCAGATTGGCATAAATATCTGTTCCCATCTGCTTAGATTTTGCCTGTACAGCAGAGAAAGTAGTGCGGTCAACAACAACAGGTTCTTTACCGTGAATTTTTCGGATGGCTGAGCTCATAACTTTCGTAAGCTGCGGAACAACAGAACCCATAATTACTTTCTCGATATTTTGAGGATCAACCTTATAGGTTTGGTAAAGCATAAGAATCTGCACATACAATTCGTCAGCAGTTCTGTAAGGTTTAGTATTGATTACCCAGGAAATATCACAGTTGTCATCATCGAAAAGACCAAATCTGATATTGCTGTTTCCAACATTGATTACAATTGAATTCATTAAAATGATTTTTCAGCCAGAAACTATCATACTACTTAAAAAGAACGATAAAATTCCTGCAATTTTTTATAGGGTAAAAATAATACTTTTCTGCACAATTGTACTTTTATAAAAAAAACATTATAATTGTATATTAATTAAGACATAAAAGATGAAATTTTTTTTAGTATTTATTTTTATTATTCAGATGTCAAACGTTTTTGGACAAAGAATTTTTAAAGATGAAAATGACCAGATAATTACAGAGGATGTATATAATAAAACAAAAACCTCACGAGGATTTAAAGTATGCAATGACTCTCTACAAATGTGTAAAATTGTTGTTAACAGATCGGAAGAAGGCGTTTTAGAAAATGCTAATTTATTAGATAATTTAGAAAAATTTCTTAGAATACATTTAGATAAGGATAAACCAACAATAATTAAGTTCCACCCTGGAAAAGATCTTTGTAATTCTGGCGGTATTGCGACACCTGAAACATCATTTCGCTGGCATAAAGAAAGTGAAGAAGGCTTAAGGAAAATCAAGAAATCAAATGTTTTATACATTTATAAAAATCAGGAAAACATCAAGACAATTAAAAAACTAGAATGGTATAAAGATCCTAAAGGCATTATAGAAAGTACATTCTTTAAATATCATTATCCTTGCGGAAGTTATGTCATAATTTATAATAACAAATATCGTAGTTATTTTGGAGAATATTCTAAAGACCAAATTTACAAAGATTTAAGAAAAATTTTAAAATAAAAAAAAACTTCTGATTTCTCAAAAGTTTTAAGATTTTATTTTAAATAATCTTAATAATTATCTTCTTCACCTTTCATTTTTTCGGCGTTTTCTGCCATAATTACGGCATCAATCATTTCAGAAATATCACCATTCATGTAGGCATCAAGATTATACATAGATTTGTTGATTCTGTGATCAGTAACTCTTCCCTGCGGATAATTGTAGGTTTTAATCTTTGCAGAACGGTCTCCGGTAGAAACCATTGTTTTTCTCTGTGCCGCAATATCTCCCTGAACTTCATGTAATTTAATATCATATAGCTTTGCACGAAGCATCTCCATTGCCAATTCACGGTTTGCAAGCTGCGAACGGGCTTGTTGACATACAACTACCAATCCGGAAGGTTTATGCGTAAGCTGAACTTTTGTTTCAACCTTGTTTACGTTCTGTCCTCCTGCCCCTCCGGAACGTGAAGTCTGCATTTCGATATCAGCAGGGTTGATTTCTACATCCACTTCTTCAGCTTCCGGTAAAACAGCAACGGTAATAGCAGAAGTGTGAACTCTTCCCTGAGATTCGGTTTCAGGAACACGCTGCACACGGTGAACACCGGACTCAAATTTCATGATTCCGTAGACTCCTTCTCCCTCCACTTTCATGATGAGCTCCTTATATCCTTTTGCAGCTTCGTTGGAATCAGTTACCTCATGTCTCCATCCTTTTGCTTTAAAATACATAGAGTACATTCTGTAAATATCTTCCACAAAAATAGCCGCTTCGTCTCCGCCGGTTCCTGCACGAAGTTCTACGATAATATTCTTATCATCAGCAGGATCTTTGGGAATCAAAAGAACTTTGAGCTGTTCTTCAAGCACCGGAATTTTTTCGAGTGCTTCATTTTTTTCAATTTTTGCCAGATCTACGAAGTCTTTATCAGATCCGTCGGCGATAATTTCATCAGATTCTTCAATGGTGTTTAAAGCGCCTTTGTACTGATCATATACTGATACAATTTTGCCCAAATCACTGTATTCTTTATTGAGAGAAGAATATCTTTTCTGGTCTGAAATTACATCAGGCTGAATAATAAGGTCTGCCACCTCATTATATCTTTGTTTAATCGCTTCTAATTTCGGAATTAAAGATTTAGACATAGTGAAAATTTAGTGTGCAAAGATACGGAATTGATAGTGAAGAACAAAAGCTCATTTTCATGAGCTTTCGTTTAGTATTTTATTTGATAATCATTTTTTGAATGGCTGTTCCTGTATCAGATTTTAAATGGACAAGATAAGTTCCTGCCTGATAATCCGCTTTCAGTTCATGCATTCCCGTCTCATTTTTCAGCCTGAAGGAATCCAGCTTTTTTCCACTTATATCGTAAATGGTGATTTCCCCATTTTTAGCTTTGGTATACATAAGCTTTGCAACACCGTTTTTCACGGGATTATCTGCAATTTGCAGAGAAAGCCTGTTCTCGGAATTTACTTCAGATGTTCCTAATGTTCCGTTTGTACTTCCCAAAATTCTAAATTCACCGGGCTGTAGTGTAATGGGAGCTGTTGTTGAAGTAATATTCATTGTTGTATTATCCATCAGATTTTGCCATTGTCCGGTATAAGGGAAGTATGGAACAACATTTCTGACGGTAATGCCATAATTGGCAAGAACGACAATGTTTTTCAGGTTTCCTGCAGGAAGAGAATTATCATACACATAGATGCGGGTAATAAGACCATCAGGATCATTAGCAAGGTTGTTAGATTCTACCGTATACGTTTTAGATTTAAAAACCGGATGCAAATTTCTGATATTAATAATTTGTGCCCAGGTATTATAAATTGCCTTTCTGTTGACGTTTGTGTCGTATCCTAGCGTAAAAGCAATAGGTTTTTCATCAGTTCTGCAAGCGTTGTTGATAGATCCGTCCGGACATCTGTTGATGCTGAATTCATATCCAAGCTCTCCGAACTGCCAGATCATTTTAGGACCAGGAATGGTAAAAAATGCAGCTCCGAAAGTTTTCATTCTCTCTAAGGCGGTATTTAGCGTTTGCACATTATAAGTTCCGTTGGACGCTCCATAAGCCAGATTTTTAAACATTAATCGTTCCTCATCATGACTTTCACCAAATCCTACTGCGTGCATATTGGTAAATCCGTGAAGCTCATGATCCATTCTGTCATAGTTGCTGTTGTCCTTATATCCCATAGTATTTTGGTTGTAAGGATCTGTCTGCTTGTTCCAAAGCATGATGCCTTTTCCTTCATTTACTCTGTAATTTGCCCACTGCTGCTCTTCTGCATCTGTTCCTAAATGTTCGAAGATGATATAAGAAGTAGGATCTGCTGCCCATTGTTTGTCTGCATAATATTTCAGAACATCTACTCTGTCCTGCTGATACGCATTGGTACAGGTTTCATCATTCGCAGAACAGTTTTGTGTAAATCCTTTAGTAAGATCCCATCGGAATCCGTCAATCTTATATTCTGAAATCCAGTGCTGTATTGTACGTTCTACGTAATATTTTGTAGCATTGCTGGAATGATTGAAATCATTGAAAACATTATATGAATGTTTAGGAACCTGATTGAAATAAGGATTATTTGCCGCCACATCTCCAAAACCGTCTCCATCAGGATCTATATTCCAAAGTCTTACCAAGGGCGATCTCCCTGTTGCATGATTGAATGCAATGTCTAAAATTACGGCAATTCCGTTTTGGTGACACAGATCTACAAATTCTTTGAATTTTTCCGGGGTTCCGTAAGCTTTATCTAAAGCATAATGAAAGGATGTGTTATAACCCCATGAAAGATTGCCTTCAAACTCCATTATAGGCATCAGTTCAATAGCATTGATGTTGAGATTTTTAAGATAATTAATTTTATTAATAAGTGACTGCCAGTTTTTTTCCTGTGTGAAATCTCTCAACAGCAATTCATAGATAACAAGATTTTCTTTATTAGGTTTCTGAAAAGAGGTAACCTGCCAGTTATAAAGTGTCTGTCCCGTTTTGAATGTAGAAACTTCAAAACCTTGTCCTGCAGGAAATGCCGGAAGATTAGGATAAGTAGCTGCTGAAATCCACTGGTCATCATAAGAAGACAATATTTGTGGAGAAAAAGGATCTGCTACTTTTTTCAGATCATTTGTTCTGTACTGAAATGTGTATAATTGCTGGGGTGTGAGTCCGTTTAATTCAATCCAGTATAAATCAGGGTTTGCAGTATCTCTTTTCATGAGATAAGTATCATTTACCGTCCAATTATTAAAGCTTCCGATGACATGGACGAAATTTTTATGCGGTGCGTAAAGAGCCAGACCTACTTTTGTCTGGTCGGTTGGATGATAATTAATTCCCTGTCTGATCCATGTCGGAATTGCCTGAGAAACCACATTTCTCGGAATCTGGAGCATAAATGCAGCATTTTTTGTCGTCGACCCGGAAGTAGCAATTAGTTCCATATCAGCATCTTGAGTAACAGTATAGCTGTAAGCATACGAAGTAGATGGAGTAGAAGTAGAGTTTACTACAATACCATTGGCTTTTAGCTGAAAAGTAGCATTAATGTTGGTGGTTGCTGTGATGTTAATAGAATTTCCTGCAACGACTGAGGTTAGGCTGTTTGCTGCCGGATTCGTCATATTCAGGTTTAATGTTCCGACATTAACCAGATTGTCAGAAGTTTGATGTGACCCCGTTTTATTCTTCAGCAAGAATCCGAAACGCCCGATTCCTGTTCTGTTAAAAAAAGTAGTTGGAGTAAAAGTTAAAGAATAACTGTCGGAAGCTGAGTTGTAAGCCAGTCTGTTTGCCTCGCTTGAATTAGTCCAGCTTCCGTTGGTTGGGCAGTCCTGGCTGTTAGCAAAGTTTTGATCCAAAGACCACGACCAGATATAGACAGCATTATTGACAACTCCCCATGCGGTTTCATCAATTTGGTTTCCCGGAACGGTTAAAGTAATTTGATCTGTTTCATTAAAAGGATTAGGTGTAATAGTGTAGCTTATTTGTCCGAATATTACGGTCATTACAAAAAGCAGTAATGCAGAATAATTTTTTTTCATATACAGGGATTTATTGTATTAATTTGGCATATTGAATGTTGAAACCATTTTTTATAGCAGATTTATGTAAGTAAATTTTATTTAAGTAGTTAATTATTACGAATTTAATTTATTTTTTTTGAAATTACACTTACTTTTATATTGTTACAAACAATAAAAAACTATGCAAAGAATATCTTTTTCTTGGTAAGGCGAATATTATGTTAAACAAAAAAGCCACTTAGAAAACTAAGTGGTTTTAATATATGTTGTTTTGCCTTGATAATCCTTTTTCAGAATTCAGGTGAAAAAGAACTGACAGTCAATTAATGATGTCCGTGATCGTGACCATGGCTGTCATGAATGAAAGGACCATGACCTTTTGGAGAATTATAAATAACTTCAACTCCTTCCTGCTCTGTCAAAAGCTTGCTTCTGATTTGTTCCGGGTCGAATGGCTTTACCTTACCGAAATATTCTTTCAGACCTTCAGTTAACCACAACGGAATAACAAATCCGAAAAACATAAAGATACACCAGAAACCTACAAGGAACATTGTAATGAAATAAACTGTCCAAAGGAACTGATAAAACGGCCAAAATGCTGATAAAATCATTTTTTATTCTTAAAGATTAGGGCAAAAATATAACATTTTTCTTTTTCAGACAAAAGATCAAAGCTGATTTTTGCTATTTATTTTAAATTTAAACTAATTAATGCGCAAGATTAGCAAAGAAATCATTTCCTTTATCATCTGTAATAATAAATGCAGGGAAATCTTTTACTTCAATTTTTCTTACCGCTTCCATTCCTAATTCCGGGAAATCTACCACCTCAACAGACAAAATATTATCTTTCGCCAAAATTGCAGCTGGACCTCCGATTGAACCAATATAGAAACCTCCATATTTATGACAGGCATTGGTAACATCTGCCGTTCTGTTCCCTTTTGCTAACATCACCATGCTTCCGCCATGACTTTGGAATTCGTCAACATACACATCCATTCTTCCCGCAGTAGTCGGTCCGAAACTTCCCGAAGCCATTCCTTCCGGAGTTTTTGCAGGTCCTGCATAATAAATCGGGTGGTTTTTAAAATATTCAGGCATTGGCTGTCCTGCATCCAACAAATCTTTAATTTTTGCATGAGCAATATCTCTTGCAACGATCAAAGTTCCGTTCAGTTTTAATCTTGTCTTGATCGGATATTTTGAAAGTTCGGCTAAAATTTCCGGCATTGGTTTATTTAAGTCGATTTCAACTGCTTCTTCTAAATGTGGAGGTGTTTCAGGTAAAAACCTTTTCGGATTTTGTTCCAGTTGCTCAAGGAAGATTCCTTCTTTCGTAATTTTTCCTTTGATATTTCTATCTGCAGAACAGGAAACTCCCATCCCAACCGGACAAGAAGCTGCGTGACGCGGCAATCTGATAACTCTCACATCGTGAGTTAAATATTTTCCGCCAAACTGTGCTCCGATAGCACTTTCCTGACAGATCTTCTGAACTTTAGCTTCCCATTCCAAGTCTCTGAAAGCCTGTCCCGCTTCATTTCCTTCTGTAGGAAGATTGTCATAATATTTTGCCGATGCTTTTTTTACTGCAGCTAAGTTTGCTTCAGCAGAAGTTCCACCAATAACCAAAGCCAAATGATAAGGCGGACAAGCAGCTGTTCCAAGATCTGAAATTTTTTCTTTAATGAATTCTTCCAAAGATTTTTCGTTCAGTAAAGATTTTGTTTTTTGATACAAGAACGTTTTATTGGCTGAGCCTCCTCCTTTCGTTAAAAATAAAAATTCGTAGTAATCTCCTTTTTTAGCATAAATATCAATCTGTGCCGGAAGATTTGAACCCGAATTTTTCTCATCAAACATCGTCAACGGGACAACCTGAGAATATCTTAAATTTCTTTTTTGATAGGTATTATAAATTCCTTTGCTTAAATATTCACCATCATCAACGCCTGTGTAAACGTTTTCCCCCTTTTTTCCCATCACAATCGCTGTTCCGGTATCCTGACAAGAAGGTAAAGCTCCTTCTGCAGCAACTGCAGCATTCTGTAATAGATTATATGCAACAAATCTGTCATTATCAGTCGCTTCAGGATCATCAATAATTCTTCTTAAACTTTCTAAATGTGAAGAACGAAGCATGAAAGAAACATCTGCCATTGCTTCTTCAGCCAAAAGCTCAAGACCTTTTGGATCTATGGTTAGAATTTCTCTATCGCCTAGCTTTTCAACTGTTACGTAATCTGAAGTCAATTTTTTATAAACCGTATCGTCTTTTAGAATTGGGTACGGATCCTGATATTTAAATTCCATTTACTTTTTATTTTCGGTGCAAAAATACAGCTTACTCAAAAAAGCGTAATTAAAAATCATTCATTGAAATTGATATTTATAATGATTATAAATTGCGAGGTTTTTATGCATTACTTAACTTTAGAGAAACTTTAACCACAAAAGTTTTAGCACATTAGTTCCTGAAGTTTAATAAATAATTTTAAAAGCACCATTAGTTTGGAAACCTCTTCGAGATTTCATTTTGTGAACTGTATACAGCAAAATAATTAAGCTTAAAACTTCCGACTAAATATTTTTTGTCTTTTATGGTTAAAAAAAAATTAAAAAATCTCAATCACAATGAATTACAGAATAGAAAAAGACACGATGGGTGAAGTGCAGGTTCCGGCAGATAAATTTTGGGGAGCACAAACAGAAAGATCTAGAAATAATTTTAAAATAGGTCCGGAAGGCTCTATGCCACACGAAATTATCGAAGCTTTTGCTTATTTAAAAAAAGCCGCCGCATTTACTAATTCGGATTTGGGAGTTTTAGCTCCGGAGAAAAGAGACATGATTGCCCAGGTTTGCGATGAAATTTTAGAAGGTAAACTCAACGATCAGTTTCCTTTGGTAATTTGGCAGACTGGCTCAGGAACGCAGTCGAATATGAATGTGAATGAAGTGATTGCCAATCGGGCGCATTTCAATTCAGGAGGGAATTTAGGTGATAAAACAGAAGTCCATCCTAATGATGATGTGAACAAGTCTCAATCTTCCAATGACACTTATCCGACAGCAATGCATATTGCGGCTTATAAAAAAGTGGTTGAAACCACGATTCCTGCTGTTGAAAAACTAAGAGATACGTTAAAAGAGAAATCCGAAGCCTTTAAAAGCATCGTTAAAATCGGAAGAACGCATTTGATGGATGCAACGCCTTTAACTTTAGGTCAGGAATTCTCGGGATATGTTGCCCAATTGAATTACGGCATTAAAGCTTTAAAAAACACATTACCACATCTTTCCGAACTTGCTTTGGGAGGAACTGCAGTTGGAACAGGGCTTAATACGCCACAAGGTTACGATGTGAAAGTGGCAGAATATATTTCTAAATTCACCAATCTTCCTTTTGTAACTGCAGAAAATAAATTTGAAGCTTTGGCTGCTCACGATGCGATTGTGGAATCTCATGGCGCTTTAAAACAACTGGCGGTCGCTTTGTACAAAATTGCTCAGGACATCAGATTACTCGCTTCCGGTCCACGTTCTGGAATCGGGGAAATTCACATTCCGGAAAATGAGCCAGGTTCTTCGATTATGCCCGGAAAAGTAAATCCTACCCAAAATGAAGCGATGACAATGGTTTGCGCTCAGGTTTTAGGGAATGATACCACGATTTCTTTTGCCGGAACACAGGGAAATTACGAACTGAACGTTTTCAAGCCTGTGATGGCTTATAACTTCCTTCAATCTGCACAATTAATCGCAGATGCCTGTATTTCGTTTAATGATCATTGCGCAGTCGGAATTGAACCCAACCATGAAAGAATCAAAGAATTGGTAGATAAATCTTTGATGTTGGTAACGGCTCTGAACACGCACATCGGTTATGAAAACGCTGCAAAAATTGCAAAAACAGCCCACAAAAACGGAACAACTTTAAAAGAAGAAGCTGTGAATCTTGGACTTTTAACAGCCGAACAATTCGATAAGTGGGTAAAACCTGAAGATATGGTAGGAAATTTGAAATAATCCTAAACATAAAACAAAACACTCCGCAGAATATTCTACAGAGTGTTTTGTTTGTTAATGTGAATGTTAATTTTTATTATTCAATTCTTATACCAAATTGAATTTCGGCTATTTTGTCATATTTTGTATCAATTATTTAACCTCAGTTCGGGATAAGAAATAAATTTAAATAATTGATTTATAGTATTATATTAATTTATCGCAAAGAAAAACAAAAGATTTTTTACTTTTTGAAAGTTTTTAAGCTAAACAAAGGCACTTCGTTTATTGAAAAAAGACAAAAATGGTATTATTTTGATAAGTTTATCCCGAACTCAGGTTATTCAGGTAATTAACTACCATCCCAAAGCAAGTCCGAAAACCAAAGCTTTATCATTTTCAAAATATCCGTCTTTAAAGAAATTGCTGAAATCTTTTTTCAAAAAAAGACTGATGTTGTCGTATGAAACGGTAAACTGAGCTCCGTAAACGAAAGGGTTTACCTGATAATTGGAACGGTCTCTGATGCTCTGGCTGTCACTTTTGATGATATTATTGGTAGACATTCTTATTCCTCCGTAAGCATTTGCACCAACTCTGAATCCTTCCGAATAAGGTCTGTACTGAATGTCCATTCCTGCATTTTTCAGTTTTGAAAAATTATACTGAAATCCCAGAGGAACCATGATATAGCCGGTTCTTAACTTGGCTTTATCCAGATTTCCATCATATTTGCTTAAAATAACATCAGAATCCTGCTTTGCAAAAACCATATTGTTATCTGGTCTTACCGTTCTCCATGAAAAACCGATTCCAGAGATTAATCCCCACGGACTCGTTCTGCTGAACTGATAATTAAATTTTAAGCCAAATTCCAGATTATTGGCGTAACCTAAATTTCTGTCTAAGTCATTATCTGGTCTGTCATTCGTTAAAGTCATGATTCCGTAAGAAAAATATCCGTCAAAACTTTTTGTAGGACGAAATTTTTTCATCAGGTTTTGTTTCATTTCTTCATTTGAAGTTACATCTGAATTGAGAAGAGAATATCTTACCTGTTTCTGGATTACCTGATCCAGATCAAAACCTAAAGCTTCAATTCTGGTGTCTATTTTTTGAGAATATTGGTCTGCAATCTGAGCTTTTTGTCTGTCAAATTCTGCTTTATCCAGATTTTTTTCCTGTAGAAACTTTAGCTCGGTTTCCATCTGCTTTTTTTCTTCCTGAATAATACCATTTATTTTCGCAGCATATTCTTCAACTTTCTCTTTTACAATGGGGCTTACTGTTGTGTCTTCTTTAGGCTGAAGATTTAAGCTCAATGCTTTTTTTTGTGCGTTCATAGAGATGGCGACAAGGCACAGCATTCCTGAGATGATAAATTTCTTAATCATTTTTATTATTTTTTAAAGTTAAATTAAATAATTATTTAGCGTTGAGATCTATTTTGGCAACATTGCTTCCGTCTTTGGTTTTCTCAATAGCATCTTTGTGTTCTACCGAAAAAAGCAGGGTAGAAGGATCTACATATCTTTTTTTCTTGGGTGCTTTTATAGAGTCGGCTTTTGCGATAATTTTTGACGGTTGATTTTGAATTATTTGTGATGCAACCTCAGTAGGGTTTTCCTTGATCAATGGAAGATCAGTATTGACAGGAATTTCTTTTTCATTTTTTAATCCGGGAGAATTTTTGATTTGAGTAAATTTCTCCTGTTTTGGTGTTACAATAGCGTTCTGAGAAAAAGTTGTTGCGGGCTGTAAAACAATATCTTCTTTTTGAGTAGATGACTTTTCTGTTTCTGCGATTTGTATTTTGGGTTCAGTTTCATTGGTTAAAAACAAAACGGTTCCTAAACCAAACAGCAGTACAAAACAAGCAGCCAGTAAAATCGGGTTAAGATTAGATTTTTTTGAATAAGTATTTTCGGTCTGAGCCTGAATTTCTGACCATAAATCTCTTGACGGGCTGATTTCTCTGCCGGAAATCTGCTCTTTTATCTGATGATCCAAATTGTTTTTATACGAGTTCATTTTTCAGTTTTTTTTGTTGTTGAAAGTAGATCTTTCTCAGTTTTTCTTTAGCTCTGAAGAGTTGCGTCTTGCTTACTGCAGTAGAAATATTCAATGTATCTGCAATTTCCTGATGGGAATATTCTTCCAGTACATAGAGATTAAAAACCATTCTGTAGGAATCCGGAAGCTGATCCAGAAGTTCCTGTGCATTAAAATCGAACACAATTTCCTCCTCATGAATTTCCTCCAGAACAGAAGCGTGAACATCATCCAGATAAAAAACCGTTTTGTGACTTTTAATAAAATTAAGACATTCGTTCACCACTATTTTTCTCGCCCAGCCATCAAAGTTTCCTTCACCACGATAGCTTTCTATGTGTTTGAAAATTTTGCAGAAAGCTTTGATAACGCAGTCTTCTGCCTGATACAAATCACTGATGTAGCCTCTCGCCGTACCGAGATATTTTTTCACATTCTGATCATAAAATATTTTCTGGGCAGCGGGATCATGTTTTTTAAGCCGGCTCAGCAAATCTTCTTTTTTATTTCCAAACAAAAGCTTCATGGTTGTATGCTGTTTCTATATAAAAGACAGAGAAAGTTTAAAATGGTTACAGAAAATTTTGAAAAATTATTACATAACAATATAAATAACTGATTTTCAGAGTTTAAAATTTGATTTTGTTTGCTTTTTATTTGCAGTATAAGAAAAACCGCAGCGTTACTGCGGTTTGGTTGGTTATCTTTTCAGATCTTCTTTAAGTTTTTTAGCACCATCTTCTACTTTTTGTGCTCCTTTTGCGGCGGCATCTTTTGCATCACGGCTCACCTCCTGTACTCCTTTTTTGAGATCTTGACCTACAGCATTAATATCCTGTTTGGCTTTCTCTGCACTGTTATCAATCTTTTGTCCGGCATTATCTACGGTATTTTTAATGTCATTTTTAGCCTGATTGATTTTTGACGAGTCTACAAGTCCGGTTGTAGTTTCAGTTGTCGTTGTTGTGGTTACAGATCCGTCAGGATTTTCAACTGTTTCGGTTTTAGTAGTTGATTCTTTGCAAGAAATAATCATTGATGTTGCTGCAAAAGCGGCTAAAATGTGTTTTTTCATTGTGTGAATTTTTTTAATGTATATAAAATTATTGATTAGGATCTTTCAACGGTTTTTCCTTCAGTTTATTTTCTTCCTCGGCTTTCTTTTTTTCTTTATCCATCTCTTCTTTTATCCGCTTTTCTTCCTGCTGCATTTTTAAAACTTCCTTCAAAGAATCCTGGTATTTTTGCGAGGACATTCTGATTTGTCTTGCGACATCAACAGAAACAGCACCATCTGAAAAAGAATCTATCGCAGTAGTGTCGTAACGAGAAGGCAATACTTCGGTATTGTTTTCTGCTATAGGTCTGTCTTTAGAACATGATGTAAAAAGAAATCCTAAAAGTATGGCAGCGAATAATGATCTTTCCATTAGTTTTATCAACTTTTCAGAGAACTAATTTATAATAAATTCGGCAATTACCGGATAGTGATCAGATAATTTTGCAGAATGATCTACTTTATAACTTACTGATTTAATCTGTTTGGAAGTAAAAATATAGTCTATTCTTAAGGGATACTTAAAATCATGAAAGCTGGTGCCGCCTCCTTTTCCAACCTCATAAAAAGGATCTTTCAACACATCAGATATATGATAGTACTCATAGGAATTGGGAACTGCGTTGAAATCTCCGGCAACAATCACAGGATAAGGAGACTGCTCGATACTTTTTCTGATAAGCTGCACCTGCTCCTGATGGCTTTTAAATTTTGGAATAAGTCTTTTTACTACATTTTTTACTTTTTCTTCGTCTTCACTACCGTTTCCTTCAAGTTTTACCATATTTTTTACTAGCCCGAAAGATTCTAAATGAACATTAAAAACGCGATAAATCTTACCTCTTATCTCAACGTCGATTTGTTCGCACTGTGCAGTAACGTCACCATTCTTGAGATCTTCGAATACGTTCTTCCTGTTAACAACTTTATATTTTGAATAGAAACAGATAAAAGGGTGGCTAAATTCGCCGTGAAAATTTTTAAGTTTAAGATTTGGACCAGCTTCCTGAAGAAAGGCTATGTCTACATTTTGATCATCAATGTATTTTTCTATCTCCTCAACTCCCAATGTTCCTGCTCTTATATTAAAAGTCAGAACTTTCAGATTCGGAATTTCTTTTTTCTCTGATGAATAATTAAGCCATCTTTTTGCAGGATTAAAAAAAAACAATCCTAAAAACATAAAAGCAAACGCTCTTTTTTTCCAGCTGAAAATCCAGAAAAAAGTAATAAGAATGTAAAGAGCCAACATTACCGGAAAGCCCAGAGACAAAAAATTGAAACCCCAGAAAACTTTTGGCGGGATATAAGCATTCAGCAAAACTCCGAATAAGAGAAAAAGCAATGCTAAATGTGCAATGAAAAGAAACGAGCGGAATACTTTCACAGCGATTAATTGAATCTGTATAAATGTTTTTTCCAGATTTTGGCTAATATATATCCGACGATAGCTCCTCCCACGTGAGCTAAATGAGCAATACCACCAACATTTCCTGTAACTCCTAAAATAACCGAACCTACAATAATGATAGGAAGCAGAATTTTTACCTTTATCGGAACCGGGATAAACATAATACCAATTTTTGCATCAGGATAGAGTGTAGCAAATGCGGCTATAATACCAAATATTGCTCCGGATGCACCAACCATCGGTGTGTAAATAATACTTTTTAAATTTTCTAAAAGTCCCTGTTGCTCTAGTATAGCTTCTGAATTTCCTTTAAACTGAACCGACTCTCCTGCTAAATAACCGTTAACGTTAAATCCAAAACTGTCAAGCGTGGATTTAATTTGTTCTACCTCAATGAAATTCCATAGGTTAAACAAAAAAAATGCTCCTAAACCGCTTAGAAAATAAAGAATTATAAACTTTTTATCTCCTAATCTTTGTTCCAAGATAGGACCAAAGCTGAAAAGTGTAAACATATTGAATAGTATATGCATGAAACTTCCGTGCATAAACATGTGAGTAATTATCTGCCATGAATAGAAATAAGGTGAGGAAGGATAAAAGCCAGATAAATAACCATAAACTTCATTGCTGTTGAGCAAATTTACAGCTATAAATACAACAATATTTAAAATGATAATATTCTTGGTGATTGGCGGTATATTATTAAACATTTACTTAAAATTTATTTTTAAAATCATTAAACGGAACTTCAAAATAGCATCTTTTTCCGTTGGGTAAAAACTCAGGAAATCCTAGAGCTGTAAAATCTTTAATGACTTGTTCAGCATCAATTTTATAGATAAAATCGAAACGTGATTTGCTCTGCATTTTGTTCCATTGGTTTTGATAATACTGCAAAAACTCGTCCTCTGTTCTGTATTCCAGAATTTCAAACAGATTTTCCAGAAACTTCATTACCTGAGATTCTTTCAGACCTTCAGGAACGGCATCTATCCTCAAAACACTTTCGTGAGCAATTGTCATTTCAAAACCCAGCTCCGGAAGATATTTTTTGATGGATCTGTATTTATTTTTTTCAATTTCATTCATGTGATATTCCAGAGAAAACAAAAGAGACTGGCTGTTGACGGCTCCTTTTTTTACTGTTTTATTATGATCTGAAACTACAAGCCTGTGCATTCTTCCCAAATCCAGCATCAAAGTACGGTCACCTTTATTGAAAAGCCAGTATCCATTTGGAAGCCTCATCAAATCCTCATCAAAATCTTCGTCTTCAAAAAGATTAATTTTTGATGGTTCCGGAGTGATGTTTTGCTGGTACATTTCCGTGAGATTGTGAATTTCGGTTTTAGAAACTGTTTTTTCTTCCAAAAAAGGATTGTAATCTCTGTCAACAATAATCTCGGGCATTTTAAAACTTGCCGAATTGCTTTTGCTTGGAAAGCTTTTCTGCATTATCTCATCAAGCTGCGGATCTCGCTCAAAATCAAGGCTTGGAGCAACATTGTAAATTCCCAGAGAGCGTTTGATAGTAGATCGAAGCAATGCAAAAATAAGGTGCTCATCTTCGAACTTTACTTCTGTTTTCTGCGGATGAATGTTGACATCTATTTTCTCAGGATCCAACTCAAGAAAAAGAAAGAAAGTCGGGATATATCCCGGCAGAAGCAAGCCTTCAAAAGCTTCCTGAACCGCTTTATTAAAATAAGGACTTTTAAAAAATCTTCCGTTAACAAAAAGAAACTGTTCGCCGCGTGTTTTTTTGGCTCCTTCAGGTTTAGCAACGAAACCGTGAAGCTGACACCATACAATATCTTCTTTAATAGGAATGAGCTGAGGCTGAAGTTTTCTTCCGAAAATATCAACAATTCTCTGCATCTGGGTTCCTTTTCTGAGTCTGAAGACAGGTTCATCATCATGAAACAGGCAAAACTCTAAATTTTCGTGAGCCAGTGCCACCCTTTGGAACTCATCAATAACGTGACGAAATTCAATATTGTTATTCTTGAGAAACTTTCTCCTTGCGGGAACATTGTAAAATAAATTTTTAACCAAAAAATTGGATCCTTCTGCGGTCTGTATCGGCTCCTGAAACTGAAAGACACCGCCTTCAATGTAAATATTGGTTCCTAAAGGGGCTTCATGACGTTTTGTTTTCAGCTCCACCTGCGCAACAGCAGCAATGGAAGCCAGAGCTTCGCCGCGGAATCCTTTGGTGGCGATTTTGAAAATATCTTCAGTTCCTCTTATTTTAGATGTAGCGTGGCGCTCAAAAGCCATTCTTGCATCAGTTTCAGACATTCCTTTTCCGTCATCCACTACCTGAATAAGGTTTTTCCCGGCATCACGTACAATCAGCTCAATTTTTGTGGCTCCTGCATCAATAGAGTTTTCCAGAAGCTCTTTTACAATAGATGCGGGCCGCTGAACGACTTCACCTGCTGCAATCTGGTTGGCTACATGATCGGGTAAAAGCTGAATAATATCTGACATACATGAATAATGAACTTACAAAAATAGGTAAAGCAATTAAGAATTAAAATAATAATCCCCTTTATTTATGTGGCTTCTGTATTTTTAGAAAGTAATATTATAGGTTCCAGTAGAAGATACCGGTGCTTTTTCCGCCTTTACATATTTCTTTACCCAACCAACGGAAGTGGAAACCACACAAGGATCTGAGGTTCCGCCTGATCTTCTTGCAGAGACTACATTTCCTGCCTTATCAACGGTATATGCAATGGTGATTGATCCGCTTGCTGAGCAGTTATGACTGGGCTGTGTACCGCCTCTTCCCATCGTTCCGGGAATATATCCCACCAATCTTCTGTCGATTCCTACTTTGCTGTCCCCATTTCCGTCACCACCTAAAGGATCTCCGTCATTACCGATTCCTGTTCCGGTTCCCTGGCTTCCGGATTTTGTACCTCGTCCTTTAATCAGGTTTCCAATAGCTGCAGTTCCTTTTCCGTCACCGCTTCCTGTTTTGGAATTGGCTGTGTTGGCGGAACTTTTGGTGCTTTTTACCGTAGAACTTGCGGTAGATTTTTTATTGGTTTCAGAAACTTCCTTTTTGGGAGCGGTAGCTTTGGTATTATTTCCGGTGATAATTCTGTCTTTTGCTTCTGTCTTTTTAGATTCAGGTTTAGGATCCGGTGTAATAATCGTTTTCGGTTCAGAAACAGCATTTTCTACCGGCTCATTACTGTTTTCCACAGCCTGCGCAGCCAGACTTCCTTCCTGATTGGCTGGCTCATCAATACCCGCTCCGTTTCTGTTGTCTCCGAAATTGATGAGCATGGTGGTCACAATTTCAGGTTCTTTTTCAGAAGGTTTAGGTTTCATCTTGTAGATGAAAACGAATAACAAAATCGCAGACCAGATCAGTACAGAAAGTACTGCACTTTTAATTTTGTCTTTATTTTCCTCGTTTCTGTCTATAGTGTAACCTCTCATTTCTTATTCCTTTACCGTTGCAATAGCAATGCTCAGTTTATGTTTTTCGGCAATTTCCATAAGAAAAACAACATCTTTATGCATCGTACTTTCATCTGCTCTTATAGTGAAAGATTTTGCAGATTTGTTTTGCAAATCACTTACAATGGTCTGTTCTACCAATTCCCGGCTTACAGGTCTGTCGTCCACGTAATAAGAGCCATCAGGTTTTATACTTACCGTCATCGGGTTGGGAATATTGTTTTCCACACTTGCGGTTTGTGGCAGTTTTACGTCAATTGCACTTTGGTTGGCAGCCGAAGAGGTAATCATAAAGAAAATCAGCATTAGCAAGATAACGTCTGTCATTGCTGCTAAACTGAATTCCGGGTGTGCCTTATTTCTTCTCTGAATTTTCATCCCTTTTTGATTATAAAGGTTTATTAATAATATCTAAAAATTCTCCTGATATATTTTGAGCTCTCAAAACAAATTTATCAATCTTTGTTAACAGAAGGTTATAAAAAAAGTTAGCAGGAATTGCCACCGCCAAACCAACTGCGGTTTGTCCTAATGCGGTATAAATACCTTCTGAAAGTGTTTTGGGTGAAAAAGCGCCTTCAGAATGAGACAAATCGAAAAATGCAATAATCATCCCGATTACTGTTCCTAAAAGTCCTAGCATCGGAGCAATACTTGGTACGGCAGCCAAAAGGTTGAGATTTTTTTCCATATTGGCAACTTCTATCTGTGCCTGAGATTCCATGGCGCTGACGATATCAGAAACAGGTCTTCCCAGTCTTGAGATTCCCTTTTCCAGAATTCTGGATTCCGGGGAGTTTTGGGTTTTGCAATAATCTGCTGCAGCTTCTATTTTTCCGTCTCTTATGAAGTCTTCAATATTATTCATAAAATTGGAATCTGTTTTGGATGCCATTCTTCTGATAAAGAAAAATCTTTCAAAAAAAAGATATACAGAGAAAACACCCAATGTAAGAACCGTTACCATTACGATTTTTGCAAAAGCACCACCGTGAAAAAGGATTTCCCAGAATGAAAATTCGGTTTTGTTGATTGTAACAGCAGGCGTTGTTGCCTGTGCAAACAAAAGTTGTGTAAGTTCCGTTAGCAGCATTATATGATAATTTACAATAGTTTAAACGACAAAAATAAACGAATATTATCAGATTTCATCTTAAAATAAGCTTAAAAAAAATAATTTGAGACGATTTTCCCTAAAAAGCAAATTTCTTTCCAAAAAATTGAAAAGAAATCTGTATAAGTTTAATAAAATTATTTGCTTAGTCTTCGTCTACGACGATCTCATCCTGCTTAAATTCGCATTTCATACGAAAAGGAATGGGGGTATCTGACCCTGTGTAAAAGTCATCAATTGTACCTTTCCAGATTACCTGAAGTTCGTTTTCTTCATTTTTTTCAAAACACAGCTCATTATCATAGATAAATGCATCTTCATCATCAAATAAATCTACCTCTGTGTAGCTTTCTTCCTCAGAATCATTAATGAGGAAAGTTTTCCCTTCAATCTCATCAGAATCTATCGGGAAATCAAAAATTTCCATAGAAATTTGAGGAAAATTGTACTGTAGCGAGTCGTCCTCTACATGATCCAGACTGTCATCTGTGATGATTTCTACTTCCAGTAAGTGTTTCTGATTACTATAAACAGCCTTGCAGTAAGAGCTTTTTATGTTGTATTTAAGTGTTTCGTCCGGATGGTAAATTTTTAAAATCCCTTTCATTATTTCTTAAAAAAAGAACAGTAATACGATGAGTGTTAAATGGTTCAGACAAAGATAGAAAAATGTGTGAATGTGAAAAATATTTTGAAATTATTTTTACGAAATTCTGCATATAAAATCAATTTACATCCCGAGATTGGTTATTTTTGTTTCTTTAATAAAGCAAATTGGTATACGAAATCACTGTAGCTGATTTTGATACAAATATTTGTTGGCATTATTTCGTTCATTGCGGGCAAGATCTCGCAGAGCGATGATTAATTATAATTAAAAATCTGTCTATGAAAAAGATTATATTGAAAGCTGCACTGGGAATAAGTATTGCTGTGGGAATGTACTCCTGCAAAAAATCTGATTCGCCGCTTACAAAAGTTACCCCTACCAATATAGATTCTATTGCATCCAAATATTATGAGCAATATTTGAAACTTTATCCGTTAGAAGCTACTTCTCAAGGTGATTTAAGATATAATGATCAGTTGCCTGTTAACATAGATAAAGATTTTATTACAGGCGAAATTGCCTTTTATAATTCTGTGCTGAATCAGCTGAGAAATGTTGATTATAATAGTCTTTCAGATGAAGATAAAGTAGTGTACGATGTCTTGGATTTTACATTAAATGATAAAATTGAAGCTTTTGCTTACCATCCGGAATACATTCCTTTTACACAGTTTGGAGGTCTGCCTCTGAGTTTTCCTCTGTATGGAAGCGGACAGGGAAGCCAACCTTTCAATACTGAAAAAGATTATGAAGACTGGCTTAAGAGAATGGAAAAGTTTCCTGACTGGATGAATGCGGCAACAGAGAATTTCCGGGAAGGGATCAATAATAAAATGGTTTTGCCTAAAAAACTTGTCGTAAAGATGATTCCTCAGATGAGATCAGAAGAGATTGTGACATCAGATATGGAGAAGAATATTTTTTATGGTCCGATCAATAATTTCCCAAAAAATTTTACCAAAGAGAAAAAAGATAAAATGACGAAGCTTTATAAAGAATCAATCTTAAAAAATATTATCCCCGCTTACCAGAAAATGGGAGATTTTCTTGAAAAAGAATACCTGCCAAAAGCCAGAGAAACTGATGGTTACAACAGTCTTCCTAACGGAGGAAATATTTATGCATTTTATGCTAAAAGCTGGACAACAACCAATAAATCTCCCGAAGAAATCAATAAAATAGGACTCGGACAGGTGGCAATGCTTCGTGCTGAAATGGAAAAGGTAAAACAGCAGGTCGGCTTCAACGGAACCTTAGAGCAGTTTATTACTTCTGTAAAAACAGACCCTAAAGCAATGCCTTATAAAACATCTAAAGAAGTTTTGGATGGCTTCAACGGAATTTTGGCTAAAATTACACCGAAGCTGAAAACCATGTTCAGTGTGACACCTAAAACTAAATTTGAGATCAGGCAGACCGAAAAATTCAGAGAGGCGAGTGCAAGCGCGGAATACATCCAGGGAACACCGGACGGACAACGCCCCGGAATCTTTTATATGCCGCTTCCTGATCCCGCAAAATTCAATGTCACCTCCGGTATGGAATCGCTTTTTCTACATGAAGCTATTCCGGGACATCATTATCAGGTTTCTTTACAGCAGGAAAACACCAAGCTTCCAAAATTTATGAGATTTGGCTGGTTCGGTGCTTATGGAGAAGGATGGGCACATTATTGTGAGACTTTAGGTCCGGAGTTTGGGCTGTATACAGATCCTTATCAAAAAATGGGATATTTGAGTGACCAGATGCTTCGTGCTGTTCGGTTGGTGGTTGATACAGGAATTCACACCGGACAAATGTCCAGAGAGGAAGCGATCACCTATTTTTTAAACAATATTGCTTATGATCAGGCAGGAGCTACTGCCGAAGTTGAAAGATATATGGCAATGCCGGGACAGGCTTTAGGCTACAAGATTGGCTCTTTGAGAATCCGTGAACTGAGAGAAAAATACCAGAAAGAACTGGGCAAAAAATTCAGTCTGGCTAAATTCCATGATGAAATTCTTAATCAGGGCTGTCTTCCTTTGGATGTACTGAACCGAAAAATGGAACTTTGGGCTAAAAAGCAAAAATAAAGCAAGAAAATGCGTTTCGACAAGTTTTTCCCGAATGAAATTTTAAAACCTTATATTAAGTATTTTGCCATCTCGTAAAATGATCTTGAATCTGAGTACAAAGTATTGCCTTCTACAGGACTTGTGATTGGCTTTCAATATAAAGGCAAATTGTCTTCGCTTGAAAAAAACAATGAAAACCTGCTTTCCGCAGCCGGAATTACAGGAATTTCCGACACATATAAGATTTTTAAAAATTCTCATAATACAGGAACTGTACTTGTATATTTTACAGAGGTAGGTTTCTCAAGCTTTTCAACAAATCCTGCGAATGAATTATTTAACAAAAGCATTTCTCTGGATTATATTTTTAAAAAAGATACCATTGAAGAAGTTGAGGAGAAATTATTTTTTTCAAAAACGGATCATGATAAGATTGCTGTTATAGAAAGTTTTCTATTGTCGCGTTTAAAAGAAATTCATGAAGATCATTTAGTCATTAAAGCAGTCAATCTGATTTATCATGCGAAAGGGAATATAAGAATTAAGGAGCTTTCAGAAAGGCTTTTTATCAGCCAGAGTCCTCTTGAGAAGCGTTTCAGAAAATTTGTGGGAACTTCGCCTAAAAAATTTGCATCAATTGTACGTTTTAATACGGTTTTAAATGGTATGAATGAGAAAAATATGTTTTGAGAATAGATTTTTCGATCAGGCACATTTTATAAAAGATTTTAAACAATATACGGGCGAAACTCCTGAAAATTTTAAACGATTTTTATAAAAACGATTTTTTACAATGGAGGTTTTTCAGATTATCTCATTTTTGCTAAGTCATTTCCACATAAGTTAACAATAATCAGAAATAAAAATAGAATACAAATGTTTACAGTAGAACAAATTGAAAAAGCACACAGCAAGGTAAAATCAGGAGCAGATTTTCCGGATTATATTAAAGAGATCAAGGAATTAGGCGTAAAATCTTTTGAAACATGGGTGAGAGACAGCCATACAGAATATTTTGGTGAAAATGATTATTCGACGAAATCTCAACCAAAATATACAGATTTAAAAATTGAAGATGAAGTTGACAAGGAGCGGTTCACCCAACAACTGAAAAGTCATCAAAGAGGAGAGACAGACTATATGAAGTTTTGTGAAGACTGTGCCGAAACAGGAATTGAAAAGTGGATTGTCAATCTGGATCAATATACCTGTATCTACTACGACAAAGCCGGGAACGAAATTTTGGTAGAAGAAATACCGCATTAAAACTAAAGCCACAAATTAATTTTGTGGCTTTAGTTTTTATTTGAAATTTAAAAGGGGCTATGTTTTTTGAATATTTTAAGATGTTTTTAGTTCTTTTTGTACAATGGCGTAGATATTTACTCCTATTGAGTGCCTATTTTTAGCTACAATCCCTTTGTTTTTGCTTGTGGGTGTAAAATGGGCAGTCAAAAAAAATAATCAAATCTTATTATTTCATTGTTTTGTAAAAGATTCTAACAAACAAAATGATGAATATAAATTTTTAAAACACATATTCTCTTTTGTCATTGATGAAAGAGAATTTCTTTTTTAAACTTCAAACCATAAATTATGAAAAAAACTTTTCTACTAGTATCTGCGCTTGCATCTTTTACAGCGTTCGCTCAAGTTGGAATAAACACAGAAACACCAAAAGCTACATTAGATGTTGTAGGAAAACCATCAGAAACCGACAAGGTTGATGGTATTATTGCTCCAAGAATCACCGGAGACCAATTAAAAGCAAAAACTGGATACGGGCTTCCTCAGGAAGGTACACTAATTTACGCTACGAGTGGTGTTACCGGTACTCCTTCAGGGCAGACAATCAATGTTACGTCATCTGGCTATTACTATTTTGACGGTGGAGTTTGGGTAAAACAATTGTCAGGAATACTTCCTACAACAGGAGGGAATAATGGTACTGTAACCAACTTTTCTGCCGGAGACCTTTCTCCATTATTTACCACAACAGAAGCTAACACGACCACGACACCGGCTTTGTCTTTTGCATTAACAAATGCACCGGCAAATTCTTTTTTTGGAAATACAACTGGTGCTGCATCTGCGCCATCCTATAATACTGCTTCAAATTTAACTTCAGTAGCAGGTTCAAATACAGCAACAGCACCAGTGACGATTTCTGGAGGAAGTAATGCATTAGTAAATGCTGCCGGAGCTACTGTAGCCGTAAACAACACTGCACCTCTTTGGAACGCTAATCAACTGAATGGAACAGGAGTAGCAGCTACAACGCCTACGAACGGGCAGGTTTTAACTTACAACAGTACAACATCAACCTGGGCTCCTGCTACGGTAGCAACACCAAGTGTAGACTGGCATGTGACAGGAAATACGGATACTGAAATCTCCACAGCAGCAGAAACATTAGATGCAGCAGTAGCATCTACAAATTACTTAGGAACACAGGGTGCTGACAATTTGGTCATTGCTACAGAAGGTAAAACCCACGCTGTTTTAGATACAAAAGGAACTTTAATTGGTGGCGGCAATGATGCTTCAAGTTTATCTTGGGGTAAAAATAATACCGTAGATACCGATACTAATACTATTGCTTTAGGTAGAGATAATACCGCTTCGGGAGATTTTTCTATGGTAATAGGAAGAAACAATTCTGCAACTTCAACAGCATCCATTGCTATTGGAGGTCAGGCTATTACGGGAGGAGGTACAGGAACAATTGTTCCTAACACGAATAGCGGAACGTACTCTTCTGCTGTAGGTTTTGGAAATACTGTTTCTGGAAATAAAAATCAGGTTATTGGAATCAGAAATGTAGTCTCCTCCGCTAACACAGCTATCAATTTTCTAGGAGGAACCAGTGTTTTGGGGGCTGATAATAAGGTGGCTTCTCTAAATTCTAATGTGGTGGGGAATAATAACAATACATTCAGTACTCCTGGTGCTTCTGGTACGCCCAACGCAGTAACGCTTTTAGGAAACTCAAATGGAAATACATCAAAATTAGGAGGAGTAATTGTAGGGAGCTCTAATAATTCTGCTACGGGATATGTTTTCGGTTTGGGAAATAAAAATACAGATGAAGGTAAAACCGATATGATGTCTATAGGGTTTTATGCAGATACAACAGGTTTTCCAGAAAAGACCACTACTTATTCCAATATAAACCATTTTATTACAACATCTGTTCCTAGTGGTGATGCAATAGTAGGCATAAATATCAACCCTGGAAACCTTACTGCTTTACAAAAGCAAAATGATCTGACAGTAAAAAAACAAATAAGAATTGAGCCTCAAACTCCTACATCAAGTTGTACAGCAGAAACATTAGGAGCAATACGTTTCAACTCTTCTACCAATAAACACGAAGGTTGCGGAGCAGGACCGGGATCTTCTACAACGATAGGCTGGAACGCTTTATACTAAATATCAATAAAATATTTTAAAATTATTAAACTGATGATGAAACTTTTTTCTTTCATAGCAACACTTTTGTTAGCTATCAATGTCTTAGCACAGGGCTATACTCCAATTCGAGGAGGAGGCATCAACTCTTACCCAACTCAAAACGGTCTGTTGTGTTTGGTCTGTGGATCAAACGGAACCAAAAATATTATTGATGCAGATTTGAACAATTACACCAATATGGGTAATTTAATTTCTGCAATCGGAGGTAATGGTGTTTCTGTGATCAATACAGTCACTACCTATCCCGCAGGATATATCACAGGATTTAATGTAGATCTTGGCAATAGCCCCATTACCGTTTCTTTATTAAGCGGGATTACCATTGCTACCTATAAAAACGGAGTATTGCAGGAATCGTCAACTTCAGCTACCTTAGCTTCCGTACCTGCTTTTGGAGGACAAAAATCCAGAGTTTTTTTACATTTAAAGACCACCAAAGCTTTTAATGAAGTAAGATTATTAAGAGCAAACGGCGTTGCGGCATTTGATGCGCTGAACGTGTATTATGCATTTGCTTTCGACCCTGCAAAGATGATACAGGAAAACAATGGAATCTGCGATGATTTGATTGGCGGTTCTTTGGCAGATGTTGATGATAACGTATCCAGCAGCAGTAACTTTATTGCCCCTCTATCTTCTTTAATTGACAGAAGAAATATTACGGACGGAGATAAAAACTCTTACGGACAGATTGTAATGCCTGCAGGTTTGCTGGGCAGCTACACGATTGGAGTTTTAGATAAAAATCAAATTTATCCGGCAGGAAACAAAGCAGGTTTTGTAATTTCTCCGGCAGATCAAAATACTTTGTTTACTACGCAGACTTTAAACAATTTGGTGATAGAAACTTATTTGTTTGGTCAGTTACAGGATTCTCAGGCCTACAACAACGGAAACGGTCTTGTGAATATTTCGGTATTAAGTTTCGGGAGCAACAAGCAGAAATTATCAGTTACCGCAACGAAGCCTTTCAACGAGGTGAGACTGAGAGTTAATCAGGCTGTGGGAGTAAATGTGGGAACAGTAAGGGTATATTATGCATTCGAAGAGCCTCAGAATTGTGATTGTAAGCAATATTTACAAACTGATAAAACCGCTCCTTTGAAAGCCAAACTTCTAACAGGAAATTTGCCAAACGGAGCCTGGACACTTTTAGGAGGAAGAGAACAATGGACAGGTGTTTGGAACGCTCTTACAGGCAATACCAATGTGTCTAAGATTTTCAATCCTGAAAAGGTAATTGATGCAGATCCTAATAATTCAGCTTACTATTTTTCTGCTCCGGTTACATTAGGAACTACCGGTAGCCTTGCGGTAGAATCTGTGGGCGGTTCTTACCCGGCAGGTACATTTGCAGGATTCATTATTGACAAAGGAGGCTCTCTGACTGACTGGAGTATTCTCAGCAACATCAGAATCCAGTTGTATAACGGGAATAATCTGGTTGCACAGCAGGATAATGCCAATAATGGTTTGATCAATATCAAAATTTTAACATTGCCTTCCGGTAAAACAATTGTGGGGATGAAATCGCCTGCAACCTTCAACAGAATCAGAATTTCTATCAGACAGGGAATTTCTTTAAATCTTGGAATGAATTATAATATCTACAACGTTTTTGTAGAAGGAGATTTAGACGGAGATGGTACACCAGACTGTTTTGATATTTGCCCGAATGGTGATGATTCTATTGATACTGACGGTGACGGAATTCCTGATGCTTGTGATGATTCTAATTGTGCGGAAGGTGATAAAAGTGCAGTTTTAGATGCTGACGGAGACGGGATTTCTGATGCCTGCGATTTAGATTCTGATAACGATGGAATTTTGGATTCTGTAGAAGATTTTAACGGAAATGGATTATATGACGACGATGATTATGAAGGAGATATTTCATTAGACGATCTAGGTGATACTATAAGCAATTATTTAGACTTAGATTCTGATAATGACGGAATTCTTGATCTTCACGAGTCTGGTATCCCAACATCAGTTATTAATCAGATTGATACAGACAGAAACGGAGTAATTGACAGCAATGTTGCATTCGGTAAAAATGGTTTTGCTGATATTTTGGAAACTGCTCCCGATTCCGGGATTGCAAAATATGCAATTAAAAATACTGACGGAGATATTCTTCCTGATTTCTTGGATCTTACAAGCAATGGTTTTGATTACGATCTATACGCTATAGGAAAAGATTTTTTAGATAATTTCGGATTTGGATTTATTGAAAGAGCTGATGATTTTGATTTGGATGGTATTATGGATTCTGTAGAGACAGATCTTATAAACAGAGGCGCACCAAATTCTCCGTTATCGCCTTATGCTTCAGCAATGAGAAGTGCGGCTCCAGGTAAACAGAAAACTACCGTTGAGTTGTTAACGAAAGTATATCCTAACCCTGTAAAGGCAGGTGATATTATTAATATTGTAATGCCAAACAACGAAAGTGCAGAATATGTATTGGTAGATGCTACCGGCAAACAATTATCAAAAGGTAGTTTCACAAACTCCACAAAAATTGAAACCATAAGACTTGTTCCCGAGTTGTATATTTTAAGTTTAAAATCTAATGGGTTGAGCAAATCTTATAAAATTTTAGTCAAATAAATAACAGCCAATTAAGGCATCTGAATTTTAATTTGGGTGCCTTTTTCATTACTTACAAGCGTAAATGGTTATTTTTTGCAAAAAAGATTGAATAAATCTTTATTCTTAAACAATAATTAAGCTGAAAAACTAGGGATTAGACCCATAATACCCGTTGATTTTGAACCGGAAAACAATAGATTCAGGTTTTTAATAGCCTGAATATAAATGTTTTGTAATTGGATAGGTACTAAATAGGCATATTTAAATTGCTCCACTTTCTATTAAAAGCGGTAATTTTTGATTCGATAAAAACATAAAAGATGACTATGGGTTTAAATAAGAGAAAAAGAAAATTCGAACTAAAGTTCGGATGCTTTTTTGGATTTATATTCATTCATTTTTTTTCATGCTTACATTGTCAGATTTATTTTCATGGTAATACTTTATATAATCCGGACAACATTGTGTATGTTGAAACCTCTGAATTAATCAAAGCAGAAAATACAGTATATGTCTCATCCGGTGCAGTAATTTTTGATGATTCCGAAAAGAGCCATGTGACAGACCATCTGCAAAAACCTACACCAAAGTCTAGCAAAATAAGTACAAAAAATAGACTTAAAAACAACAGTAAGACAAACAAAAAGACTGAAAAAAAGTACAATGTCGGGTCAGCATATTTTTTTATTAAAATAAGTGATTATAATTATGCTAAACATAAATCATCTGTTTATTACAGATCAGTAAATTCCAACAATGAAACAAAGTTTAATACTGTAAACAAAAGATTATTTGAAGATGATACATTAAAAACGCATTTTCATTTTATTAAAAAGTATTATGTAAATAACAAGAATAAAGGAGATGTACTTTTTTTAAAGACCTTATTTTCTCGTCCTCCGCCAGTTTTATATTCTTAAAACGCTCACTTTTAATAATATAAAAATAAACCATGATAAATACTAAACTTTTTTATCTTATCGCTTTTCTGTTTTTTTTAAATACAAAAGCGCAGGATTGTAACTCCCTGTACATTGTCAATGCACAAAACGGCAATGTCTATAATATTTCTGCCCTGAATGGAACATTGCCTGCTGCAGTAACCAATTTAAATGCAGCAGCAAGAAGTAATTTAGCAGTAGGTCCTAACCCTGCAAATACTTCGCAGACCGTATTTACATCTTCCAATACTCCGGCAAACTCACCGGCTTATGTATCTAATGCTACAACAGGTAACAGTATACCTGTTTCTCTTGGAGGTCTTACAGCTAATCCAGTAGCAGGAGCTACACAGGGACATGTGTACGGAGTAAGTTCAACGAGAAGACTCATTAGAGCAAATCCTACCCCTGCAGACTTGGGAGCAATTACAGGAGATGGCATTTGGAGTGCTGGAACAGTTTCCAGCGATGCATTTTTTGATTCTACCGGAAGATTATATGTAATTGTTACTTCCGGATCAGCAAGATACTTATACAGAATTGATATTGCCACATTGGCTGCAACACAGGTAATACAGCTTAGCGGAACATTGCCAACAAGTTTTCAGGGTCTGGCTTTCTATAATGGAAATATTTATGCTGTTGAAGGATTTTCTGCAACTATTTTTTTTGTAAGCTCATTTGGTGCACGTGTATATGAAATCAATCCTAATACAGGAGCAAGTATTTTAAGAACTTCTTATACTTTAAATACACTTTTAGGTCCATTTTCCGGAGCAGATGATTTGGATTTGGCTTCCTGTCAAGTTTTTACTCCTTCTACAGCGCCTACTTGTAATGAGTTGTTTGGGATTAACGGTACGGATGGAAGAACTTACAGAATTGATTTTAACTCTTCAGGATCAATAACAGGTACTACCCAAGTTGCAACTGATGGATCTGGCGGATTTGGAAATATGGCATATGGTCCCGTTCCTTCAAATTTAAACCAAAATCAGTTCGTCGTTTCCAGAAATGGTAACTCTGGTAGGATTTGGGCTGGAATCGCCACCTCTGCCAATACAACTTTAACCTTGCAAGGTACTACTTCAACAACTTGGGGTTCTCCAATAGGAATTGGTACAGACCCAAAAACAGGCTTTGTTTATGGTATTAACGGTAAAACCTTAACAAGATGGACAGGTACTACAGCCGCAGCTGTTACTTTAGGAGATGTAACAGGTGATACCAATTGGACAAACGGAACAACTTTGAACGATATTGCAGTTGACAGTGGTGGAAATTTGTATGTTATTGTCGCAGTTACTAATTCAAGTATATGGCTGTACCGTATAAACCCTACCGCCTTAACCGCTACGGTAGTTACTCAACTTAATGGTACAGTTCCCAATTTAGCAACAACTATCGGTAACGGTCTTGCTTACTTAGGAGACTTTTTCTACTACAGCAGAATAAATGGTAATGGAACAGATATTTGGCGTTTAAATGCTATGACAGGGGCATCTACTTTTGTTGGAAATATAGCTGGAGCAGCAACAGCAGGAAATCGAAGAGATTTTGGAGATTTAGGTTCTTGTGCTACGGTAACCAACGTACCGGCAGCGTTTACTTTTGATTGTACTGCTGCAGGAGGTGGTGTACAAGGAGCTAAACTTCTTGCTAATGGAACATCACAGTCTTCTGTTTTAAGAATTCCGATTTCCAATGCAGTAAATGGGTTAGCAGAATTTACCCTTACAGGAACAGGCATCAGTACATCGCCATCTCCTTACATTGCTACGATTGATCAAGGTGCTACTTTTGTCGATATTCCTTTCACTTTTAATGGTGGAGGTTCAGCTGGAAACCGTGTGATTTCAATAAGCTCCCCACGTGCTACAGGAGCCTGTAATCTTAGTGTTTTGGTAGATATTGATTCTGATGGGGATGGTATAGCAAATTCTGACGATCTTGACGATGATAATGATGGTATTTTAGACACAGATGAAGGATTTTGTGCAACTAATAGTGTTTACACTATGAATGTAGCCAGTACGGTTTCTTCGGGTACAAGTACTTTCAATGCAAACGGCGCTACATTTAATTTGGTATACACACTTACTTCCGGTGCTCAGGTTGCAGGATTGGGAAGTACTTTCAACGTACCTTTCACTTATTCAGATTTTAATAATACCGCAACGTCAGTAAACCACACTTGGGAAACAATTGTTAATAACAGTAATTTAGCAGTAGGTATTCTGCCAAATACAAATTCACTATATACAAGTTTGCCAGCGAACAATACAACAAACCAAACGATTACCGCAGCGTCCGGAACAACCGGAGATTCAAGATTTAGATACTGGCTCGCTACCGGAACATTAGATCAGTTGGGAACTTTCACAACTACAGTAGGTAATTTACCAGCAATAACAGGACAGTTATCCTCGTTACAGAATTTCACCAATCCTGTTTTGTCAAAACTTGCTTCATTTAATTATTCTACAGCAGGCAGCAATGCTACATCTGGTTATTATGCTAAGCTAAAAGCGCAGATTTCAGGCTCAACCGAAGATCCTTACCCTGTCCCATTTGGAAGTACTAATCTTTGGGACTACACAGCGTTTGATGGTCCGGGAGCAGGTAATGCAAACAATGGAGGAAACAGAGGATTAATAACTCTTAGACAAAATACTATAACCTTTTGTAATCACAGAGATACCGATGGAGACGGAATACCTAACCATTTAGATTTAGACAGTGACAATGACGGTTGCTCTGATGCCAATGAATATTACAACAATGCGAATGCAGATGGTAGTGACGGTGGCGTTTACGGCACCGGAAATCCTGCTGTAGACGGATCAGGAAAAGTAATCGCGGCAAGCTACACAAGCACTACCGCAGCCAATGTGATTTCGGCTACGCAAGTTACCATAGGCACGCAACCATACAATATTAATACAAAAATTGGAAGCAATGCCGCTTTTTCGGTCGTAGCATCAGCTGCAACAACCACCGTTTTCAATTCTGGGACGCCGAACTATAGTGCTCCGTCTGCGACCAACACTACTTCAGGTATTTCGTATCAATGGCAAATCAGTACAGACAACGGCTCTACCTGGTCTAATGTTATCAACGGAGGGCAGTATTCAGGAGCTACTACTGCAACATTGCTTGTGAATAATGTAACTTTAGCTCAAAACGGAAACAGATTCCGCTTAATTTTAGTCCATAGTGGAAGGATTTGTACCATTACATCTAATTCGGGAACGCTTACTGTGGTAGATCCTTGTGTAATATCAGCAACCAACCCGGATTCTGATGGAGACGGTGTAAGTGATTATTGTGACAAAGATGATGATAATGACGGAATTTTAGACACCGTAGAATGTCCAACTTATGTTACATCGCCTAATATTTTGGTACAGTCTGCCACAGGAATTAATTCATTTAACGTAGAAACGCTTACACAAGCTGGTTTTTGTACAGGAAATCTCAACGTTACAACAGATATTGCTATGAGTCCTGCAGGTGTAATGTATGGCGTATATGCAACAGGAACATCTACCAGTACTTTGGCGATTATCAATCCAGGAAACTGCAATGTAACCAATGTTCTGAATTTATCATTTAGAGCTAACTCATTATCTTTCCTTCCGGACGGAAGTTTGTTGGTAAGTGGAGGTGATTCGATCATACGCAGAATTAATTTAACGACTAATTCTGTAAGTGTTTGGAGAAATTATACAAGTGGTAACGCAAACGGAGACTTTATCTTTATTAACGGCAAGGTGTATGTCCTTTGGTTTGACTCGGCAATCAATGCCACCAACCCTATTATCAGAGAAGTAACGGTAAATGCCAATTATGATTATGTATCTGAAACGATTTTAGGACCGGTGCAAAGATTTGCTTTTGGTTTAGCAAAAGCAAACGGGAATGAATTGTATGCGGTTACTTCTATTGGAACTGATGGCGTAGGAAATCCACCAGGAACTATTATAAAAATCAATCTCAATCCGTTTTCTTGGTATGTCGTTTCCAATTATCCTGAAGGTTTGCTGGGTGCCACTTCTGTTGAGGAAGGCTTACTAGAGTGCGACACGGATAATGATGGAATTCCAAATAGATTAGATTTGGATTCTGATGGAGACGGCTGTTCTGATGCCAGAGAAGGCGCAGCTAATCTTACCGTTTTCACAAATTCTTCAATGCCTGGAGGAAATTCAGGAGCAAATTACAACGGATTATCTTCTTCTCCTGTTACTCAAAACTTAGGGAATACCATTGATAATAATTCAACTTCTGCAAGTTATGGCGTACCAACCGTTGCCGGAACGGGACAAGCGATAGGTCAATCTCAGAATGGCTTTAAAAATGATTGTCAAGATGCGGATGCGGATGGTATTGCAGATTGGGAAGACGTAGATGATGATAATGATGGGATTTTAGATTCTACAGAATGTACCACTACTTATAATGATTTTGTAACGGCATTTGGTAGTGGATCAACGATAAATATTTTGCCTTCCGATTTTGGATTAGCATTAAATGTTAAAAATCAAAATGTGACAAGAGATTTAAGTGCTAAATTTGGTTACCCATCCAATTCAGGAGCTGTAATTGTAAGCATTACCAATGCTTCTGTACATCCCACAGATAATGTCTGGTGGACTAAAAACGGTGAGTTACCTACCATTTGGAAGGTTACAGGTACAATGAGTGCATTTGTAGGATTGGGTAATGACAATGAATACTATGCAAATGATAGCAAAACCGTACATATCTATGATAAAGCTAGTGTAATACCTGTTACAGTTCCGGGATTAGTAAATCAAGCACCTGTAGCTGGACAATGGACTGTTATTGATACCGAAAGTCAAAAAACATTAAATAATCTTGATTCAAATAGTACTTCTGTAGAAAATGCAAACTGGAGATTTGTTAATATGAATTTTGGACCAAAATCGTTTGGTTTTTCAACCACTGTATCTAATGGAAATCCTAACTACGGTGTACAAATGTTATTAGAATGTGATACTGATAATGATGGTATTCCTAATCGTTTGGATTTGGATTCTGATGCCGATGGTTGTTCTGATGCCATAGAAGGCGGAGCAGATGTTACCAACTCCCAATTGGTGACCGCAGCAGGAACTCTTAGCGGAGGAAGTACAGGGGTTAATCAAAATCTATGTGCACTTACAACTTGTGTAAGTACTACAGGAACTAATATTGGGCTTCCGCAGTACTCAACTTTGCCAACAGGATACAGTAATACAACAGGACAAACTATTGGAGATTCTCAAAATGCTTTAGTAAACGGATGTGTTTGCTATGAAGACCCTACATTGGTTTCTGGTGCTACTTACCCTGTAAAACACGGAATTACAGTATTGGGAAGAGCAGGCGCAGACAATGGTGGCTGGCCAATGACCAGAAACTCTGCTTATACAGCATTGGAAGGTAAAACCAAAGGGTTTGTAATAACAAGAACCAGCAGCCCGGAAACAACAGTAGCAATACCTGTTGTTGGAATGATGGTCTTTGATACGGATGAAAATGCGGGAGCAGGCTGTCTGAAAATTTACACAGGCTTCGGAGCTGGCGAAGGCTGGAAATGTTTCAATACACAGGGTTGTCCTTAGAGATAGAAATAGTATATAATATAAAACAAATTCTTATCCACTCCCTCTTCCGACATTAAGATAATTTTATTCTTGATTAAACTAAAAAACACAGATGATATTCACAGGAAGAGGGATGGGTAAGTTTTAAAAACTTTACAATAATGGAAAAGAAGTACGAACATAAAAACGATAAAAAAATGAATATTGGTAAAAAAACAGCGGTTATATTGAGTATTTCCCTTTCTGCGCTTGCTTTTGCTCAGGTGAGAATCGGTGCAGTAAACTCTGTATCTAATACGAGCAGTACTTCGGTATTGCTGGAGTTTGGAACAGATGATGACAAAGGAATTATTCTTCCTTATGTAGAGACAGTTCCTTCCGGTACTAATGACGCAAAAGGAGGAACAATCATTTTTGATGTCTCTGCCAATTCGGAATACAAAGTAAAAGTGAAAAACGAAAATGCAGGCTGGAGTGATTTGAGTCGACTTTCAGGATACTCTGCTTCAGTAGAAAGTGTGGTAAAAACACCGCAGGCATCACCACTTTCCGACAAAGCTGGAGCAAAAGCAGTAATCGGAAACTCTGCAACTGCAACAGATGGAGTTTTGGTTTTAGATGCTGCAGATAAAGCAATGGTATTGCCGATTGTTTCCAATTATACCAATATTCCGAATCCTTCCCCGGGAATGATGGCGTTTCTGAAACATCCTACAGATTCTGCTAAGCATAGGCTGATTGTTTTCAACGGACAAAAATGGACGTTTTGGAGACCCAATTAGTTTCAACTATAAAAACACAAAATTATACCTGATTTTCTACATAGAAAATGTAACACAAATGAAAAAATATGAATCACGAGAAATTAATGAACTTTTTAAGTGCCTATGGAAAACCTACAGAAGAGGATCATCATAATATCAGGAAATATTTTAAAGTAAGGGAAGTTCATAAAAAACAGGTTTTAATAGAACGTAATATGTCTTGTAATCAGCTTTTCTTTGTAAACAGCGGATTGCTGAGAGCGTACTATACCAATGAAAATGGTAAAGAAATAACAAGAATGGTAGCTTGGGAAAACCGTTTTCTGACTAATATTACCAGTTTTAAGAATCATGGAGATAATAACGAAACCATTGAATGTATACAAGAAGGCGAAATCCTCAGTATAAGCAGAGAAGATTTTGATACGCTTCTATCTTCTTTGAATCTGAAAGGAATGTATGCTGATATATTGGAAGAGTATAATGCAATGCACATCAAACGATTTGAAGCCCTTAATACATCTGATGCCCATCACAAAATAATGCATCTCAAAAAAGAGTTTCCTAATCTTATACAATTACTGAATGATCAGTTATTAGCTTCTTTTTTAGGGATTTCCAGAGAATATCTGGTCAAAAACAAAAGTTTATTATACAGTAAGTAAGACAGATAAATCTGTGAACCAGTTCACAGGTTATGATAAGAAAAAAAGCGAAATTTGCGTGTCAAAAGTTTTCAGGCATCTTAACATTTTTGATAAAACACAAATGAAATTAATAAAGTTTCGATAGAAAAGTAACAACATCCTGTATCTCAGGATGCTTGTTCTTTTCTTTTTTCTAAATTTTCTTAAAATAGTCTCTTACTGAATTTTATACAGGTTCTCTGATTTAAATTTATTTAAAAATCAAACAATAGATAAACAACCATAAATTCTTGTGCAATTAAGCCTATAATATTAAAAAAGAATAGCGCGTGAAGCGGGAGCTGTAGTTAAGAATTACAATATCCTTTTGTAGCCATATCTTTAAAATGCTAGGTTGCCGTAACCATTACAAGATTTTATGTTATCACTATCATTAATTAATGTATAATGAAAAATAAAATATTAACTTTTCTGATTTGTTTAGCTAATGTTTTTACTTACTCACAATCGTGTACGGTAAATGCAGGAGGAAGCAAAATAATTTGTGGTACTACCACTACTTTATCTGGCAGTTCATCAGGAACAGCCTCGGGAAGCCCCTCTTGGTCTTTAGTTTCTAAACCATCAGGTGCTACAGATCCTATCATTACAAGTGGAAATACATTGACACCAAGTATATCTGGTCTTAATACTCCGGGGAACTATGTGTTCAGAATTTCACAAACATGTACTACAGGAGGTACCGTTACTTCTGATGTTACCATTACTGCGTCTGGTTCGGTGGCAACGTTTACAGCAGGACCAGATATTACAAACATTGCAGCAACAGCAGGTGTGGCAACTCTTAATGCAATCATTCCTGCGGGATATACTGCATCCTGGACCTATTATAATCTTTACAGTTTCCAAAGATTTGGTACAAAAGTGACTACTAATGCGACATTAACCGGTACCACTACCGCTTCGCCAACTCTTACCCTCACCAATAAAAGCGATCATACCATAGACCCGAGTTATGTGGCGGTACTTAGAATTACTTCTATTACTAACCCGAGTTGTTTTTATGAAGATGAGGCGATTGTAAGATTCATTCCCAATCCGCAGATTACACTTAATACGACGGTAAATTATTGTGTACCAAGTACTGGAGCTTTTTCATTGTTTTTAAATAATGTATCTCCCAAATTTGCAGTTTATTCTATTACACCAGGTGCTTCGGGTACTACTACAACTACCATTACTTTGAATGTTATAAGCCAGCCTTCTGGCGGAAATATTGCTTTTGATTATTTAGATAGTAACGCAATAAGCTTATCCGGACTTAATGTTACAGGAACGTATACATTTACACTTACCGTAGCCAATTCTACAGGAACTTATACCACCCCTACAATTACATACAATTATAATGGGGCACAGCCAAGACCTGTTAGCTTTATAGATTCTGCTTTTCCAGACCAGATAGGTTTATATGCCTCTGGAGGAAGTGCGGGAGCGGTATATTGCAATAGAGTTGGAAGCACAGCCCCTATAGTAGTTGGTTTTAAGATTGATCCTGCTGATCCTGCAACCAATATTACTAATTTTCAAAATTCAGCAATCACACCTCCGGGAGGAGCTCCTACCATTGTACAGGCGGGAGCCGGAACCTATAATAGAACAGCTACAATTACTCCGCCATCAGGTGGATGGAGAGTAGGCACTTACCGTTTTGCTGTTTCAAATTCAAACGGTTCTTGTAACGGTAGCTCACAAGTTTACTATATTCATATTTCTGACGGAAATAGACCCGCAGTTAATGTGAATAATTTTACGGTCTGTTATCCCGGTTCAGGAAGCGTGTCTGCAACCGTTCCTCTTCCTGCGGTATATAAAGGTGTAGTGAACTCTAGTTATTTTCAGGATTTTGGTGGGTATTATGAATTAACTACTATCTCAAAACCATCTGGGTCTGCAAATCCTTTGTTCGAAGCAACAAATTTAAGATCTTTAGAAAGTCTTAGTACCGTTATCAGTAATCTTAATGCTCAGGGAGAATATGTATTTAAAATTAAAGCCATCCCTTCTAACGTGAGTATTGCCGACTTTTTAGGTAAAGAGTATGCGTGTGCAGGAACTTCTTTAGAAGATACTTTCTCGGTTTTTGTTTCTACACAGATTAATGCCAATGCAGGAAGTGATTTTACAACAGGTGGAGCTGCAAGCACTATATTAAATGGAAATAATCCTACGCCAAGCAATGGGGTGTGGACTGTAGTTTCAAGCCCTTCCGGTGCTACTCCAACGTTTGTCAATGCTTCTTCAAATAATACACAGGTAAATGGTCTTACGGTAAACGGGAATTATGTTTTCAGATGGACTATTTCTACAGGTACGTGTACCAGTTCAGATGATGTACAGGTTACAGTAGTAACGCCATTATTAGAAGCTGTAAATGATATATTTAATCCGGTTATAGCAGGAAGTACTACAACGAGTGTTATTGCAAACGATAAAAATATTGCAGGCGGACAAGCCGTTATAGGAACATCAGAAGGACAGGTTTCAATAGTTGCATTAGGAACTTGGCCTGCAGGATTTACATTAAATCCTAACGGAACTATTTCTGTAGCTTCTACAGTTACCGCAGGAACTTACGATATGAACTACAGAATTTGTAATCAAATCGCAGGTACACCTTGTGATGAAGCATTAGTTACCATTACGGTAGTAACGCCATTTGACTGTACAGGTAAAATTTATAGTTTAAGTTCAGTTACAGGAGAGATCAGAATGTTCAACAATCCTACAACTTCTGGTGCATTAGGATCTGTGATTAATACCACACCACATCCTACAGCTATTTCGGCAGCACCGAATGGTCCCAATGCTTTAGGGTTCAGTATTTCTACCAATAAATTTTATTATGTCCTCAATCAAAACGGAGGCACAGGAAATACTTTTGTGAGCTATGACCCAACTACCAATACTTATGAGACTTTAGCAAGCACCAACGGATATATCTATAGAGGTACAGTAACCAATGACGGATTAGGATATTATGGTATTACTTCCACCAATGTTTTAAAGTATTATGATATAGCAAACAACACCTGGACAAATATTACCAATAATTATGTAGATCAGAACGGACAAAGCCTAAATACCCTTCTCAATACCTACAGTGGAGGAGATATCGCAATGGACGGAAACGGAGATTTATGGATTTTAGCAGGAACAGCAAGTAGCGGAACCGCTTATGTTTTCAGGGTAAAAAGTGCTGTTCCAAAGACGAATATGGCAGGTGCGCCTTTGGTTTTGGAGCAAATTGTAAAACAAAACATAGGGACAAGTCCAAACGGTATTTCGTTCAATCCTGCGGGAGAATTGTTTATTACCAATGCTACTACTTTATTTAAAATGAATAATGATTTCAGTATATCATCTGTAGGAGCTATATCTAATCCTGCCAACGGAGGAGGAGATTTGGCAAGCTGTGCTGCGCCGTTAAATCCATTTGCTGTTTCAGATTTTGGAGATGCGCCAGATACTTATAAAACATTATTGGCTTCTGACGGACCCCGCCATTCGGTTTCACAATATGATGCAACCAACAATACATCATCTTTAATGATTGGTTCTAAAATAGATTTAGAAAATGACGGCTTTGCTGGTGTAATGTCAAATGGAGATGATATTAATAATATTTTTGATGAGGGCAGTGTAACTTTCCCGATTATTAATACCACTTCTACCACTTATACGGCTACTGTACCAGTAATCAATACTACCGGAGTGACAGTAAATCTGAAAGGCTGGATAGATTTCAATAAAAACGGAACATTTGATGCTTCAGAAGGCGCATCCGCAACTGTTTCCGATGGAGCCACCAGTGTAACGCTCACTTGGTCAGGGCTTTCAGGATTAACAGAAGGTATCACTTATTACAGATTAAGAATAGCGAAATCAGCCACTGAGATAGCTAATCCCACGGGAGTTGCATTCGGGGGTGAGGTAGAAGATGGTAAGTTTACCATTTCTGGTCCTGCTTTTTGTTATGAAGACCCTACATTGGTATCTGGTGCTACTTACCCAGTAAAACACGGAATTACTGTGCTTGGAAGAGCAGGAACTGACAATGGAGGTTGGCCAATGAATAGAAATTCTGCCTACACAGCATTAGAAAGTAAAACGAAAGGTCTTGTGATAACAAGAAACAGCAATCCTGAAGGAACGATTGCAATTCCGGTTGTAGGGATGATGGTTTTTGATACAGATGAAAACGCAGGTGCAGGTTGTCTGAAAATCTATACGGGATCTGGTGCAGGCGAAGGCTGGAAATGTTTCAGTACTCAAAGCTGTCCTTAGTATTTTAATAATCGTTCCTTTAAATTTCAAAACGATAAATTAAACCAACATAAGTTCAAAGCGCATAACTGACTTTTGAGATTATAAACTAACTAACTAATTTATATATTTTTACGGACGGTCTGCTATATTTGGCAGACTGTCTGTTTTTATATCAGCTATATGTCAAAAAAAGTGTTTTGATGGCTTCCCGCTTTATACCTATTTTATTAATTTATAAAATTCTATAGTTGTTTTAGAGTTAAAAAAACCTGGGTAATATCCCGTTTTGTACTCTTTGTATAATATATAATCCATAAAATCAAAAGGTTATGGAAAATAGAACATCAATAGAACCGTGTTTAATTTATTTTTCCACACTATTTTTTTTTCTTTGAAGCCAAAATAACAAAAGCTTGGATTTTAAATTTATTCACATCGGATCTCTTATCAAAAAGAAAATTGAAGAAAAAAAAATTGATTATCACAGAATTTGCAATTTCATGGATGCTAATAGTGAGGATATAGATCAAATGCTGGCGTCAGAAAGTCTGGATTCCCAAATCCTGCTTAGGTGGTCAAAGTTATTGGAATACGATTTTTTTAGAATTTACAGTCAGCATTTAATATTGTATGCACCGCCATCGGCCTCTGTTGCACATGAGCAAAAAAGATCACCATCTGATTTGCCTGTTTTCCGCAAAAATATTTATACGCAGGAGATTATTGATTTTATTCTTGAACAGATTAGGTCTGGAGAATTAACCAAAATGGGGGTTGTAGAAAAATACAGAATACCAAAAACCACATTATATAAATGGATACACAAGTACGAAAACTCAAAAAATTAGTAGATCAACACCTGCATCAATCTAAAAATCAGATACTGATGATTTTTGGCAGGCCAAAAAAAAATTCTGACAGTGAAATTTGGTTTTTCAGACAGTTTCGATTCAGCTTTTTTAATGATGAAATAGCTTTTATTTTTGAAGAAGATAAAGTTGTAGATATTTGCCTTACCCAGTATTTCCTTTGGCAGGAGGTGAGAAATATATACTATATGGAGGGGCAGGATCCTGAATATAAAGTGGTATCAATGCTATGAAAGAAAAATTAGACAAACATAAACAGCAAAGTCCTGACTACAGGCTTATATTTTCAGACATTATAGATAAAAAATTCCCACATAAAAGAGAATACTGCGAAAAAATATTGCGAAAAGAGTATTTATCTGCTATTGATATTATGAAACTTAATCAAATGATTTTTGGGGCTTCGGGTAAAATAGCAGAAAACTTTAATCAAAAACACAAATCTTATAATAAAGCAGATATTCTGGAAATTTTAAATTATCAGAAAAACAATAAATTAAACAACCTTCAGACATCGCTTAAGTTTAAAACAAGCCGTAACACTATTGCGAAATGGAAAAAACTGTATAGCAATCTCCACTAATAGAAGTGATAACTTAACAGTTGTCTAAGCTTAATGATGAAAAATGATTTTATAAACCTGATAATGAGTGTTTTATGATATGATAGATATAAAATAGATCATGCTTTTTTCGGTGTTTTCAGGATAATAATATTACTTTGTCTGCCAGTTATATAAACCCGCAACTTAGTTGAAAACACAAGTAAACATATTAATAATGGTAAAGCCTTTTTCATTTTTGAAGAAGGCTTTTACTGTTTTTTTATTTTGTTTTCTACAGCAATTACTGGGGAATATTTGCAGCAGCAACGAAATTTTATTTTTAAGATCTGAAAAACCACGAATTGATAATGCTTTTACGAAAGCATGTGCAAACAACATTCATTCACAAAAAAAGAAATCAAAATCTTTAGGTATATTTTCGGATCTGAAGTTTCAGTCAGCAATTTTCCCGACAAATACTTCAGGTAAATATTGGGTCAATCAGATTGCGCCTTTTATTGCAGGGCTATTTAAAATTATATTTTCCCGGAATTCAAAAACTGATTTTCATTTCTTTTCTTTTTGTCAGCCATTATGTTTAATTGTACGTCCTCCGCCTTTTATAAATTTTTATCTAAAAAATTTTGATAGCTGATATTTTAATTACGGATGAAAAGTCGGTATTGTAAAATTTTATTAAACCTCATAAATACAAATGAAGAAAATAATATTTTCCGCGATTATAATGCATAATGTTTTTATGTATTCTCAGGTGGGAATTGGAACAAATAATCCTTTATCTAATTTTCATGTTGATGCAGGAAAAGATAATCCTTTGAATGGAAATGTAGTAAGTGATGCTCAAAAACAGAATGATGTATCTATTCTTTCCTCAGGAAATGTGGGGATAGGTATTCTTTCCCCAACACGTAAGTTTGAAGTTGAAAGTGGAACCGTTGCATCTCCATCTGACGGATTTAAATTGAATGACGGAACAGAAGGAAAAGGTAAAGTTTTAATTTCCGATGATTCCGGGTCTGCACATTGGCTGCTTCATCCTGCACAAAAAATTTACAAAGGAATCATGGGCAACGGGCTAAATATAGATATAAGCAGCAGTTCTTATTCTTTCAATTCTGCAAATCACAATGTGGGTTTTTATCAGACAGGATCTTATATAGATTTGCCACCGGGTAAATGGCGGGTTAAAATTGATCTGGTAATTCCGTATTTAGCAGACATTGATGCTGCGATGAATCGGGATGACTGGTTTTGGATAAGAACAACTTTATCGGATAACGGGACAAGCAACCCTGGAGCTCCTTCAGCAGATTTAGTAGACAACAGCAGATGGGCAAGCGAAGTTTTTCAGGGACCAGGACCGTTATTGTCAGCCGGAAATAAGTTTGCTATGATCAACGGAAATTTGATAATAAATAATGCCACTTCTGCTATCAAAAGATATTATCTGCTTGCAGGTGGGTTTACCCGTTCCAATCTCAATATACCCGGAGTTTTAGAAAAAATGGGTGGCGCTCAGTGGCAGGAAAATAAAATTACGGCATACGCAATAGAACAGGATTAGTTAATTATAAAAATAAAATGAAAAAAATAGTATATCTTACCGCAATACTCATATTTACAGATGTGTTTTCACAAGTCGGTGTCAATACTCAAAATCCTCGTGGAGTTTTCCACATTGACGGGAATAAAAATAATCCGTTAACAGGAGATCCGTCAATTTCTCAGCAGCAAGATGATTTTATTGTTTTATCTTCGGGGAATGTGGGGATAGGAACAACATCACCAACAAGAAAACTAGAGATCAATTCAGGAGGAACAACAACAGCTCCAATTGACGGATTTAAACTGGTAGATGGAACTCAGGCAAAAAACAAAGCATTGGTTTCTGATGAAAACGGTTCGGCTCATTGGGAATATATTGCTTTGAAGTCTTATAAAGGACAAATTGGTAACGGGTTTAATCTTTTGCTCAATAATTCAGCTTATGATTTTAATTCGGCTAATTTCTCTACCGGGTTTTACGGCACTACTTCATACATAGATTTGGCGCCGGGCAATTGGCAGGTCAATATTTCTTTGCTTTTGGCATATGATAATAATTCTGCTGCAACAAGTCTTACAAGGGATGATTGGTTTTGGACAAGAGCCACATTGAGTGATGCAGCGGGAATTACTGCAGGAGGAGGTCCTTATTCTCCTACATCAGATTTAGAAGGAACTGTTTTTTTGAGTAATATTTTTAATGGTCCGGCTCCTTTGTCGTCTTTTCCTAAATATGCGATGATTAACGGGTCTCTTACGCTTAATAACAACGGCACATCCACCAAAAGATACTATTTGATCATCGGAGGAATAACGAAATCTTCAGCTTCTCTTCCCGGAAGACTGAGAAATGTGGGAGGAGCATGGGGCGAAAATGTGATTAGTGCTTTTGCTATTCAGTAAAAAAACAGATTTATTCTGTCTTTTTGTTTTAAATTTACAACTAAAATGTGGACAATTTATTGTTGAAAAAGTTCATATATCTACTCATGCATTTAACTAAAATAATAACCATTATTCTGCTTGTTTTTTTTTCTGCTTCTTACTCGGGGCAGAAGACCAAAAATGAGCTTGATTCTCTATTCTCCCAAAAAGTAAAAATGCTTTTTGAAGAAGGTAAACTTGATGAATCTCTTGTTGTTTGTAAAGAAGTCATATCGGGTTATGAACAGTTGAATGAGGATAAAAGCGCATTAAAGGCATATGTACGTGCAGCCAACATCTGCAGTAATCTATTCAGAACAAAAGAAAGTCTGCAGTATCTGGATATTGCAGCAGAAAAAAATGCAGCTATAAAGGATAAATATCTGGAATCCAGGATTAATGGAGGATATGGAAGAAATTATCAAAATCTCGGGTTTAATGATCTTGCATTGAAATATTACGATAAGGCAATCAGTATTGCTGAAAAGAATAATGACAAAATTAATCTTGAATACTTCTATGGGCTGCAATCTGTAATTTACGAAGAGCAGAAAGAAATAAATAAATTATACCGGAGTCTCACAAAAGCTCATAAATCAAGGCCTACTGTTTACAATTCAGCAAGACTGGCAAAGTACTTTCTGTCTTTCAGGAAAAACTTAGATTCTGCAAAATTCTATTTGGATTTAGGAGAAAAAATGGCAGCAACGAAAAAGTTCCCATTATTTCAGGAGTCTATTTTACAAAGAAACCAAGGACGGTATTTTATGGAAAAAAATGATTACGCGAAAGCTGTTTTCTATCTGGAAAAATCCTTGGCAATCTCAAAACAGCTCAACAAGCCACAGGATGTTAAAGAGACACACAAGATGCTGGCAAAAGCTTACAAATCGCTTAAAGATGATAAGAAGTCTGTTCAAAACTTAGAAAAATATACTGCTATTACAGACAGTCTTTTAGCAGAAAGACAAAAAATACAGCATTTACCAATAGAAAAAGTGATCAAAGAAAAAGAGGAAAGCTCAAAAAAATCTTTTTCTAAGCTGTATCTTATCATATTTGCAATAGTTCTGTTGTTTGCTGTGATCTATTTTATTTCCAGAAAAAAGTTTTCGGCAAAATCTCTTGAGAAAGAAATGGAAATTAGTCTTAAAGAAGAGGAAAACCTTCAGTTACAGCAAAAAGTAAACGAAAAGTTTGACGACATTATACAGCTGGCTAAAAATAACAGTCCCGAATTTTTCACCAGATTTCAGGAAATTTATCCTCATGTTATCAGTAATCTTTTGAAAGTAAACCCGAGACTGCGGGTTTCAGAGCTTACTTTATGTGCGTATATTTATTTGGGTTTCAATACAAAAGATATTGCCAATTATACTTTCCGTACCATAAGTACGGTACGGAACCGCAAACACAATCTGAGGACAAAGCTCAATATTCCCGCAGAAGAAAGTACCGAACTTTGGTTTAAAAATATAGGAAATAAGCTTTATTGAAATTACTCTCAAAACTTTACTTCCCAAACATCATTTTCGTAATGAAATCTCTTTCTCCTTTTCCTCTTGCTGGCGAATATTCTCTTCCATAGAAAATAATCTGAAGATGGAGTTTATTCCAAACGTCTTTTTTCCAGATGTTTTTGGCGTCTTTTTCTGTTTCAATAACGTTTTTGCCAGAAGTGAGTTTCCATTGGGTCATTAATCTGTGAATATGCGTGTCAACAGGGAACGCCGGAAATCCGAAACCTTGACTCATCACAACAGAAGCCGTTTTGTGTCCTACTCCGGGAAGTGCTTCCAGCTCTTCGTACGTTTGCGGAACAATACCATTGTGTTTTTCCATAAGAAGTTCTGCCATTCGCTTCAGATTTTTGGCTTTCGTATTGGCAAGACCGATTTCTTTAATCAGTTCTTTAATCTCTGAAACTTCCAGCTTAGCCATTTTTTCCGGTGTTCCGGCTACGCTGAAAAGCTGAGGTGTTACCTGATTCACTTTTTTATCTGTTGTCTGTGCAGAAAGCGCAACGGCAACCATGAGGGTAAACGGATCAGTATGATCCAGCGGAATAGGAACTTCCGGATATAATTTTTCCAGTTCGGTCTGTACCAGCTCTGCTCTTTGCTTTTTTGTCATTTAAAACATTAAATTTGAACAAAAATAAATCATTATGCTGAAAGTAGGAGACCAATTGCCAAAATTTGAAGGAACAAATCAGGACGGAGAAGCTGTAAACTCCCAAAACTTCCTTGGAAAAAAATTAGTTGTTTTCTTTTATCCTCAAGCCAGTACACCCACTTGTACGGTAGAAGCCTGTAATCTGAGTGATAATTATTCAAAACTGGAGGAAGCCGGATTTCAATTGTTGGGAATCAGCGGAGATTCTGTAAAAAAGCAGAAAAATTTTCACAGCAAATTTGCTTTTCCGTATGACCTGATTGCTGACGAAAACAGGGAAATTATTGAGAAATTCGGAGTGTGGCAGGAGAAGAAAACATTCGGAAAAACTTATATGGGAATTGTAAGAACAACTTTTATGTTCGATGAAAAAGGAAGCTGTACCAGAGTTATTGATAAGGTGACTTCAAAAACTGCGGCTCAGCAGATTTTGGAAGGATAACTGTTTTTTAAAGAATAAAGAAGCAGTTTCAAAAAGCAAGTAATTGCACTTTAAGACTGCTTCTTTTAATTATTGAATAGCTGAATTTATTTAAAATCTACCAGCTCAACATCAAAAATAAGTGTTGCTCCGGGAGGAATTACGTTTCCTGCTCCATTGTCTCCATAAGCAAGATCTGAAGGAAGATAAAATCTGTATTTAGCTCCTTTGCTCATCAACTGTATTCCTTCTGTCCATCCGGGAATTACGCTGGATAAGTTAAGTTCAATAGGTTTTCCGCCATTCTTGTCGGTAGAGTCAAAAACAGTTCCGTCCATCAGTTTTCCTGTATACATTACATTTGCTGTATTTGAAGCTGTTGGTTTTGTTTTGCCGTCACCTTCTTTCAAAACCTCGTATTGCAGACCGCTTGCCGTAGTTTTTATATTCTTTTTCAGCTTATTTTTAGCAAGAAAATCTGCTCCAGCTTTTTTGTTTTCTTCAGCTTTTACTTTAGTTTCGGCTTGTTTCTTTTCGTTTTGCTTTTGCATAAAACCCTGCAGGAAAGTTCCCATTTCTTCTTTCGGGAAAAGTGCAGATTTCTCTGTAAGTGCGTCTTTAATGCCTTGCGCCAAAAGCTCTGCATCTGCAGGAAAGCCTTGTCTTTTCATATTTTCTGCGATATCAAGACCAATATAATATGACGCTTTTTGCTCATCAGTATATGTTTTTTGAGCAAACACAAGATTGGCTCCGGTAAGCAATGCTAAGGTAAATAAGGTTTTTTTCATTGTTGAGATATATATTTCTGCGAATTTAAGGTTTTGTAACGGAATACGTGAAGAATAAAGATTATACAAGTTAAAGATTTGTATTTTCGCTCAATTATAGGTATTTGTTTTTCAGGGCGGTAAAACTAAAGAACAGACTAACTTACATAAAATCTATTATTTACTTGTATCTTATTCTGTCTCAAAATACATCAGTTCTTCTGAGTCATTCGGCAGTGTAACCATTTGTTTGAATTTTAAACCCAGTTTTTCAATCAGTTTACGGGAAGAAAAATTGTCTTTGGTGGTAATGGCTGAAACTTTTTTAAGACCAAAATCATTCATTCCGACAGACAATATCTTTTGTGCAGCTTCAAACATCAGACCTTTGCCTTCATATTTTTCAAGTACGGAAAAACCAATATCCATGATATCCAGACCATCTCTTTCAAATATTCCTACGCCGCCGATTTTATGATTTCCTTCTTTTAAAATAACAAGATAATTCCCAAAACCCAACTTATCAAATTGAGGTAAGAATTTGGATTGAATATATTGTTCTGCATCATCAACAGTCTGTATATTTCTGTTTCCGATGTATTTGATGAAAGAAGGCATATTATACAGCTCAAAAATGAAACCGGCATCTTCCAAAGACATAGGACGAATGAAAAGCCTTTCGGTCTCGTAAAAATTATTTTCTTTTTTTAGTGGGCTGTTTTGATGATTCATCTTTTGGCTCTTCTTTCTTTTCCAATTTTAAAAGTCTTGGGTTGTTCTTGCAGTTTTTAGTATAAACTTCCATGTAAGATCCGTGATCTTCTACTTTTGAAATCTTTCCGGTTGCTTTGCTGACCGTTAATGTATAATGGGTCTTCTGATAAGGACATTCGGTTGAGGTAACTTTCCCCAGATCCAGATAGTAATTGTTTTTGTCTTCGTAATGATTGGCTGCAACATCTACAAACTGCTCATCTATCATATATCCTTCAAGAACAGCAGATAAGGCAGCCTCATCTACATTGTTAACCTTTCCGATAAAGCCTTTAAGGTCTTTAATATCAGTAATGTAAGTGGTCTGATCGCCTTTGCCGGAAACAATGTAGAAAAAACTTTCTTCTCCCGGTCTCAGACTGAATCCTGAAAACTGCGGAGTATAATCTTTTTTCGTTCCGGAAACTTTGATTTCTTTATTTCTTCCGTAGCTGTTATGTACCAAAACCCAGAAATCTGCTGTTTGGTGATCTGGTGAAATATTAGATAAAACACCTTCTACATTGGCGAATTTTTTCTTCTCCTGAGAAAAAGAAAATATCCCAAGAAAGAAGAAAACCGAAAAAAAAGTACTTTTATATAATGTCATAGTTAGAAAAAGCGACACAAATCATGCCATGTTTTACATATATTTTTCGCCTTTTTTAAGGCTTTTAAGATCTAAAACATAGTCCTTAATCTGTTGATCATGCTGTCTCGGGCAGATTAAAAGAACTTTGTCTGTATCTACAACGATAAAATCCTTTAATCCGTCTATCACGACTGCTTTATTATTTTTAATATGAATAATATTTCCTTTAGAATCGTAAGTAAGGGCAGTTTTGATATTGATAGAATTATCATGCTGGTCTCTCTCGCTGTTTTCGAAAACAGAAGTCCATGTTCCTAGATCGCTCCAGCCTAAATCTGCGGGAATTACGTAAACGTTTTTTGCTTTTTCTAAAATTCCGTTATCAATGGATATTTTCTGGATTTTAGGATAAATAAGTTCAATACAGCTGGTTTCATTATCCGCATTGTATTCGCACACCGTAAACTGCTGTGTCATTTCCGGAAGAAAATTTTCAAAAGCTTTTTGAATAGATTGTACATTCCAGATAAAAATTCCGGCATTCCAAAGAAAATCACCGCTTTCCAGGAAACTTTTAGCAATTTCCAGAATCGGTTTTTCGGTAAATGTTTTTACTTTATAATAATCTGAATCTTTCGTTTCTACAAACTGAATATATCCGTATCCTGTATCGGGTCTTGTCGGAGTGATTCCTAGTGTTACCAGGTAATCGTTCCCGGAGGCAATTTCAAAAGCCAGCTTTACTTTTTCAAGGAAGGTTTCTTCTTTTAAAATTAAATGATCCGCCGGCAAAACAATCATGGTTGCTTCAGGATTGATTTCTGCGATTTTATTTGCCATATAAAGATTGCAGGCGGCGGTGTTTTTCATCAGTGGCTCTCCTACAATATTCCGTTCCGGAATTTCAGGAAGCTGCTGATGAGAAAGGGCGATGTACTCTTTATTGGTAATTACAAAAATATTTTCGTTAGGAATAATTTTACTGATCCTGTCATAGGTCTGCTGAATCATCGTACGACCCGTTCCTAAAATATCCTGAAACTGTTTTGGAAATTTCTGTGTGCTTAAGGGCCAGAATCTGCTTCCGATTCCTCCTGCCATTATCACGCAGTATTGATCTGATTTCGACATATTTAACTGCATTTTATCACTCTCGCCAAAGGTCTGAAAGAATACTTTCTTCCGGTAGCCAGATGAGTACAAAGATAGTTCTTTTTAATCAGACCCTGCAAAACGTATTTTCCGTTTCTGTATATAAAATGGTCACCGTTTATCAGCTCATGGATACATACCGAACCGTCTTCATCATTGCTCATGTCAAAATATTGTACCAATTCCGGACTTGCCATAAAGTTGGCTTTGGGCGCACGGGAAAAATCAGCAATAATAGGTCTTAAATCTTCTGTATAAACATCAATGCTTTCTAAAAGCATAAGATGAAACGTGTGCTTCCATTCAGAACCGTGAGGAGCTATTTTTCTTCCGTATTTTTCAAATGCGACGAGATGCGCCAGCTCATGAGTAAGCACAAAAAAGAAAAGCTGCGGAGAAAGGGTAGAGTTGATGGTGATTTCGTGAGACTGATCTTTCAGTTTTCTGTAATCTCCAAGCTTAGATTCTCTGTTTTTCGTTATTTTGATATGGATATAATGATCCGCAAACCATTTTTTCAAATGCGGCAGCGTATTTTCAGGTAAATAATTTTGCAAAGACTGAATAGACATTCTACAAACTTAGCGGAATTCCTGCATAGAAATTTAATAATTTTAAACTGAAAATGTAATTATATTTTGCCTGTTCTACAGAACCTTGTGCATTGGCGTAATTGTTTCTTGCGATATTGAGGTCGTAAATGGTTGTACGCCCCGCAGCATAGCTTTTATCTGCAAAATCCATTGCCAGTTTTGTGCTTTTCTCAGCTTCTACTGCAGCAAGATATACTTCATAATTGGCATCGACATCAAACTGAGCCTGCTGTACATTTTGTCTTACGGCCTGCTTTTGTTGTTCTAATGCATTTTTGGCGATAAATTCATTAATCTTAGACTGTTCTACCTGAAGTTTGGTGATTCCTTTATTAAAGATAGGAATATTGAGATTTACCCCGCCCTGCTGTCCGAAATTGTCCTTATACTGTTGAAAAAGACTGCCTTCTTTTACATAAAAAAAACTACTTCCAACGTTGTTAGTATTCAATAGGTTGTTGTAAAATGTTCCTAATCCGATACTTGCTGTTAAAGTGGGCCAAAAAGCTGTTTTGGTCACTTCTGTCTGAGCTTCAGCGGCTTTTATTCTGCTCTGCGCTGCTTTTACCTGTGGCTGTGTTTCGTAAGCAGTCTCCAGAACATCATTTACCGAAATAAGCTGTGGACTCAGTGTTTCGGAAATTTCCACATCTTCTACATCAAAATCTTTGTATTCTTTAAGCTGGAGAAGCTGTGCCAAAGCAAATAAACTTCTGTCTACATTAATTTCTGCTGTTTTCAGGTTCTGTTTTTCTCTCGCCCATGCAGCTTCGGCTTCCGCCACAATAGTTTGTGCCGTAGTTCCTACTTCTGTCGTGATTTTTGCTCTGTCATATTGTTTTTTAGCATTTTCTGCTGCACTTTGAGCAATTTTTACAATTTCTTTGTTGAGCAAAGTAGTTAAATACTGTCTTGCAATCTGAAGCGAAATATCATTCTTAACTGTTTCAATGTCGTATTGGCTGGCTTCTACGTCAAATTCGGTTTTTCTGATCGTTTTTTCAAGCCTTCCGTTATTAAAAAGCAAAACGTCTGCTCCAATATTTACATTGTTGCTATATCGGTCGTTTCTGATACTTCCTGTCCCTAAAGATGCCTGTCCGAAACTTACATTGTTTCCCATATTCGCACTTACGGACGGCAGATAGTTTTTCTGGGCAATTTTCAGGTTAGTATCCTGTATTTGTTTTGAATATTCATTTTGAATTACCTGAAGATTATGTTTCACTGCATAATCTACACACTCTTTCAGAGACCATTTTTCCTGAGCATTTATTCCTGCAAAGACTAATCCTAAAACAATCGTCAAAACTTTTTTCATATGTAGATGTCTATTTTTAAGCTATATGCAATCACCATTCACGGATATTATGTTTCATAATTGCCAAGGCGATTTCATAATGAAATATTATTTTTTTCAAATTTTACAAACTCATTCGATAATGGGTTTGTGTCGGCTTTTCTCCATTAGACGAAGAGAACAGAAAAAAGTTACAAAAAACAAAAAATATTGTTTCAGAATAGTAAAAGATTTGAGAATTTTGCGTTATGACAAACGAACAGTATCAACAAGCGGTGGAGTGGCTTTTTGTGCAGGCTCCGAATTATCAGATTGATGGTGAAAAAGCCTATAAGCCAGGATTGGATAATATCAGAGATCTGTGTGCTTTTTTCGGAAATCCTCAGGATAAAATAAAATGTATTCATATTGGCGGAACCAATGGGAAGGGTTCTACAAGCAATATGCTGGCTTCTGTTCTTCAGGAGGCTGGTTATAAAATCGGATTATATAATTCACCTCATCTTATTGACTTTACCGAAAGAATCAAAGTAAACGGTAAAAACTGTGATAAAAAGTTTGTATTTGATTTTATTCAAAAACTAAAACATCTTCCAGAAAATATTCGCCCGTCTTTTTTTGAATTTACCACCATCATGGCATTTGAATATTTCTATCAGCAAAAAATTGATTTTGCCATTATTGAAGTCGGTTTGGGGGGAAGGTTAGATTCTACCAATATTATTACGCCTTTAGTTTCTGCAATTACCAATGTTCAGCTTGATCATCAGAATATTTTAGGAAATACGATTGAAGAGATCGCTTTTGAAAAGGCGGGAATCATTAAAAATAATATTCCTGTAGTTTTAGGAGATGATAATAAAACGGTTAAAAATATCATCAGAGCTAAATCTGAAAATGAGAAAGCTCCGTTAATTGATGCAACGCTCATACAGTCAGATTTAAAATCAGATTTAGAAGGAAACTATCAGGCGAAAAATATCAAAGTTGTTTTAGCGCTGATTGATGAATTAAAGAGGTCAGGCGTAACCATTTCTGAAGAAAACATTGAAAAAGGATTGCTGAATGTTCATCAAAATACAGGTTTTATCGGAAGGTGGTTTCAGTTTTCAAAAAATCCGCTTACGATATGTGATACCGGACACAATCAGGCAGGACTGGAGTATGTTTTTCAGCAGTTGGAAAGTATTGATAAACGCAAACATATTATATTAGGTTTTGTGAATGATAAAAAAATAGATGAAGTGATGGCTTTGCTTCCTGAAAATTCCTTATTTTATTTTGCTAAACCAGCTATTCATCGGGGTCGTGATCCTAAAGATTATGAAAATTTATTATTAGGTGCAAAAATTAATTATAAAATTTTTGATTCTGTGCAGGGAGCCTATCTTTCTGCAAAACAAGAATGTACAGAAGAAGAAATGATTTTTGTTGGTGGAAGCAATTTTGTAGTGGGAGAATTTTTAGAAAAAAATTTGGAGAATGTGAAATAAGTTGTATATTTGCACCACTCTAAACGAGAAAACAAGTATAGAGGGTTCTTAGCTCAGTTGGTTCAGAGCATCTGGTTTACACCCAGAGGGTCGGGGGTTCGAATCCCTCAGGACCCACAGAAAGGAAACGAAACCTTTAAAAAAAATTCGGGTTCTTAGCTCAGTTGGTTCAGAGCATCTGGTTTACACCCAGAGGGTCGGGGGTTCGAATCCCTCAGGACCCACAGAAATCTCTCTTTTTAAGGGAGATTTTTTTATTTTCTCAAAAGCAATCCTAGTTTATAAAAATCTAAAATCCGTAAATTAGGATGGGCTGATAAAAGGTTCCTCTTAAAACTATTTTCAAAAGTGTTTAAAATTTTAGATATAGTAAATTTCAAGATACTTATGATAGAAATTATTTGATAAGCTTTTACAATTTTTATTTCTGATAATTTTATGTTCAGCGTTTTATCTTTGAGTAAAATAGCCAGATTTTCTATAGATTCTTCTACTTTTTTCAGGTAAATTTCATTGGATTCAATATCATCATTTAAAACAGGATTTTCAATATGATCAACCGAAATTTGAAGGGTTTTTAAATCCATGGCAAAAATCAGATCTTCGTAACCGTATTTATTAAGTGAAGTGTTAAATTGAACCTGTTTAAAAATTTTTCTGCTGATCAAAAAATTATTAGTCTGAAAACTTAAATAAGGCTTTTTCTCTCTCTCAATCAAAGATAAGTTTTCTCTTTCAGAGGCGAATTTCCATCTTAAAATATATTCAGGTGAGATCGGGTTCGATATTGCCGTTCTTCCCCCGTAAACAATTGATAAATTGGGTTTTAAGTCTAAAAAACCAAAATAATTGTTCATGAAATTTTCAGAAATCAGTTTTCCGTCACAATCCAGAAAAAGCAGGTAATCACCCTTTGCATATTGCAAAAAGAGATTTCTTATTTTAGATCTTCCAATGTTTTTTTCGAGAAAAATAACCTGATCACAGATTTTAGAGATTTCCTGATTGATTTGTTTGAATTTTGAGTCGGATGCATCATCTATAAGAATAATTTCTGCGTTAAGAACATCTTTTTCGATTTGATCCTTAAGATCCGTAATCAGTTCTCGCACATCAAAATTATAGACGGGAATGCATACAGAGATCTTCATCAGTTATATTTTGTCTAAAATCTGCTGAATGCTTATTTCTCCGAGGCAAGCCCAGTCTCCGCGGAAACATTCTTTGTCCCCGAAAACAGAACACGGTCTGCAGGTGAGATCTTTGATTTCAACTACATCATTTTCGCTCTGCCCGAATCCTAAAAATCCTGCAAAAGGATGTGTGGAACCCCAAATGGAAACGCATCTTGTCCCAACAACACTCGCTAAGTGCATATTGGCAGAATCCATAGAGATCATCACTTCCAGTCCGGAAATTCTATCAAGTTCTTCCGAAAGGCTGAGCTTTCCTGCTAAACTTTTTGTATTGGGAATCTGCTGCTCCCAATTTTCAAGCGTTTCAATTTCTTTTTTGCCGCCGCCAAAAAAATAAACCGTATTTTTTTCGGAAAGAATTTTTACCAGTTCAAATGACTTTTCCAAAGGCAGCATTTTGCCTTTATGCTGTGCAAACGGTGCAAATCCGATTCCGGATTTTTTTTCTGAATTGGGTCGAAGCTGATGGGAGAGTTCTACTTTGAAACCCATTTCCCGAAAAACATCTGCATAGCGTTCTGTTGTTTTTTTCAGCTGAAATTTATTCAGGTTCCAAATGTCTGTAAGATCCTCTTTTTCCAGCTTTCCTTTATTGATTTTAAAAACTTTAAACCCTTTTCTGATGTATATCTTATTTAAAATTTTGGTGCGGATCACATCATGCAGGTCGGCTACATAATCTGGTTTGTATAAGCTGATCAATTCTTTGGCAAGCCTTCTTACTCCAAAAAATCCTTTATAGTCATCAACATCAATTCCATGAAATGTAACATTCGGAACATCAGTAAATAGCCGTTCAAAATTTTTTCTGGAAACCATTACGATTTCAACTTCCGGGTTCTGTTCCAGAAACTCTCTGAAGACCGGAACGGTCATCGCGACATCTCCAAATGCTGAAAAACGATATGCTAATATTCTTGCCACTCTTTATGATTTCAATTGATAAGCAACCGCATAAAACTTAATCTGCTTGGTCATTGCCATCAATCCGTTGGCTCTGGAAGGGGATAAAAATTCCTGCAGACCGATTTGTGAAATAAAATCAAAATCAGAGTCCAGAATTTCCTGTGTAGAATGACCGCTGTAAATGCTGATAAGAAGCGAAACGATACCTTTAGGCAGAATACCGTCAGAATCTGCATCAAAAAACAATTTTCCGTCTTTGAAATCAGCATCAATCCAGACTTTGCTTTGGCAGCCTTTGATCAGATTTTCGTCTGTTTTTTTGTTGTCAGAAAGTCCATTAAGTTCTTTTCCGAGATCAATAATATATTCATATTTCTGTTCCCAGTCTTCCAGAAAGGCAAATTCGTCAATGATTTCCTGCTGTTTTTCTTTGATGGTCATATTTGGTTGATTTCTTTTTACAAAGATACTATTTTTAGAGTTTTTATCCTGACTCTCATCTTGGGTTTGGCCTTCTTGAATGCTTCTGTTTTATTTCTTACTTTTACCATCCCAATTTTAAGACAGATTCCATGGCAAAAGCGGCGAAAAAAGAAACTCCTTTAATGACTCAGTACAATACCATCAAGGCGAAATATCCTGATGCACTTTTGCTTTTCAGAGTGGGTGATTTTTACGAAACTTTCGGGCAGGATGCCGTGAAAACGTCTCAGATTCTGGGAATTGTTTTAACAAAAAGAGCCAATGGGGAAGGGCATATAGAATTGGCGGGATTTCCGCATCATTCCGTAGATTCTTATCTGCCAAAACTGGTGAGAGCCGGGATGCGAGTGGCTATATGCGACCAGCTGGAAGATCCGAAATCGGTAAAAGGAATTGTAAAACGCGGCGTTACAGAACTGGTAACTCCCGGAGTAACATTCAATGATCAGGTTTTAACGTCTAAAAAGAATAATTTTCTTCTTTCCCTCCACAAAGAAAAAGAAAAATACGGAATCGCACTGGTAGATGTTTCTACCGGAGAATTTCTGGTAAGCGAAGGAAATCTCGAAAAACTGCTTCACATTATCAGTACTTTTGATCCTAGCGAGATTATTTATCAGCGAAGCGTACAAATCCCGGAACAGCTGAAAAATAAAAATGTTTTCAAGCTGGAAGACTGGGCTTATCAGCATAATTTTGCTTACGAAAAACTGACTAATCATTTCAAAACCAATTCTCTCAAGGGTTTTGGTATTGAAGGTTTATCATTGGCAATTACAGCTGCAGGTGCTATTTTTGCTTATCTTGTAGAAGATACCCATCATAATCTGCTCTCGCATATTACCAAAATTCAGGTGATTCCGCAGGAAGATTATCTGATGATGGATCATTTTACGCTGAGAAATCTGGAAATTGTTTATCCCAGCAATCCGAAAGGAAAATCTCTTTTAGATATTATTGATAAAACTTCCACGCCGATGGGAGGAAGACTTTTGAGAAGAAGAATCATCCTGCCTTTGAAGTCGGTAGATGAAATTTCCAGAAGACTTTCCCTGATTGATTTTCTTAACGAAAATGATCAGCTTAAATACGAGATTTCAATTTTGCTCCGCTCTATTTCAGATTTAGACCGATTGATGGGAAAGCTGGCGGCAGAAAAAATTTCACCTAAAGAATTAGGTTATCTTCGGCAAAGCCTTATTAACATTCAGAAAATAAAAGGATTGATACATCCTCATGCGGATGTTTTAGCTTGGCTTGAACCTTTAAATAATTTAGAAGAACTTACTGTTTTACTCGAAAATCATTTGAATGAAGAACTTCCGGTGAATCTTGCCAAAGGAAATGTTATCAAAGAAAATATTTCTGAAGAACTTGATCGTTTACGCGGGCTTCAAAACAAAGGAAGAGGCTTTCTGGATGAAATGTGCCAGAGAGAAATTGAAAGAACCGGAATTTCCAGCCTTAAAATAGACTTTAATAATGTATTCGGATATTTTATTGAAGTAAGAAATACCCATAAAGATAAAGTTCCTGCAGAATGGCTGAGAAAGCAGACTTTGGTAAATGCAGAGCGGTACATCACCGAAGAGCTGAAAGAATACGAAAATCAGATCTTAGGAGCAGAAGAAAAAATAAGTGTTCTGGAAAACGAACTCTATCGTAAAGTTTGCTCCGATACGATGATTTATATTGATAAAATTCAGGAAAATTCTAATATCATCGCACAGCTTGATGTTGCGGTTGGTTTGTCTGAACTGGCTGTTTCTGAAAGCTATACAAAACCTGTTTTAAATGAAGGTTTCGCCATCGATCTGAAAGAAGCGAGACATCCTATTATTGAAAATGCACTTCCTTTAGGTGAAAAATACATCCCGAATGATATTTTTTTAGATAAAGATTCTCAACAGATTATCATGGTAACCGGTCCCAACATGGCGGGTAAATCGGCAATTCTTCGGCAGACAGCTATTGTTTGTTTAATGGCACAGATCGGGAGTTTTGTACCAGCAAAATATGCGGAAATAGGAGTTTTAGATAAAATTTTCACAAGAGTAGGAGCGAGCGATAATATTTCTGCAGGCGAATCAACTTTTATGGTTGAAATGAATGAGGCTGCTTACATTTTAAATAATATTTCAGACAGAAGTTTGATTTTATTAGACGAAATTGGTCGCGGAACTTCCACTTACGACGGGGTTTCCATAGCCTGGGCAATTGCAGAATATCTTCATCAGCATCCAACACAGGCAAAAACCTTATTTGCAACACATTATCACGAGTTGAATGAAATGAACGTGAATTTTGACCGGATAAAAAACTTTCACGTTTCTATTCAGGAAAATAAGGGGAATATTATCTTTTTAAGAAAATTAATTCCGGGCGGAAGTGAGCATAGCTTTGGTATTCATGTGGCAAAACTGGCGGGAATGCCTTCAAAAGTTGTCAACAGAGCTAACGAAATTCTAAAAACTTTGGAAGCAAGCCGTTCTCAAAACGGGTCGTCTGAAAACATCAAAAGAGTAACTGAAGAAAATATGCAGCTTTCTTTCTTTCAGCTGGATGATCCTGTTTTGGAAAATATCAGGGAAGAATTAACGAAAATCGACATCAATACGTTAACGCCGATTGAAGCTTTGATGAAACTGAATGCAATTAAGAAGATGATTGGGAAATAGTAAATTATTCGGCTATTGCTAGTGTAAGTGGCAGATTAAATCTGCTTCTGACTAGAGCTTCCTTATAAACTGCAGGAAGCCATTTTATTTTAACGCTTTTTACTGCATTAATTGCAGCATTGTTAAAAGAACTGTTAGATCCTAAAGCTTTTATGCTGCTTAAAGAACCATCTCTTTCAACAACAAAAATAATATTTGTTTTTACTGATCTTTCACCAGGCTGAACTTTTACAAGTTCTGTATTGATTGCATCAGCAACTTTCCTGCGGAAGATACCTTCACCACCGGGAAATTTTGCTTTTAAACGATCAGAAGAATTATAAATCTTATTTACATCTGCAGGTAATTCTTCTTCATTTGAATCTGCTGCCGGGATTGGTGGACTAATCACTTGTCCGAAAGATAGTATACTTAAACAAAAGAAGAAGGCAGCAAAATATTTTATCATAGTAGATTTTATATAAATCAAATATAAATATAATTTGAATATCCGTAATTAGT